>NZ_NGFN01000461.1 GCF_002148965.1 Streptomyces swartbergensis | reverse complement strand
CCTCCAGGACGAGCGGCGCCTCGACCCGGGTCCGCTCGACGTCCACGGCCAACTCGACGACCCCCACGCCCTCGTCGACCGTGACCAGCGGACGCACCCGGGCGATCCGGGCCGTCGACCAGTGCTCCAGGCGCACCGGCCGCCAGATCCCGGCCGTCACCAGGGTCGGCCCCCAGTCCCAGCCGAAGGAGCAGGCCATCTTGCGCAGGTACTGGTAGGGCTCGGCGTAGGCGGCGGGCCGCTCACCCAGCCGCCCCCGCACGGCCTCGGCCTCGGCGTAGGCGGAGACGAACCGCACGGACAGCCGCCCGGACAGCCCCGTCACGTCGAACCGGTACGAGCGGTGCATGTTCCGCACCTTCCCCAGCAGCCGCCCGTCCAGGGAGATCTCGGCGACGGTGTCGAGCCCGTCGAAGACCAGGTCGGTCTGCTCCTGTGCGGACGCGCTGGTGAGCTCGCGCTCGTACGTCCAGTCCCGGCGCCCCACCCACGCCACTTCGGACTCGCCCAGGCCCAGGAACGGGTCCGGGATCACCCCGGCCGCCATCAGGTCGGTGTGCACGCAGCCCGGCACCGAGGCCGGGAGCGCGTCCGGCTCGTGCCGCAGGATCCATCCGTCGCCGAGCGGTGTGGCATCCAGCATGCGCACTCCCTAAACCGGTCCAGTGAAGAGGCGTGTACAGGTTTCGCAGCGTTGGCGGGAATGGGACTTTACCGGTTGAGAAAGCGCTGTCAGAGTGCCGAACCAGCCATACCGCACGTGCTCTTCCGTCCCGAGTTCCTCTCCGCGAACGGAGCTGATGCACATGAACCGCCGTACCGTCCTCGCCCTCGCCGTGGGCGCCGCCCTGCTGGCCTCGGGCTGTACCGGCACCGGAGGCACCTCGAAGGGCGCGGACGCCGACGCGCCCGACGATCCCGCCAAGGTCGACGGGACCATCACCGTCCTCACCCATCGGACCGACCTCGTGCAGGACGGGACGATGAAGAAGTACGCAGCCGAGTTCAACAAGACCTACCCCAAGGTGAAGGTCGAGTTCGAGGGCCTCACCGACTACGAGGGCGAGGTCAAGATCCGTATGAACACGGAGAACTACGGCGACGTGCTGATGATCCCGGCCGTGATCGAGAAGAAGGACTACCCGAAGTTCTTCGCCTCCCTCGGCACCCAGGCCGAGCGGAGCAAGAAATACCGCTTCACCGACTACACCGCCGTCGACGGCAAGGTCTACGGGCAGAGCCCGCTCGGTGCCGTCCCGGGCTTCATCTACAACAAGAAGGTGTGGCAGCAGGCCGGGATCACCGACTGGCCCACGACGCCGGACGAGTTCCTCGACGACCTGAAGGCGATCAAGTCGAAGACCGACGCGATCCCCTACTACACGAACTTCAAGGACATGTGGCCGCTCACCCAGTGGACGCAGGCCAACGGCTCGGTCAGCTGCGACGAGCAGGCCACCACGAAGCTCGCCGAGGGCGACCCCTGGGCCGAGGGCGCCGATCTCCGGACCGCCGATACGCTCCTCTACGACATCGTGCACTCGGATCTCATCGAGAAGGACCCGACGACCACCAACTGGGAGGCGTCCAAACCCCGCCTGGCGAAGGGTGAGATCGCCACGATGTGGCTCGGCTCCTGGGCGGTCATCCAGATGCAGGGCGCGGCCAAGCAGGCCGGCGCTGACCCGGACGACATCGGGTTCATGCCCTTCCCCGCCCAGAAGAACGGCACGTTCTGCGCGGTGACGCTGCCCGACTACAACCAGGCCGTCAACGTCAACTCCGACCACAAGGCCGCCGCCCGCGCCTGGATCGACTGGTTCACCGACAAGTCCGGCTACGCGGACGCCAACCTGGCCCTCTCGCCCCTCAAGGACGCCCCGCTGCCCGACGTCCTCAAGCCCTACGAGGAGGCGGGCGTGAAGCTCCTCGACCTGGACGACACCAAGGGCGCCGAGGTGAAGTCCATCGACAACCAGTCCGAGGTCGGCATCTACAAGCCCGACTACCGCCAGGAGCTCGTCGACCTCGCCCGCGGTGCCCGCAAGGGCAGCCTGGACGACTTCCTGACCGGGCTGGGCGAGAAGTGGACCGAGGCGCGGAAGAACCTGGGGTCCTGATGACCGACACCACCCGGAAGGCGGCGCGGCCGGTGCCGCCGGCCGCGCCCGCCGGGCCGACACCGCCCACCGCCGCGCGCCGGGCGCGGCGGTGGCGGGGCGTGACCCCCTGGCTGTTCCTGATCGCCCCGCTCGTCCTGCTGATCGCCTTCACCTACGCGCCGATCGTCAACATGGTCGCGTACAGCTTCACCGACTGGGACGGCGTCAGCCCCGAACTGCACTGGACGGGCGCCGAGAACTACGCCGAACTCTTCACCCGCCCCGAGCTGTTCGAGGTGTTCTTCGTCAGCGGCTACTACCTCGCCGCGTCCGTGGTGCAGATCGGCGCCGCCCTCTACTTCGCCACCGTCCTGAGCTTCAACGTCCGCTTCCGCACCTTCTTCAAGGGCGTGCTCTTCTTCCCGTACCTGATCAACGGCGTCGCGATCGGCTTCGTCTTCCTGTACTTCTTCCAGGACGGCGGCACCCTCGACGCGATCCTGCGCCTCGTCGGCTACGACGGCGACCGCGCCTGGCTGGGCACACCCGCCTCGGCCAACGTCTCCCTCGCCGGCGTCTCCGTCTGGCGCTATATGGGCCTGAACTTCGTCCTCTTCCTCGGCGCGATCCAGTCCATCCCGGGGGAGCTGTACGAGGCGGCCGAACTGGACGGGGCGAACCGCTGGCAGCAGTTCCGCCACATCATCGCGCCCGGCATCCGGCCCGTGCTGAGCCTGTCGGTGATCCTGTCCGTCTCCGGGTCGCTGTCCGTCTTCGAGATCCCGTACATCATGACCGGCGGCGCGACCGGCACCGAGACCTTCGTGATCCAGACCGTGAAGCTGGCCTTCCAGTTCAACAAGACGGGCCTCGCCTCGGCGGCGGCCGTCGTGCTGCTGCTGATCATCCTGGTGGTGACCTGGGTGCAGCGGCGCCTCGTCCCGGACGACAAGGTGGACCTCGTATGACGCGCCGTGCCGTGGCCCGTGCCCTGGTGTACCTGTCCCTGGTCCTCGCGACGCTGGTCGTGCTCCTGCCGCTCACCGTGGTCTTCCTGACGTCGCTGAAGACCTCCGGGGAGATGGCGGACGACAGCGGCGCCCTCACGCTGCCCGACGACCCGCTCAACTTCGACAACTACGTGACGGCGTTCCAGGACGGCCGGATGCTCTCGGCGTTCGGGAACACGGCGGTCATCCTGGTCGTCGCCATCGGGGGCACGGTCCTCATCGGCTCGATGACGGCGTACGCCATCGACCGCTTCCGGTTCCGCTTCCGGAAGCTGGTGCTGGCCCTGTTCCTGGTCGCCGCGCTGGTCCCCGGAGTGACCACCCAGGTGGCCACCTTCCAGATCGTCAACAGCCTCGGGATGTTCGACAGCCTCTGGGCGCCGGTCGCGCTCTACATGGGCACGGACATCGTGTCGATCTACATCTTCCTGCAGTTCGTCCGGTCCATCCCCGTCTCCCTGGACGAGTCGGCCCGCATCGACGGCGCCAACGCCTTCACGGTCTACCGGAAGGTCATCTTCCCGCTGCTCAAGCCCGCGATCGCGACCGTTGTGATCGTGAAGGGGATCAACGTCTACAACGACTTCTACATCCCCTTCCTTTACATGCCCTCCGAAGATCTTGGCGTGATCTCGACGTCCCTGTTCCGCTTCAAGGGCCCCTTCGGAGCCCACTGGGAGACCATCTCGGCAGGCGCGATCCTCGTCATCGTCCCGACGCTGATCGTCTTCCTGTTCCTCCAGCGGTTCATCTACAACGGCTTCACGCGAGGTGCCACGAAGTAGGGAACCTGCCGCTCAGGGGCGCGCAGCCGCCGTACGACGACGAGCTCTGCGGCGGCTAGGCCTCCTCGACGGACAGAGCCTCCACCAACACCGGTGTCACCAGCTCCACCTGCCACGGCCGCGCGCCATACCCGGCAAGCGCGGCCGCCACGGACTCGGCGTCCACCACCGCCGGCGGCTCCCAGCACACCCGCCGCACGGTGTCCGGCGTGATCAGATTCTCCTGCGGCATGTTCAGCTGCTCGGCCAGCGCCGAAACCCCCGCCCGGGCCGCGGACAGCCGAGCCGCGGCGACAGGGTCCTTGTCGGCCCAGGCCCGCGGCGGCGGAGGCCCGGTCACCGGCTGCCCCGGCTGCGGCAACTGCGCCTCGCTCAACGCCTTGGCCCGGTCCACGGCCGCCTGCCACTGCTCCAGCTGTCGCTTGCTCATCCGGTGTCCGAAACCGTTCAGCGCGGCCAGCGCGTGCACGTTGGCCGGAACCGCCAGCGCGGCCTCCACGATCGCCGTGTCCCCGAGCACCTTGCCGGGCGAGACGTCCCGCCGCTGCGCGATCCGGTCCCGGGTCTGCCACAGCTCCCGTACGACGGCCAGCTGCCGCCGCCGGCGCACCTTGTGCATGCCGGACGTACGCCGCCAGGGGTCCTTGCGCGGCTCCGGCGGGGGAGCGGAGGCGATCGCGTCGAACTCCTGGCGGGCCCACTCCAGCTTGCCCTGCCGGTCCAGCTCCTTCTCCAGCGCGTCGCGCAGGTCGACGAGCAGCTCGACGTCCAGGGCCGCGTACCGCAGCCAGGGCTCCGGCAGCGGCCGGGTCGACCAGTCGACGGCGGAGTGCCCCTTCTCCAGGACGAAGCCGAGGACGCCCTCGACCATCGCGCCGAGGCCGACCCGGGGGAACCCGGCGAGCCGCCCGGCCAGCTCCGTGTCGAACAGCCGCGTCGGCACCATGCCTATCTCGCGCAGGCAGGGCAGGTCCTGGGTGGCGGCGTGCAGCACCCACTCGACGCCGGACAGGGCCTCGCCCAGGGCGGACAGGTCGGGGCAGGCGACGGGGTCGATCAGAGCCGTCCCGGCGCCCTGGCGGCGCAGCTGGACGAGGTAGGCGCGCTGGCCGTAGCGGTAGCCGGACGCCCGCTCGGCGTCGACGGCGACCGGGCCGGAGCCCGCCTCGAAGGCGGCGATCACCCGGGCCAGGGCAGCCTCGTCGGCGATCACGGGCGGAATGCCCTCACGTGGTTCCAGCAAAGGGATCGGCGCCTCCGTAGCAGAAGATCCGTCGTCGTCCGGAGGAGCGCCTCCGGTGGTTCGCAGTGAGCTGTCTGCTGCGGTCTCGTGGGCGTCGGTCACCTGTCAAGGGTATCCATGTATGGACAGCGCCCGCCGACGGAACGTTCCGTCGGCGGGCGCCCGGGGGTCGCAAACCAGTCAGGTCGGGGAAATGGCGGATTCACGAACCGTGAGTGACATGTAGGGGACCCGCTGTCGGGCCCGTTCACGTGAGTGAATGATCACAAAGGGTCATCAGGGAGCGATTCAGTGGATGATTCCCGTCCGCAGCGCCACCGCGACCATCCCGGCGCGGTCGCCCGTGCCGAGCTTGCGGGCGATGCGGGCGAGGTGGCTCTTGACGGTCAGTGCGGACAGGCCCATCGAGACGCCGATCGCCTTGTTCGACTGGCCCTCCGCGACCAGCCGCAGTACCTCGACCTCGCGGCCGGAGAGCTCGCGGTAGCCGCCCGGGTGGCTCGGGGCACCCGGGGGGCGGCGGTGCAGGCGTGCGGCGGCGGCGCCGATGGGGG
>NZ_NGFN01000460.1 GCF_002148965.1 Streptomyces swartbergensis | reverse complement strand
GACGACGTAGCCCTTCACACCGCCGGCGAGCGCGTTGCGCACGGCGCCGATGTCGTCGGCCGCGGAGAGGGCGAGCCCGTTGGGCCAGCCCGCGGCGCGGGTCTCCGACAGGAGGGTGAGGCCGGAGCCATCCGGCAGGTGGACGTCGGCGACGCAGATGTCGCGGGGGTTGCCGATGCGGGGACGAGCCTCCGCGATGGACGAGGCCTCGATGACGTCACGTACACCGAGCGCCCACAGGTGGCGGGTGACGGTGGAGCGGACGCGCGGATCGGCCACGACCACCATGGCGGTCGGCTTGTTCGGGCGGTAGGCGACCAGGCTTGTGGGCTGCTCGAGGAGAACGGACACCAGGCCTCCTGGGGTGCGGGACGGGGCCGGCTCGTGGGGGTGAAGCCGGGACGAACCGTGCTTTCAAGGTCACAGTCGTCTTCGGCACCCAACCCGTCCGCCTTTAGAGAATGATCACGAATCGGTGATAACAATCCGTGCAATTCGGACATGCGGTCGATCATTCGAAGGTCGAACGGTTTCGGTATGCGTCGATACGCGGTCGAAAGTGGCCGTATCGACAAAGTGATTCGGCCAAGAGGGGGACGCAGGTGTGATCGTCGACAGGGCAGCGTTGACCGCCCCGTACAGGTTCGATCAGTACGGGGCCAAAACAGGTTCGATCAGCGGGACTGCGGTCCTCGCCGCTGGGGCAGCGTCACCACCGACGCGTCCCCCGGCCCGGCCGGCGGCAGCCCCGCGACCTGGGCGAGCAGATCGCACCAGGACGCCAGGTGCGCGGCCGTGTCCGGGACCCCGCCCAGGCCCTCGCGCGGCGTCCACGAGGCGCGGATCTCGATCTGCGAGGCGGCCGGGCGCGCGGACAGACCCCCGAAGTAGTGCGAGCTCGCGCGCGTGACGGTGCCGCTCGGCTCCCCGTACGTCAGCCCGCGCGTCTGGAGCGCGCCGGTCAGCCAGGACCAGCACACCTCCGGCAGCAGCGGGTCCGCGGCCATCTCCGGCTCCAGCTCCGCGCGCACCAGCGTCACCAGCCGGAACGTGCCCTGCCAGGCCTCGTGCCCCGCCGGGTCGTGCAGCAGCACCAGCCGGCCGTCGGCCAGGTCCTCGTCGCCGTCGACGACCGCGGCCTCCAGCGCGTAGGTGTAGGGAGCGAGCCGCCCAGGCGGGCGCGTCGGCTCGACCTCGATCTGGGGCCGCAGCCGCGCCGCCATGAGCGCGTCGACGGCGGCCCGGAAGGGCAGCGGGGCGGAGTCCGCCTCCCGCCGGTCTTTCTCGGTGTCCTTCGCTTCGTCCATTCCGCCAGCGCCGTCCGACAGTCGTCCCTGAGCCGCAGCCATGCCGGAAGGTTACGGGGACCGGAGCCCGGGTGTCGGGCTAGACACCCCGCGCCTGTCCAGGGGCTGAATCACGCCCGTCGGGGGCGTGCGAAACTTGGCCCGTGAGTGCCAACGACGCCCCCCGGGCCCAGCAGCCGTCCGCCCCGTACGACTCAGCCTTCCTCAAGGCCTGCCGGCGCGAGCCCGTGCCGCACACGCCGGTGTGGTTCATGCGGCAGGCCGGGCGCTCACTTCCGGAGTACCGCAAGGTGCGCGAGGGCATCGGGATGCTCGAGTCCTGCATGCGGCCCGAGCTGGTCACCGAGATCACGCTCCAGCCGGTGCGCCGGCACGGCGTCGACGCGGCGATCTACTTCAGCGACATCGTCGTCCCGCTCAAGGCCATCGGCGTCGACCTCGACATCAAGCCCGGCGTCGGCCCGGTCGTCGAGCGCCCGATCCGCACCCGCGCCGACCTCGCCCAGCTGCGCGACCTGACCCCCGAGGACGTCTCCTACGTCACCGAGGCCATCGGCCTGCTCACCCGCGAACTCGGCGCCACGCCCCTGATCGGCTTCGCCGGCGCCCCCTTCACCCTCGCCAGCTACCTCGTCGAGGGCGGCCCGTCCCGCACGTACGAGAACGCCAAGGCGATGATGTACGGCGACCCCGGGCTGTGGGCCGACCTCCTCGACCGCCTCGCCGACATCACGGCCGCCTTCCTGAAGGTGCAGATCGAGGCCGGCGCCTCGGCGGTCCAGCTGTTCGACTCCTGGGCCGGCGCCCTCGCCCCCAGCGACTACCGGCACTCGGTGCTGCCGGCGTCGGCGAAGGTCTTCGAGGCCGTGGCCGGTTACGGCGTCCCGCGCATCCACTTCGGCGTCGGCACCGGCGAGCTGCTGCGGCTCATGGGCGAGGCCGGCGCGGACGTCGTCGGCGTCGACTGGCGCGTCCCGCTGGACGAGGCCGCCCGCCGCGTCGGCCCCGGCAAGGCACTCCAGGGCAACCTCGACCCGACGGTGCTGTTCGCCACGACGGAGGCCGTCGAGGCGAAGACCCGCGAGGTCCTGGACTCGGCGGCGAACCTGGAGGGCCACGTCTTCAACCTCGGCCACGGCGTCATGCCGTCGACGGACCCGGACGCGCTGACGCGGCTGGTGGAGTACGTGCACACGCGGACCGCCCGCTGACGGAGACGGCGACGGCGACCGGCCGGTCCTACCAGCCGGGCCGCGCCCGCCTGCCGAAGACGATGCCGCGCGGCTCCGGCGGCGGTGGTGTGCCGGGGCGCAGCGGCCAGGCGATCAGCATGCCGGCGAGGAAACCGACGACATGCGCCGCGTACGCCACCGTGCCGGCGTCGGAGATCCCCCCGCCGGAGGAGTACACCGCCTGGAGCGCGAACCACAGGCCCAGCACGGTCCAGGCGGGCAGCCGCAGCGGCAGGAAGATCAGGAACGGGACGAGGACCCAGACCCGGGCCCTCGGATACAGCACCAGATAGGCACCCAGCACCCCGGCGATCGCTCCCGACGCGCCGATCAGCGGGGCGGCCGACGCGTTGTTCAGGACCGCGAAGCCGTACGACGCCGCGTATCCGCAGACCACGTAGAAGACCAGGAAGCGGATGTGCCCCATCCGGTCCTCGATGTTGTTGCCGAAGATCCACAGGAACAGCATGTTGCCCAGCAGGTGCAGCCAACTGCCGTGCAGGAACATCGCGGTCAGGACGCTCAGTTCCGGCGACTTGTCGTAGGGCGGCGGGCCGACCACGCAGCCGGGTCCCTGCGGGCCCACGCCGACCTCACCCGTGGGCACCAGCCGGGGCATCTGGTGATGGATCAGCTCCCGTGGCACGGCCGCGTACTGGTCCAGGAACGCCTGGAGGTGACACAGCTGGGCCAGGCTGCCCTCGCCGACCACGGAACCGGCCATGCCGGGAGTGAGCAGGAACACGACGATGTTGGCGGCGAGCAGCGCGTACGTCACCCAGGCGGTGCGCCGCGCGGGGTTCACGTCATGAACGGGGATGACCACGCCACACGTGTGCCCGGAGCGCCGTCGGTGAATCGGTCCTGCCGGTGAACGCAGCCGTCCGGGCGTGCGTATGTGTCGGCAACCGCCCGCGGCGCGGGGAAGGCGGGTCGCGGGGCCGACGTGAGGAACAGGCGATGAACGACCGAGTTACTCCTGCGATGCACGCCCTGCCCGACGGCGAGGCGGAGCTGACGCTGGTGGTGCGGCTGCCGTGGGAGGACGTGGCCCGCCTCGGCCAGGAGGCCGGGCGGCTGGCGACCCAGATGCGGCGGCCCGTGACGCTGGACGAGGCGGTGAGCCACCGGTTGCGGTCGTCCAGGGTCGCCGCGCATGCGAAGCCGGCGGGGGAGCAGCCGCCGGCGGTGACGGCGGCTTCGGCGTCGGTGTCGTCGTTGCCGTCTCGGCCGCCGGCGGAGCAGGCTCGGCAGGCGATCGACCGGATCAACGGGACGGCCGGGACTGCGTAGGGCTTCGCCGAGGGGTGCGGGTTCGCTGCCGGGTGCGGGGCCGTTGGGGCCGTTCGCGCCCACGCGGCGGAGCCGCAGATCGATACAGCCCCGCGCCCCTGAGGTGCCCAGCCCCACCGTCGCCTACGAAGAACTGCGCACTTTTGCCGCCGCCTTGCGGGCTGCCACCAGGACCGGGTCCCACACGGGGGAGAACGGTGGGGCGTAGCCGAGGTCCAGGGTGGTCATCTGATCCGCCGTCATGCCCGCCGTGAGGGCGACCGCCGCGATGTCGACTCGCTTGCCCGCGCCTTCTCGGCCGACGATCTGGACGCCGAGGAGGCGGCCCGTGCGCTGTTCGGCGAGCATCTTGACCGTCATGGGGGAGGCGTCCGGGTAGTAGCCCGCGCGGCTGGTCGACTCGATGGTGACCGCCTCGAAGCGCAGGCCCACGCGGTGAGCGTCCTTCTCGCGCAGTCCCGTGCGCGCGATCTCCAGGTCGCAGACCTTGCTGACCGCCGTGCCGACCACGCCCGGGAAAGTGGCGTAGCCGCCGCCGGTGTTGGTGCCGATGACCTGGCCGTGCTTGTTGGCGTGGGTGCCGAGCGCGATGTGCCGTTCCTGGCCGGAGACCAGGTCGAGGACCTCGACGCAGTCGCCGCCCGCCCAGATGTTCTCGTGCCCGCGCACCCGCATCGAGCGGTCCGTGAGGAGGCCGTCGTGCGGGCCGAGGGGGAGGCCGGCCGCCTTCGCGAGCGTCGTTTCGGGGCGGACGCCGATGCCGAGCACGACGACGTCCGCCGGGAAGTCACGGTCCTCGGTGGCCACCGCCCGTACCCGGCCGTCGTCGTCCGTGAGGATCTTCGTGACCTCGGCGTCGTTCACCATCGTGATGCCCAGGCCCTCCATGGCCTCGTGCACCAGGCGGCCCATGTCGGGGTCGAGGGTCGACATGGGCTCGCTGCCGCGGTTGACGACCGTCACCTCGTAGCCGCGGTTGATGAGGGCCTCGGCCATCTCCACGCCGATGTAGCCGGCCCCGACGACCACCGCCCGGCGGCCACGCGTGCCTGCCAGCGTGTCGAGCAGCGCCTGACCGTCGTCCAGTGTCTGCACGCCGTGCACCCCGGGGGCGTCCATGCCGGGAATGTCCGGCCGGATCGGCCGGGCGCCGGTCGCGATCACGAGTTTGTCGTACGACGTCCAGGACTCGGCGCCCGATTCGAGGTCACGCGCGCGTACCCGCTGCCGGTCGGGGTCGACCTCCGTGACCTCGGTGCGCAGCCGCAGGTCGATGTCCCGCGCGCGGTGCTCCTCGGGTGTGCGGGCGATGAGCCGGTCCCGGTCCGGGACGTCGCCGCCCACCCAGTACGGGATGCCGCACGCCGAGTACGACGTGAAGTGGCCGCGTTCGAACGCCACGATCTCCAGCTCGTCGGGGTTCTTCAGACGGCGTGCCTGCGATGCCGCGGACATCCCCGCGGCGTCGCCGCCGATCACGACCAGTCGCTCCCTGCGCGTACGGCTCATGTTCATGCGAACACGCTACGGGAGCAGGGCATTTCAGTCCTGCTCGTCAGGAGTCCGCGCGGGCGGGGACTGCGGGGCCGGTCGGGCCGTCGGCAGCGGGCCCAGGGCGCTCACGGCGGGCTCGGGGCGCGGGCGGCGCGGGAGGCGGGGGCGTACGACGCGCAGCCACAGCAGCGTGAGCAGGGCGGCCACCGCCGCGAACGGCAGGACCGCGCGGGCGGGGACTGCGGGGCCGGTCGGGCCGTCGGCAGCGGGCCCAGGGCGCTCACGGCGGGCTCGGGGCGCGGGCGGCGCGGGAGGCGGGGGCGTACGACGCGCAGCCACAGCAGCGTGAGCAGGGCGGCCACCGCCGCGAACGGCAGGAC
>NZ_NGFN01000046.1 GCF_002148965.1 Streptomyces swartbergensis | reverse complement strand
GGGTGGTCGTTGGAGAGGAACGAGTCGTCCTGCCCGGCGAAGTCATGGGAGGGGAACGGGTCGAGATCGGCGACCGGTGGGGGGCCGGGCAGGTCCTCGCCGCGGTCGCGGGCGTTGGACACCGCGCGCAGGCGGTCCACGGCACCGTCCATCGCGAACTGCGCGGCGCCGAGCCCCTCCACCACATAGCCGCGGCGGGCCTGGCCGCTGTCCTCGAAGGCGGACAGGACGCGGTACGTCGCCGAGAACCCGCCCTCGACGCCCTCCGCCGAGACCGCGCCCCTGGTCACCACGCCGTGCCGGTCGAGGAGGGTGCGGGCGAGGGCGTGGGCCCGCACCGTGGGGTCCGGCTCGTGGGCCGGGAGCAGGGACCAGCGGCCTGCGACCGTCGGTGGACCGGAGCGGGAGGTGGCGGGGCGGGCCGCGGCCGTCAGGGAGCCGTAGCGGCCGCGCGGGACCGTGCGCTTGGCGCGGTGGGCCGTGGAGCCGGCGGTACGGCCCGAGCCGAGCAGGGAGCGCATGGGAGCGAGCGYGTCGTTGGTCAGGCGTCCGGACCAGGCCAGGTCCCAGATGACGTCGGCCAGTTGGGGATCGGTGGCGTCGGGGTGGGTGGTGGCGCGGACCTGGTCGGCGATCTGGCGGAAGAACAGGCCGTAGCCGCCGGAGAGGGCGTCCAGGACGGACTGGTGGAGAGCGGTCAGCTCCAAGGGGTGCGGGGGCGGCAGAAGCAGGGGGGCCGCGTCCGCCAGGTAGAGGGAGACCCAGCCGTCCTTGCCGGGGAGGGAGCCCGCCCCGGCCCAGACCACCTCTCCGGCGGCGGTGAGCTCGTCCAGCATGGCCGGGTTGTAGTTCACGACCCGGGAGGGCAGGACCAGCTTCTCCAGGGCGGAGGCGGGCACGGACGCGCCCTGCAGCTGCTCGATGGCGCGCACCAGGCCGTCGATGCGGCGCAGGGAGTGACCCTTGCCGATGTGCTGCCACTGGGGAAGGAACTGGGCGAGGGCGGCCGGCGGCACCGGCTCCAGCTCATGGCGCAGGGCGGCCAGGGAGCGGCGGCGCAGGCGGCGCAGGACGGCCGCGTCGCACCACTCCTGGCCGATTCCGGCCGGGTGGAACTCGCCCTGGACGATCCGGCCCGCCGCGGCCAGCCGCTGGAGGGCGCCCTCGGTGACGGCCACGCCCAGGCCGAAGCGGGCCGCCGCCGTGGTCGAGGTGAACGGGCCGTGGGTGCGGGCGAAGCGCGCGAGGAGGTCGCCGAGCGGGTCCTTGACGGGCTCCGTGAAGGCTTCCGGGACGCCGACCGGCAGGGCGGTGCCCAGGGCGTCGCGCAGCCGGCCCGCGTCCTCGATCGCCGCCCAGTGGTCGCTGCCCGCGATCCGGACCCGGATGGCGCGGCGGGCGCCGGCCAGCTCCTGTGCCCAGTGCGGTTCGGCGCCCCGCTCGGCCAGTTCCGCCTCCGTCAGCGGGCCGAGGAGGCGGAGGAGGTCCGCGACGCCCTCGGCGTCCTTGACGCGGCGGTCCTCGGTCAGCCACTGAAGCTCCCGCTCCAGCTCCGTCAGCACCTCCGCGTCGAGCAGCTCACGCAGCTCCGCCTGGCCCAGCAGCTCGGCCAGCAGCCGTGAGTCCAGCGACAGGGCCGCGGCGCGGCGCTCGGCGAGCGGTGAGTCACCCTCGTACAGGAACTGGGCGACGTAGCCGAAGAGGAGGGAGCGCGCGAAGGGGGACGGCTCGGGAGTGGTGACCTCGACGAGGCGCACCTTGCGGGACTCCAGGTCGCCCATCAGCTCGACGAGACCGGGAACGTCGAAGACGTCCTGGAGGCACTCGCGGACCGCCTCCAGGACGATCGGGAACGAGCCGAACTCACTCGCCACCTGGAGCAGCTGGGAAGCGCGCTGGCGCTGCTGCCACAGCGGCGTGCGCTTGCCCGGGTTGCGGCGCGGCAGCAGCAGCGCGCGGGCGGCGCACTCGCGGAAGCGGGCCGCGAACAGAGCCGAGCTGCCCACCTGGTCGGTGACGACCTGGTCGACCTCGCCCTTGTCGAAGATGACGTCCGCCGCGCCGACCGGTGCCTGCTCGGCGTCGTACTCCCGGCCCGTCTTCACCGGCTCCTGGTCGAGCAGGTCCAGGCCCATCAGGTCGGCGTCCGGCAGGCGCAGCACGATGCCGTCGTCGGCGTGCATGACCTGCGCGTCCATGCCGTACCGCTCGGAGAGCTTCGCGCCGAGCGCGAGCGCCCAGGGGGCGTGCACCTGGGCGCCGAAGGGGGAGTGCACGACCACGCGCCAGTCGCCGAGCTCGTCGCGGAAGCGCTCCACGACGATCGTCCGGTCGTCCGGGACGTGCCCGCAGGCCTCGCGCTGCTCGTCCAGGTACGACAGCACGTTGTCCGCCGCCCAGGCGTCCAGGCCGGCGGCGAGGAGGCGGAGCCGGGCGTCGTCCTTGGGCAGTGAGCCGACCTCGCGCAGGAACGCGCCCACCGCCCGGCCCAGTTCGAGGGGGCGGCCCAGCTGGTCGCCCTTCCAGAAGGGCAGGCGGCCCGGTACGCCCGGGGCCGGGGAGACCAGGACGCGGTCGCGGGTGATGTCCTCGATGCGCCAGGAGCTCGTGCCGAGCGTGAAGACGTCGCCGACGCGGGACTCGTAGACCATCTCCTCGTCGAGCTCGCCGACCCGGCCGCCGCCCTTCTTGGGATCGGCGCCGGCGAGGAAGACGCCGAAGAGGCCGCGGTCGGGGATCGTGCCGCCGGAGGTGACGGCGAGGCGCTGTGCGCCGGGGCGGCCCGTGATCTCGCCGGTGACGCGGTCCCACACCACGCGCGGGCGCAGCTCGGCGAAGGCGTCGGACGGGTAGCGGCCGGCCAGCATGTCGAGGACCGCCGTGAAGGCGGACTCGGGCAGCGAGGCGAAGGGGGCGGCCCGTCGGACGGCGGCGAGGAGGTCGTCGAACTGCCAGGTGTCCAGGGCCGTCATCGCGACGATCTGCTGGGCCAGGACGTCCAACGGGTTGGCGGGGACCCTGAGGGACTCGATGGAGCCGGTCCGCATGCGCTCGGTGACCACCGCCGCCTGGACCAGGTCGCCGCGGTACTTCGGGAAGACCACGCCGGTGGAGACCGCGCCCACCTGGTGGCCCGCCCGGCCGACGCGTTGCAGGCCGGAGGCCACCGAGGGGGGTGATTCGACCTGGACCACCAGGTCGACCGCGCCCATGTCGATGCCCAGTTCGAGACTGGACGTGGCGACGACCGCGGGCAGGCGGCCCGCCTTGAGGTCCTCCTCGACCAGGGCACGCTGCTCCTTGGAAACCGAGCCGTGGTGCGCACGGGCGATGACCTGTGGCGCCCCCTGGGCGGCTCCCGAGCCGCCCATGAGCTCGGCGGGGGAGTGGTGCTCGTCGAGGGTCTCGCCCGTGGCTCGCTCGTACGCGATCTCGTTCAGGCGGTTGCACAGGCGCTCCGCGAGGCGGCGGGAGTTCGCGAAGACGATCGTGGAGCGGTGGGACTGGACGAGGTCGGTGATCCGCTCCTCCACATGCGGCCAGATCGACGGGCGCTCGGCGCCCTCCGAGCCGTCCGCCACCGGGGAGCCGCCCAGCTCGCCCAGGTCCTCGACCGGGACGACCACGGAGAGGTCGAACTCCTTGCCCGACTCCGGCTGGACGATCTCCACCTTGCGGCGGGGCGAGAGGAATCGAGCCACCTCGTCGACCGGGCGGACCGTCGCGGAGAGGCCGATGCGGCGGGCCGGCTTCGGAAGGAGGTCGTCCAGTCGCTCCAGGGAGAGCGCGAGGTGGGCGCCGCGCTTGGTGCCCGCGACCGCGTGCACCTCGTCGAGGATCACCGTGTCCACACCGGTCAGCGCGTCGCGCGTGGCCGAGGTCAGCATCAGGAACAGCGATTCGGGGGTGGTGATCAGGATGTCCGGCRGGCGGGTGGACAGGGCGCGGCGCTCGGCGGCGGGGGTGTCGCCCGAGCGGATGCCCACCTTGACCTCGGGTTCGGGCAGGCCCATCCGTACGGACTCCTGGCGGATGCCGGTCAGGGGGCTGCGGAGGTTGCGCTCGACGTCCACGGCCAGGGCCTTCAGGGGGGAGATGTACAGGACCCGGCAGCGCTTTTTGGGGTCGGCGGGGGGAGGGGTCGAGGCGAGCTGGTCCAGGGCGGCGAGGAAGGCGGCCAGGGTCTTGCCGGAGCCGGTGGGGGCGACGACCAGCACGTCCGAGCCCTGGTGGATGGCCTGCCACGCGCCAGCCTGGGCGGTGGTGGGCGCGGAGAAGGCGCCCGAGAACCAGGCGCGGGTCGCGGGGGAGAAGGTGTCCAGGGCTCGGTGTGCATTGCTGGCCATGCGTCCATCGTGCACCTCGCCACTGACAACGGGTGCCTCCGGCGGTCGGGCCTGGGCGCTTGCTCGCCGGTGGTGGGTTCGGACGCGTGGGGCTTGCCGCCGGGCGCTCGGGGCCGCGGACAATGGTCGTATGAGCGAGCGCGCGCGGCATTGGCAGTACGACGAGCTGCCCGGGGTGGATCTGCTGCGGGCCCGGTATGTGCGCAAGACGTTCGTGCGGCACACGCACGAGAACTTCGTGATCGCCGCCATCGCCGACGGGGTGGAGGTGTTCCACCACGGTGGGGGTGATCAGTACGCGGGAGCCGGGGCGCTCGCGCTGGTGAATCCGGATACTCCGCACACCGGGCGAGCCGGTGTGCCCGAGGGGTGGCGGTACGGGGCCGTGTATCCGTCCGTCGATGTGGTGGCGGAGATCGCGGCCGAGACCACGTCGCTGCGGGGGACACCGGGGTTCGTCAGCCCGGTGATGGACGATCCGTATGCCGTCGGGCTCGTGCATCAGGTGCTCCGGGCCGCCGACGAGGGCAACGCGTTGGCCGCGGACACGCTGCTGCGGGTCGCCGTGACCAGGCTGCTGCAGCTGAACGGTGGGCCCATGCCGCGGCGGGAGGTGCGGACGGCGGGGGCCCGGATCGCCGCACGCGCGCGTGCGGTGCTGGAGGAGCGGATGGCGCGGCCGCCGAGCCTGGAGCGGTTGGCGGCCGAGCTCGGGACCGGTCCGTTCGCGTTGTTGCGGGCCTTCCGGGACGCCTACGGGATGCCGCCGCACGCGTGGCTCACCGATGCGCGGGTACGGCGGGCGCGGCGGCTGCTGGACCTGGGGACGGCGCCCTCGGAGGTCGCCGTGGCCGTGGGGTTCACCGATCAGCCGCATCTCAACCGGCACTTCAGCCGGATCGTCGGTGTGCCCCCGGGGGCGTACCAGCGGGAGCGCAAGAACGTACAAGACGTGCGGTAGCGGCTCCTCGTAGCGTGCGGGGCGTGGCAGATCGGACAGCTCTCAAAGACTCGGAGACCGGTGGGAAGGCGGACCGTGCCGTCGTGCGGGACGCCCTGGGCGTCGGGGTGGCCGTCGGGCTCTCCGGGTTCGCCTTCGGGGTGACGTCGGCCGGCAGCGGACTGACACTGATGCAGACCTGCGCGCTCAGTCTGCTGGTGTTCACCGGGGCCTCCCAGTTCGCCCTGGTGGGGGCCCTCGCGGCCGGTGGCGGCCCGTTCACGGCGGCGGCCGGGGCCTTCTTCCTGGGCGTGCGGAACGCCTTCTACGGCCTGCGGCTGTCGCAGTTGCTGGCCCTCCCGCGCGCGGTGCGGCCGTTCGCCGCCCAGTGGGTGATCGACGAGACGACCGCCGTCGCGTTGGCACAGCCCACGCGGCGCGCGGCGCGGATCGGGTTCGTCGTGACCGGGCTGAGCCTGTACGTGCTGTGGAACCTCACCACGCTGCTCGGGGCCCTGGGCGCCGGCACCCTCGGGGACACCGACGCGTGGGGACTGGACGCCGCGGGGCCCGCGGTGTTCCTGGCGCTGCTCGCGCCGATGCTGAAGACCGGCACCGAACGGGCCGTCGCCGGGCTCGCCGTGCTGCTGGGGCTCGGGCTGCTGCCCGTGCTGCCCGCCGGAGTGCCGGTTCTGATGGCCGCGCTGGCGGCGCCGGTCGTGCTCTGGGCGGACGGCCGGCGCAAGGGACGGGGGGACGAGGAATGAACGTCTGGATCGCGATCGGTGTGACCGTCCTCGGGTGCTACGCCGTCAAGCTGGCCGGGCTGCTGGTGCCCGCCGGAGTTCTTGAGCGGCCCGTCGTCAAGCGCCTTGCCGCGTTGGTGCCCGTCGCGCTGCTGGCGGCGCTCACGGCCCAGCAGACCTTCGCCGACGGGCAGGTGCTGGTCCTGGACGCGCGGGCCGCCGGGCTCGGAGCCGCGGCCGTGGCGCTGGTGCTGCGCGCCCCGTTCCTGCTCGTCGTCGCGGCGGCCGTACTGGTGACCGCGGGAGTGCGGGCCATGGGCGTGGGGTGATCAGCCGAGGGCGCGACCGTGGGACCGGAGCGTGCGCAGGGCCTCGACCGTCACCAAGGGGCGTGCCTCCAGGGCGGGTGCCGGGGCCCACTGACGCCACCGTACGGGCCAGCCGCCGTCCTCCTGCTGCTGGGCCGCGAGGTGGTCCAGGGAGCGCGCCATCTCGTCGTCCGTGAACCACGCGCGCGCGAGCGACTGCGGTGTCCTCGCGTAGTCGTACGGGAAGTGGTGCTCACCCGGCGCGTAGCCGGGGGAGACCGGGTACGCGTCCAGGTCGTCGGGGTCCAGGGCCGCGAGGCGGTGTGCGCGTACCAGGCGGCCCAGGCGGCCGGCGGCAGCCTCCGCGCGCGGGCGGTCGGGGGCGGAGTCGAGAAAGGTCACGGCGGCCTCGATCTCGTACGGGTGGGACTCTTCCAGGGACTCGACCGCCTGCCAGCAGAAGTCCGTGGCCCGGAACAGCCAGGCGTGCCACACCTCGTTGCGATGCAGCAGCCCCACCACCGGCCCGGTGGCCAGGAGAGCGCTGGGCGGGTCGTCCACGACCGGCACGAAGGGGGCCGTCGGGTAGCCGCGCTGGCTCGGGTGGATCGCCGGGAGGGCACCGTCAGCCGTGGAGACGGACGTCAGGTAGCGGCAGATGCGTTCCACACGCTGTCCGGCGCAGCGTCCCACGGCGTCCAGGACGCGCAGGGCGTGGGCGGTGTGCAGCGGCTGGCTGACCGGGCCGCGCAGATCGGGCTCCAGCGCGTGGCCGTACCCGCCGTCCTCGTTGCGGTAGGCGTCCAGGGCGGTCTCCACCGGGTCGGCGGCGCCGCCCCGGAAGTGGTGGGCGAAGAGGCGCTGCTCGAGCACGCGCGCGGTGAGCCAGACGAAGCGTTCCGCGCGCGCCACGGAGGTGTGCGGCGGGGGCGACTGGGGGAGTGAGGGAGCTCCTGTTTCGGCCATGGGTCAGACCGTAGGGCGGAAAACGGTGCCGGCAGGCGGTCCCGGCTCAGGCCCACCCCCAGGGGCGGGATACTTGACTCATGCGGTTGACGGTCTTCTGGCAGCGGATGGCGGAGCACTTCGGTCCGGGCTACGCCGACACCTTCGCACGCGACCATGTGATGTCGGATCTCGGCGGGCGCACCGTGCACGAGGCCCTCGACGCGGGCTGGGACGCCAAAGAGGTCTGGCAGGTGGTGTGCGCGGTGATGGACGTGCCGAGGGAGAAGCGTTGACTCGTCGTGGAGACCGCTGACCGGCGGCCCATGAAGATCGCAGGCGGGCAGACGGCTGTCGGTGGTGTGGGCGAGACTTGGTGCGTGGCACGCACTGACGAGACCGGGCAGGAAGCCCAGCAGTCCTCCCCGTTCGGTACGACTCCGCCCGCCCCGCCCCCCGTCGGCGGGGCCGCCGGGCCGAACGGCCGTATGCCGCGCTGGCTGCCGCGCGCCCTGGTGCTCGCTCTCGCCCTCGTCGCCGTCTTCCAGCTGGGCAGCTGGGCCTTCCACCAGCTCACCGGCCTGCTGATCAACATCCTCATCGCGTTCTTCCTGGCGCTCGCCATCGAACCGGCGGTGAGCTGGATGGCCTCGCGCGGTGTGCGCAGGGGACTGGCCACGTTCGTCGTCTTCATCGGTGTGATCATCGTGTCGGCGGGCTTCGTCACGCTGCTCGGCTCCATCCTGGCGGACCAGATCATCAAGATGATCGAGGGCTTCCCGGCCTATCTCGACTCCGTCATCAACTGGGTCAACACGCACTTCAAGACCGACCTGAAGCGTGTGGACATCCAGGAGGGCCTGCTCCGCTCCGACTGGCTGCGCAACTACGTGCAGAACAGCGCCACGGGTGTCCTGGACGTGTCCGCCCAGGTCATCGGGGGTCTCTTCCAGCTGCTGACGATTGCGCTGTTCTCGTTCTACTTCGCCGCGGACGGCCCGCGACTGCGCCGCACGATCTGCTCCCTCCTGCCGCCCGCACGGCAGGCCGAGGTGCTGCGCGCGTGGGAGATCGCCGTGAACAAGACCGGCGGCTACATCTACTCGCGCGGCCTGATGGCGCTGATCTCCGGCGCAGCACACTTCGTTCTGTTGCAGGCCCTGGACGTGCCCTACGCGCCCGTGCTCGCCGTGTGGGTGGGCCTGGTGTCGCAGTTCATCCCCACCATCGGCACGTATCTCGCGGGCGCGCTGCCCATGCTGATCGCGTTCACGGTCAACCCCTGGTACGCGCTGTGGGTGCTGATCTTCGTGGTGATCTACCAGCAGTTCGAGAACTACGTGCTCCAGCCGAAGCTGACGGCCAAGACCGTCGACATCCACCCCGCGGTCGCCTTCGGCTCGGTCATCGCGGGCACCGCGCTCCTGGGGGCGGTCGGCGCGCTGATCGCCATCCCCGCCATCGCCACGCTCCAGGCCTTCCTGGGGGCGTACGTGAAGCGGTACGCCGTCACGGACGACCCCCGGGTGCACGGCCATCGCCGACGCGGGGAGGGGCCGAGCCTCGTCACGCGCGCGAGGCAGCTGTGGGCACGGCGGGCAGGGACGGAGCGGGCCGACGTTGGGGGCTCCGAGAGCGGGGGCTCCGGGAAGAGCCAGGCCTGAGTCGCTGCGCCCTGCCGCGCGGACGTGTCGCGTGGTGCCGCACGGAGGTGCCGTGTGGTGCGCTTGACACAAAAATCGAACATCCATTCTTATGGAGTCTCCGGCGAAGCTCAACGACGGGCAGTTCGACGTACTTTGGGTGGAGATGTGCCCGAGTTATCCACAGGCCGGACGTGCGTCGGGGCGCATTGTCAGTGGCAGGCGTTAGCGTCTTTGACGTGAAGCGATCGACTCAAGCAAATCGGGTGGAACCCATGGCAGGAACCGACCGCGAGAAGGCCCTGGATGCCGCTCTCGCACAGATTGAACGGCAGTTCGGCAAGGGCGCGGTCATGCGCATGGGTGACCGGGTCAACGAGCCCATCGAGGTCATTCCGACCGGGTCCACCGCCCTCGACGTGGCCCTCGGCGTGGGCGGCCTGCCGCGCGGCCGTGTCGTCGAGGTCTACGGACCGGAGTCCTCCGGTAAGACCACCCTGACCCTGCACGCGGTGGCGAACGCGCAGAAGGCCGGCGGCCAGGTCGCCTTCGTCGACGCGGAGCACGCACTCGACCCCGAGTACGCGAAGAAGCTCGGCGTCGACATCGACAACCTCATCCTCTCCCAGCCGGACAACGGCGAGCAGGCCCTGGAGATCGTGGACATGCTGGTCCGCTCCGGAGCTCTCGACCTCATCGTCATCGACTCCGTCGCGGCGCTCGTCCCGCGCGCGGAGATCGAGGGTGAGATGGGCGACAGTCACGTGGGTCTTCAGGCCCGCCTGATGAGCCAGGCCTTGCGAAAGATCACCAGCGCGCTCAACCAGTCCAAGACCACCGCGATCTTCATCAACCAGCTCCGCGAGAAGATCGGCGTGATGTTCGGCTCCCCGGAGACCACGACCGGTGGTCGGGCCCTGAAGTTCTACGCCTCGGTGCGCATCGACATCCGCCGCATCGAGACCCTGAAGGACGGCACGGACGCGGTCGGCAACCGCACCCGCTGCAAGGTCGTCAAGAACAAGGTCGCGCCGCCCTTCAAGCAGGCCGAGTTCGACATCCTCTACGGTCACGGCATCAGCCGCGAGGGCGGCCTGATCGACATGGGCGTGGAGCACGGCTTCGTCCGCAAGGCCGGCGCCTGGTACACGTACGAGGGCGACCAGCTCGGCCAGGGCAAGGAGAACGCGCGCAACTTCCTGAAGGACAACCCCGACCTGGCCAACGAGATCGAGAAGAAGATCAAGGAGAAGCTGGGCGTCGGCGTGCGCCCCGAGAAGCCGGCCGCCGAGCCGGGCACGGACGCGGCGGTCTCTCCGGCACCGGCCGACGCGGCGGCGGTTCCCGCCCCGGCACCGGCCAAGTCCGCCAAGTCCAAGGCCGCCGCAGCCAAGAGCTGACCCGTGACACGACGAACCGACTGGGCGGAGTACGAGTACACCGCCTCCGGTGCCCCACGAGGGAGGGGCACCGGAGGGGAGACGGGCTCGGCCGTGGACGGGGCGGATGCGTACGGGGAGGACCGGTTGTACGGGGACGACCGGCTGCACGGGGACGGCGGGCCGTACGGGGACGGCGGGCCGTACGGGGATGCCTCCCGGGGCAGCGGCTCGTCCGGCACCGGCTCAGCCGGCAGAGGCTCACGCGGAGGCGGCTCGCCCAGGGACGGCTCGCGTGACGGCGGGTCGCCTGACGGACGTGGACGCGGGCGCCGCCGGCGTGGCTTCGGCGCGGCGGTTGCCGAGGACGGAGGTTCCCTCTCCTCGTCGAGGGCCGAGCAGGAGGAGCCTCCGGGGGACCCGGTCGAGCAGGCCCGGGCGATCTGCCTGCGCCTGCTCACCGGGACCCCGCGGACCCGCAAGCAACTCGCCGACGCCCTGAGCAAGCGGCAGATCCCGGACGACGCCGCCGAGGAGGTGCTGTCGCGGTTCGAAGAAGTCGGCCTCATCAACGACAGCGCCTTCGCGGAGGCCTGGGTGGAGTCCCGGCACCACGGCCGAGGGCTGGCGCGGCGTGCGCTCGCCCGGGAGCTGCGGACCAAGGGCGTCGACTCCACGCTGATCGACGAGGCCGTTTCCCAGCTCGACTCCGAGCAGGAGGAGGCGACCGCGCGGGAGCTCGTCGCGCGGAAGCTCCGCTCCACTCGTGGGCTCGACCGGGACAAGCGCATCCGACGCCTCGCGGGCATGCTCGCCCGCAAGGGCTACTCCGAGGGCATGGCCCTGCGCGTGGTCCGGCAGGCGCTGGAGGAGGAGGGTGAGGACACCGAGTTCCTCGGGGGCGAGGGGTTCTGAGGCGAGGGCCAGACCCTCGTGCGGCCACGCCCGCTGTCGAGATGCCGGGTCACGCCACCGGCAGCCCCGCCGCCCGCCAAGCCTGGAACCCGCCGACCAGATCGGTGGCCCGGTGCAGTCCAAGCTGGTGCAGGGACTGGACCGCCAGGCTGGAGGCGTACCCCTCGTTGCAGATCACGACGACGCGCAGGGCGTGGCTCGTGGCCTCCGGGAGACGGTGGCTGCCCTGCGGGTCGAGGCGCCACTCCAGCTCGTTGCGCTCGACGACGAGGGCGTCCGGGATCAGACCGTCCCGTTCACGCAGGGCCGCGTAGCGGATGTCCACCAGCAGCGCGTCACCGGCGCGAGCGGCCTCGTAGGCCTCCCGCGGCTCGATCCGCTCGTAACCCGCCCGTACACGCTCCAGCAACTCGTCGATGCCGACGGCACGTTGGGCACGGCCGCTGCCGTCGCCCGTGCTGCTGCCGTCGCTCACCCGCTCGTGCGTCGCGCTCACTGCCAGTCCTCCGGTCGCTCCACCTGTTCGAGCCGCAGGATCGACCCGCTGCGGCTGTAGCGGCGGATCTGCGGCAGGGGCGGGTAGTAGGCGTGGACGGAGATCGCGTGCCGGTCGAGGGACTCGTTGAGCACCTCGTGGACGTGGTGACGGCCGAAGGCACGGCCCTGGCCGGACGGCAGCCGGCGTTCGCGGTCGACACCGTCGGTGAGTTCCAGGGTCTTCCAGCCGTCGGTGGGCAGCCGCGCGGCGAGCGAGTACTCCTTGAGCTCACCCGACGCGGTCAGGAAGGCGCCGACGGAGTCGGCGTGGTCGTGCCATCCGGTGCCCGTGCCGGGCGGCCAGCCGATCAGCCAGGCCTCACTGCCGCCGGGCCCGTCCAGCCGCACCCAGGTGCGGCCTTCCGGGTCGAGCGGCAGGGAGGCGATCAGCTCGGTGTCGGCGGCCGTACGCCGCACGAAGTCCAAGAGGTCGGCCTGAGTGGGCGCCGAAACGGCGGCGGAGACAGACGAGGAGCCGGAAGCGGAGCCGGAGGAGGAGACATCGGAGGAGGCGGAAGGGGACACGAAAGGGGATACAGACACGGGTGCCGTCCTGAAGGTCCTGATGAGGGTTCGCGATCAGGCGCGCCGGCCGCGGCAGACAGAGCGCGGCGCACGCACAGAGCAAGAGGGATGCGAAGTCAGCAGGACGGGCGACACACGCAGCCCGCATAGCGGACGAGGTCCATATGGACCCTCCGCCACAGGCGCACACAGGTGTCGGTCACGCACCGGAGTACACCATGACCGCCCGGACCGGTCAACTCACTGTCACCATGCGGACGCACGGTGACAGTGAGCACGTCACCCCAATGTCGACGTTGATGTCGATGTTGATGTCGACGTCAGCGAGATCCGGCTGGCGCACCGGCTTCGGCCTGCGCCTTCGCCGGTCCGCCCACCGTGGCCTCCGCCGCCGCGTACAGGTCGTCCGGGCGCACTCCGCTCAGCGCGGTGACGAGGTGCCCGTCGGGGCGGACCAGGAGCACCGTGTGCGCGGCAGCACCCGGATAGCTCTCGGCGACCAGCAGCTCGGCGGGGTGCGGCAGCGCCGTGACCGCGGCCGCGAGCCGGGGCATGATGCCGGCGCCGACCCAGTGCTTGCGCTCCCACACACCCGTGCCCGGCGCGATCAGCACCACGAGCAGGGCGCCGCGGCCGAGGCGGTCCCGGAGCCGTACGAAGGTGCCGTCCTCCGCGGTGACCCGTACGTCGGTGACCGGCGCTCCGGGTGGTGTGTCGACGGGGGTCTCTCCTTCGAGGGGTCCGGGCGCGAGGGGCGAGTCGGCGTACGCCCCCGGCGCGCCGAGCTGGCCGAGCCCCAAGTGACCGTCCGTGAGGAGCGCGTCGTGGCCCCGGGACGAGCCGGGGACGTAGGAGCGCAGGCCTCCGCCGCCGCGCAGCAGCGGCAGAGCCTGGTCGGCGGCGCGCAGCCGGGCGGCGACGACCGCCCGGCGCTCGGTCTGGTAGCTGTCGAGGAGCGCCTCGTGCGGCCCGTGGTGCCAGGCCAGGGCCAGCTTCCAGGCGAGGTTGTCGGCGTCCCTGAGGCCCTCGTCCAGCCCGTGCGTCCCCAGCGCGCCGAGCAGGTGTGCCGCGTCCCCGGCGAGGAAGACGCGGTCGGCGCGCCAGCGGCGGGCCAGACGGTGGTGGACCGTGTGGACGCCGGTGTCCAGCAGGTCGTACGGCGGGGTCGTGCCGCCCGCCCAGCCGGCCAGGGTCTCCCGGATGCGGGTCAGCAGCAGCTCGGGCGTGACCAGGTCCTTGCCGGGCGGCAGGAGCCAGTCCAGACGCCAGACGCCGTCCGGCAGCGGGCGCGCGGTGACCTCGCCGGCCGAGGGGCCCGACATGCGCCACGGCGGCATGCGGTGCAGCAACGCCTCGTCGTGCCAAGGCAGTTCCGTACGCAGCGCGGCAACGGCGTGACGTTCCACCGCTGTACGGCCCGGGAAGCGGATGTCCTGGAGCTTGCGCACGGTCGAGCGGGGGCCGTCGCAGCCGACCAGGTAACTACCGCGCCACCAGGTTCCTTTGGGACCGCGGGTGTGGGCCGTGACGCCCGAGGGCTCCTGTTCGAGGCCGTCGAGTCGGCTCTCCACCACGACTTTGACGAACCGTTCGCCGGAAAGGGCCGCGCGCAGGGCGTCGGTCAGCACGTGCTGGGCGATGTGCAGGGGAGCGGGCTCGGTGCCGTCGAAAACGATCTCGCGCATCACCTGCTTGCGCCGCATCGACCGCCATCCGGCCCAGTGGGCGCCGGCCCGGGACAGGGGCACGCCGGTCAGTCGTTCCACGAGAGCGGCGGTGTCCTCGCGCAGGACGACGGTGCGCGCCGCACGGGGTTCGTCCTTGCCCGGCCCCTCGTCGAGGACGACAGACGGCACCTCCTGGCGCGCCAACGCCAGGGCGAGCGTGAGCCCGACCGGCCCCGCTCCGACAATGATCACCGGGTCCACGGCGCGGCGCCCCCTGCCCGTGGTGATGTCCTGAGAGACGTAGGTGAACAGGAAGTTGGAGCAGGGTGCACGATCACAGAACGTATGCAACCCATTGCCGGTGCTTGCGTCAAGTGACGAGGGGCAGTGGCGATCATGCCACTGCCCCTGAGTGTGTCATGTGGGTTGACCGAGTGTCAGATGGTGCCTCCGGCGCCGGTCCCGGCTGTACCGGCGATCTCCGCGTCGTCCACGCCCACGACAGCACCCGTCGACTTCTTGGCCCGCCGCAGCCGGCGCTCCAGCCAGCTCGCGAACGACGTGAGGGCGAAGTTGAGCGCGATGAAGAGCACGGACACGACCGTGAAGCTGGCGATGACGTTGGCGCCGTAGTAGCCGCTCATCGTGTTCGCCGAGGCGAGAAGCTCGGGGAAGGTGAGGACCGCGCCGCCGAGGGCGGTGTCCTTCACGATCACGACCATCTGGCTGACGATGGCAGGCAGCATCGCGGTGACCGCCTGCGGCAGCAGGACGAGCCGCATTTCCTGGTTCTTGCGCAGGCCGATCGCCATGGCCGCCTCGGACTGGCCCTTGGGCAGGGAGAGGATGCCCGCCCGGACGATCTCCGCGAGGACCGAGGCGTTGTACAGCACCAGGCCCGTGACGACCGCGTACAGCGGGCGGTCGTCGGAGGGGACGTTGGTGTACTCGGCGAACAGGGCGTTCCCGAAGATCATCAGGATCAGCACGGGGATGGCCCGGAAGAACTCGACGACGGTCGCGGCCGGCACCCGGATCCAGGCGTGCTCCGACAGCCGGGCGATACCGAAGACAGCGCCGAGCGGAAGCGCGATGATCATGGCGAGCGCAGCGGCCTTCAGCGTGTTCTGCAAGCCGGGCCAAATGTACGTCGACCAGGCCTCGGTGCCGGTGAAGAAGGGCTCCCACAGCGGCCACGCGAGCTGGCCCTTTTCGTCAAGGGTCCGGTACACCCACCACAGCAGGGCCACCAGGGCGACCAGGAAGACCACCGTGAACAGGACGTTGCGCCGCTTGGCGCGGGGCCCCTGCGCGTCGTAGAGAAGGGAACTCATCGCTTCACCGCCACCTTCTTGCCCACCCAGCCGAGGATCAGACCGGTCGGCAGCGTCAGCACCACGAAACCGAAGGCGAAGATCGCGGAGATCAGGAGCAGCTGGGCCTCGTTCTCGATCATCTCCTTCATGAGGAACGCCGCTTCGGCGACACCGATCGCCGCGGCCACCGTGGTGTTCTTCGTCAACGCGATCAGTACGTTCGTCAGCGGGCCGACCGCCGAGCGGAACGCCTGCGGCAGCACGACCAGCCACAGCACCTGCGAGAAGCTGAGGCCGATCGCCCGGGCCGCCTCCGCCTGCCCGACCGGCACCGTGTTGATGCCGGACCGCACCGCCTCGCACACGAAGGCCGAGGTGTAGACGATCAGACCGAGCACGGCAAGCCGGAAGTTGACCGCCTCGGTGCCCTCTGCGCCCAGGCTGACGTTCAGAGTCTGGTACAGGCCCAGCGAGGTGAACAGGATGATCACGGTCAGCGGGATGTTCCGCACGAGGTTGACGTAGGCGGTCCCGAAGCCGCGCATCAGCGGCACCGGGCCGACACGCATGGCGGCCAGCAGGGTGCCCCAGACCAAGGAGCCGACGGCTGAGAGCAGAGCGAGCTGGACCGTTGTCCAGAAGGCTCCCAGCAGGTCGTAACCTTCAAGAAAGTCGAACACGATCTCCCGCGCTTCCGCGTGTAGGGATGCCCCGGTGCGCCGCCCCGGGGGGCGGCGCACCTGTCAGGCGTTGGTGCCTCAGCTGTTGCGTCAGCTCTTGATGTCGCCGATCTTCGGAGCGGGCTCGTTCTTGTAGTTGGCCGGGCCGAGGTTCTTGTCCACGGCCTTCTGCCAGGAGCCGTCGGCGACCATGTCCTCGAGGGCCTTGTTGATGTCGGCCTTGAGGTCACTGCCCTTCTTGATGCCGATGCCGTAGTTCTCGTTGGTCATCTTGAAGCCGCCGAGCTTGAACTTGCCCTTGAACTGGGCCTGGGCGGCATAACCGGCGAGGATCGAGTCGTCGGTGGTCAGGGCGTCGATGGCCTTGTTCTGGAGACCACTCAGACACGCCGAGTAGGTCGGGTACGTCTGAAGGTCCGCCTTGGGGGCCAGCTTCTCCTTGACGTTCTGCGCCGAGGTGGAGCCGGCGACCGAGCACAGCTTCTTGTTGTTGAGGTCCGCCGGCGACTTGATCGAGTTGTCGTCGGCGCGGACCAGCACATCCTGGTGGGCCAGCAGGTACGGGCCGGCGAAGTCGACCTTCTCCTGGCGCTCCGGGGTGATCGAGTAGGTCGCGGCGATGAAGTCGACGTCACCACGCTGGAGCATGGTTTCGCGGTCGGCGCTCTTCGCTTCCTTCCACTCGATCTGGTCCGCGTTGTAACCGAGCTTCTTCGCGACGTACGTGGCGACGTCGACGTCGAAGCCGGCGTAGCCCTGCGGCGTCTTCTGGCCGAGGCCGGGCTGGTCGTACTTGATGCCGACGGTGATCGTCTTGCCACCACCGGAGCCGGAGTTGGAGTCGCCGCCGCCGTTGTCGCCGCCGCACGCGGTGGCGGTGAGGGCGAGGGCGAAGACGGTGGCCGAGGCGGCGGTGACCTTGCGGAGCTTCATGGTGAACATCCTTTGGCTTGTGAAGAGATGCGGGCCGTCAAGGGTGGTGACGCAGTCGCGTCGCGCGCGACGTGCGCCGTCAGTGGTGCAGGATCTTCGACAGGAAGTCCTTGGCACGGTCGCTGCGCGGATTGCTGAAGAACTGGTCGGGCGCAGCCTCCTCGACGATTCGGCCGTCTGCCATGAACACCACGCGGTTTGCAGCCGATCGTGCGAAACCCATCTCATGGGTGACGACGATCATGGTCATGCCGTCGCGGGCGAGCTGCTGCATGACCTCCAGCACCTCGTTGATCATCTCGGGGTCGAGCGCGGAGGTCGGCTCGTCGAAGAGCATGACCTTCGGCTCCATGGCCAGCGCCCGCGCGATCGCGACGCGCTGCTGCTGGCCGCCGGAGAGCTGTGCCGGGTACTTCTCGGCCTGCGCGGCCACGCCGACCCGGTCGAGCAGGGCCCGGGCCCGCTCCTCGGCCGCCTGCTTGTCCTTCTTGCGGACCTTGACCTGGCCGAGCGTCACGTTCTCGAGCACCGTCTTGTGCGCGAAGAGGTTGAAGGACTGGAAGACCATCCCGACGTCGGCCCGGAGCCGGGCGAGTCCCTTGCCCTCGGCGGGCAGCGGCTTGCCGTCGATCTCGATCGTGCCGGAGTCGATCGTCTCCAGGCGGTTGATGGTGCGGCACAGGGTGGACTTGCCGGACCCGGAGGGCCCGATGACCACGACGACTTCGCCGCGGGCGATCGTCAGGTCGATGTCCTGGAGTACGTGCAACGCGCCGAAGTGCTTGTTGACGCTCTTCAGGACGACCAGTTCTCCGGTCGCGGCCACATCTTCCTTGGCCACCGATACTTCGGTCATCGCTCTCAGGCTCCGTCCTCCTCGGTTTCGGAGGACAGTAGTAACCCTCTACGACCTGCGTCATTACATCTGAGGGGAATCTGAGCATCACGATCCGATAGCAATCGGACACGTGTCGTAGCACTTGTGAGCAGCGCTCATATCGGCCGGGTAACGGAAGCTCTCCGCAACCGGAACCCTCTTGACGCCGTCCTCATTCATCAGCGTGACTGCACAGGGTGCACGCGCGCGCGTGCACGCTTTTTTGTACACATCCAGATCGTACGACCAGTGAACCGAAGGGGGCCCGGATGAGACTGCTGCTCGTCGAGGACGACAACCATGTCGCCGCCGCCCTGTCGGCGGTTCTGGCGCGGCACGGGTTCGACGTCACGCACGCGCGCAGCGGCGAGGAGGCCCTTCAGGCGCTGGTCCCGGAGGTCGACGGCTTCGGTGTCGTCCTGCTCGACCTCGGCCTGCCCGACCAGGACGGATACGAGGTCTGCGGCAAGATCCGCAAGCGCACCAGCACGCCGGTGATCATGGTCACCGCCCGCTCCGACGTGCGCTCCCGCATCCACGGCCTCAATCTCGGCGCCGACGACTACGTGGTGAAGCCGTACGACACCGGGGAACTGCTCGCCCGCATCCACGCCGTGAGCCGGCGCACCTCCCACGAGGACACCTCCAGCGGCATCGAGACGGAACTGCGCCTCGGCCCGGTGCACATCGAGCTGCCCACGCGCCGGGTCAGCGTGGACGGAACCGTCATCCAGCTGACCCGCAAGGAGTTCGACCTCCTGGCCCTGCTCGCGCAGCGGCCCGGGGTGGTCTTCCGCCGGGAGCAGATCATCAGCGAGGTGTGGCAGACCAGCTGGGAGGGGACCGGGCGCACCCTGGAGGTGCACGTCGCGTCCCTGCGCGCCAAGCTGCGCATGCCGGCCCTCATCGAGACCGTACGCGGAGTCGGCTACCGGCTCGTCGCGCCTGCCGGGTAGCGGGGCCGGGTGCGCACTCGTCTGCTCCCGCTGCTGATCATCCTGATGGCGGCCGTACTGCTCGCGCTCGGCGTCCCGCTCGCGGTCAGCCTGGCCGGCGCCCAGCAGCAGAAGGTCGTCGTCGACCGGATCGACGACACGGCACGCTTCGCGGCTCTCGCCCAGTTCGTCACCGACTCGCCCACCGGGACCGCCAGCGCGTTCGAGAACGAGCGCCTGGCCACGCTCAGCAGCGAACTCGACAGCTACTACAAGGTCTACGGCATCCGGGCCGGTGTCTTCTACCGCAGCGGCCGTGCCATGGCCCACGCACCCGCCCGGTGGTCCCTGCCGGAGCAGGGCGAGGTGCGTGACGCCTTCGACGAGGCGTTGCTCAGCCGCCGCAGCCACGACCCGCGGCAGGTGTGGCCCTGGCAGCGGGGCAACCTCGTGGTCGCCTCGCCGGTGATCCGGGACGGTGACGTCGTCGCGGTCGTCGTCACCGACTCGCCCACCGGGCAGCTGCGCTCCCGCACGCTGCACGGCTGGCTGGTCATCGGCGCGGGCGAGTTCGCCGCGATGCTGCTGGCCGTCGGGGCGGCCCTGCGGCTGACCGGCTGGGTGCTCAAGCCCGTACGGGTGCTGGACGCCACCACCCACGACATCGCCACGGGGCGGCTGAAGTCCCGGGTCGCCGCCGCCGGCGGTCCGCCGGAACTCAGGCGTCTGGCCCGGTCGTTCAACGAGATGGCGGACAACGTCGAGGACGTGCTGGAGCAGCAGCGCGCCTTCGTCGCCGACGCCTCGCATCAGCTGCGCAACCCGCTCGCGGCGCTGCTGCTGCGCATCGAGCTGCTCTCCTTCGAACTGCCCGAGGGCAACAAGGAGATCGCCTCGGTCCAGGCCGAGGGCAAGCGCCTCGCGCAGGTTCTGGACGATCTGCTCGACCTGGCGCTGGCCGAGCACACCGAGGCCGATCTGAAGATCACCGACATCGGCGAGCTCGCCGCCGAACGGGTCGCGGCCTGGTCCCCGACCGCCGAGGCCAAGGGCGTACACCTGGTGGGCGACTGCCCGCCGACGACCGCGTGGGCCGACCCGGTGGCGCTGTCCAGCGCGCTGGACGGTGTCATCGACAACGCGGTGAAGTTCACGCCGGAGGGCCGGACCGTCGAGGTGACGGTCGCCTCCAACGGCGACACCTCCACCGTTGTCGTCACCGACGAGGGCCCCGGCCTCACCGACGAGGAACTGGCCCGCATCGGCGACCGCTTCTGGCGCAGCAGCCGCCACCAGAACATCAAGGGCTCCGGCCTCGGACTGTCCATCTCGCGGGCGCTGCTCGCGGCGGGCGGCGGCTCGATCGCGTACGACCATCATGAGCCGCACGGGCTGAAGGTGACGGTGACGGTGCCAAGGGTCGGACCGGCGTAGCGAAGTCGACGGCGGGGCCGGCGTAGCGAAGTCGAGGGCGGTGTCTGCGCAGCGAAGTCGAGGGCGGGCCGGCGCGGCTATGGCTTGACGGACCGGTAGTAGCGCCGGGCCCCCTCGTGCAGCTTGAGCGGGTCCGTGTAGATCGCCGTGCGGACGTCGACGAGCTGGGCGGAGTGGACGGTCGCGCCGATGCCGTCCCGGCTGTCGATCACCGTACGGGTCAGCCACTCGGTGAGCCGGGGGTCCATGTCGTTGCGCGTGACCAGCAGGTTGGACACCGCCAGGGTGGGGACCGGGTCGCCGCGCTGGATGGTGGGGTAGGCCGACTCTGGCATCTTGGTGGCGCGGTAGTAGCGCGTGGCACCGCCCTGGTCGTGCAGCTTGGCCACGAGGCCGACGTCGATCGGCACGAAGCGGAAGGCCGACGCCGACTTCTTGGCCAGCCGGCTGAGCCCGTCCGTGGGCAGTCCGCCCGACCAGAAGAACGCGTCGAGGCCGTGTCCCAGCCGTCTGGGTCCGGTGTCGATGCCGTCCGACGACGGCTCGATGTCCTTCTCCGGGTCGATCCCGGCCGCCCTGAGCACGCCGTTGGCGATCAGCCGTACGCCGGAGTTCGGCAGCCCTATGGCCACGCGCTTGCCGCGCAGGTCCGCGACGGAGCGGATGTCCGAGTCCGGTGGTACGACGAGCTGGGCGTAGTCGTCGTACAGGCGCGCGACACCGCGCAGCCGGTCGGCGCCCGTGCTGTTGTCGAGCTTGTACGTGGCGACCGCGTCGGCCGCGGCGATCGCGAAGTCGGCCTTGCCCGTCGCCACGTCCGCGACGTTCTCCTGCGAACCGGCACTGGTCAGCAACCGCACCTTCAGATCGGGCATGTCCTTGTCGATCTCGGTGCGCAGGAGTTTGCCGTACTCGTGGTAGACGCCCGCCTGGGTGCCCGTGCTGAACCTGATCGTCCCGCTCGGAGGCTCCTCGGCCCAGGGGCGTAGCCACCACAGCAGCAGCCCGAGGACCACGAGGGAGGCGGCGCCGCCCTGAAGGGCCCGGCGCCTGCCGAGAGGGGGGAACGTCTTGGGCATGCGCGAGATCCTGCCAGCCGTGGTGCCCCGCTGACCAGGGGCGGGCTCACGGCATGGGGCCGGATACGGGGCGAGGGGAGTGTCAGTGGCGGCCACTACAGTCGCCACCATGAGTTCGTCGCCCGCAGACCTGGTCCGTGAATTCCACCTCGCCTTCGGCCTGGACGCCCGCAGTACCCCGACGGAGGTGTCCCCGGAACTCGCCGCCCACCGCGGTGAACTCCTCGCGGAGGAGGCCGCGGAGGTCGCCGAGGTGTCGGTGACGGGCCCGCTCGACCGGCTCGCCCACGAACTCGCCGACGTCGTCTACGTCGCCTACGGCACCGCCCTGGTCCACGGCATAGACCTCGACGCGGTACTGGCCGAGATCCACCGCTCCAACATGACCAAGATCGGCCCCGACGGCTCCGTCTCCCGCCGCGAGGACGGGAAGGTGCTCAAGGGGGAGCACTATGAGGCACCGGATGTGACGGGGGTGCTGCGGAAGCAGGGGTGGGAGCCGGGCGCGGGCGCCTGAGCCGCCGTGCGGGGCGGTGGCTCACCTCGTCCGGCGCTTGGCGGCTGCCGGGGGAGCGGGTGGTTCCCTTGGCCGAGGTCTGACGGCCGCCGGGTGAGCGGTGGCGCCGTTGTCCGGTGCCTGGTGTCAGCCCGGGCGAGCGGTGGCGCCTCTGTCCGGCGCTTGGCGGCTGCCCGGTGGCTCCCCTGGCCGACGGCTGACGACCGCCCGGGCCGACGGCAGCTCCCCTGTTCGCCTCCCGGCGCCGCCCCTCAGTCGGCCACCGGCGCGTCCGCCTCCCTGGCCCGGGGCGTCGTCTCCGTCTCCGCCGTACCCCGGGGCGACTCGCGGCGTCGGCTCCACCACGTGGCCACGGGCTCCGTGTAGCGCGCGGTGAGGGGGCCCAGGACGACCAGGATGAGCACGTAGGCCGTGGCCAGGGGGCCGAGAGACGGTTCGATGCCCGCCGAGACCGCCAGACCGGCGATGACGATCGAGAACTCGCCACGGGCCACCAGCGCACCGCCCGCCCGCCAGCGGCCCTTGACGGAGATCCCCGCCCGCCGCGCCGCCCAGTAGCCGGTGGCGATCTTCGTCACGGCCGTGACGACGGCCAGGCCCAGGGCGGGCAGTAGGACCGGCGGGATGCTGGACGGGTCGGTGTGCAGTCCGAAGAAGACGAAGAAGACCGCCGCGAACAGATCACGCAGGGGGCTGAGGAGGGTGTGCGCACCCTCCGCCACCTCTCCCGACAGCGCGATGCCCACCAGGAAGGCCCCCACCGCCGCCGACACCTGGAGCTGCTGTGCCACACCCGCGACCAGGATCGTCAGACCCAGCACGACCAGCAGCAGCTTCTCCGGGTCGTCGTTGGAGACGAAGCGGGAGATGACCCTCCCGTAGCGCAGGGCCAGGAACAGGACGAGTCCGGCCGCGCCCAGCGCGATCGCCAGGGTCAGGCTGCCGGCCAGCAGCCCGGCTCCCGCCACCAGCGCCGTGACGATGGGCAGGTACACCGCCATCGCCAGATCCTCCAGCACGAGCACGCTGAGGATCACCGGGGTCTCCCGGTTGCCGACCCGGCCCAGATCGCCGAGGACCTTCGCGATCACGCCGGACGACGAGATCCAGGTGACACCGGCCAGGACGACGGCGGCCACCGGCCCCCAGCCGAGCAGCAGCGCCACCGCCGCCCCCGGCAGCGCGTTGAGCGCACAGTCGACCAGACCGGACGGGTAGTGGGTCTTGAGGTTGGAGACCAGATCGCTCGCCGTGTACTCAAGCCCCAGCATCAACAGCAGCAGGATGACGCCGATCTCGGCGCCGGTGGCGACGAACTCTTCGCTCGCGCCCAGCGGCAGCAGACCGCCCTCGCCGAAGGCCAGACCGGCCAGGAGGTACAGCGGTATCGGCGACAGCCGGAAACGGCCGGCGAACCGGCCGAGCAGGCCGAGGCCGAGGATGATGGAACCGAACTCGATCAGCAGGACCGCGGAGTGCACAGGCTCACTCCCGACCGAGTATCGCCGCGGCGGCGTCGACGCCCTCACGGGTGCCGACGACGATCAGCGTGTCACCGCCCGCCAGCCGGAAGTCCGGCGCGGGGGACGGGATGGCCTCGGCCCGGCGCAGCACCGCCACGACCGACGCGCCCGTCTCCGTCCGCATCCGCGTGTCGCCCAGCACCCGCCCGTTCCAGCGCGAGGTCGCGGCCACCTCGATCCGCTCGGCGACCAGCCCCAGGTCGGTGGTGTACAGCAGACTCGGGCTGTGGTGGGACGGCTTCAGCGCGTCGATCAGCGAACCCGCCTCCGAGCTGGACAGTCGCAGGGACTGCGCGCAGGAGTCGGGGTCGTCGGCCCGGTACACGTTCACCGTGCGCGTGCCGTCGCGGTGCGCCACCACCGACAGATGGCGGTGTTCCCGGGTCTCCAGGTCGTACTGGACCCCGATGCCCGGCAGCGGCGTCGCCCTCAGGCGCGGAGCTGACACGTTTCTTCCCCTTGTTTCGGCTGGCTCTTGTCGGTCTGGTGAACGGTGTCGATCAACGGACGAGTCAAGTCCGCATGCTGTCATCCAGCCGTACGGTGACGACATGGGTGTCGTGACGGATATACGCAGCGGCCGGTCGCCGGAGAGGGTGGAGGGGGCGGTGCCATACGCGAAGGCCGGGTCGTCCGCGAGGGCCGGGGCATACGCGAAAGCCGGAAGGGGCGGATCCAGGAACGTGTCGCTGTTCTGGCGGATCTTCTCGCTCAACGCGGTGGGGCTGGTCGTGGCCACCGCGTTGCTGCTCGGCCCGGTCACCGTGTCGACCCCCGTCCTGGCGGGCGAGGCGCTCGTCCTGCTCGGCGGCCTGGCGGTGCTGCTCGCCGGCAACGCGCTCGTGCTGCGCTTCGGCCTCGGGCCGCTGCAACGGCTGGACCGGGCCATGGCCACCGTGGACCTGCTGCGTCCGGGCTCGCGCCCGGTGGTCGCCGGCCCCGCGGAGACGGCCGGGCTGATCACGACGTACAACGCGATGCTCGACCGGCTGGAGGCCGAGCGGGCCGCGGGCGCCGCCCGGGCGCTGTCCGCGCAGGAGAGCGAACGGCACCGGATCGCCCGGGAGCTCCACGACGAAGTGGGACAGACCCTGACCGCCGTCCTCCTCCAGCTCAAGCGCGTCGCGGACCGGGCGCCCGAGGACCTGCGCGAGGAGGTCGGCCAGGCGCAGGAGGCGACGCGGGCCGGCCTGGACGAGATCCGCCGTATCGCCCGTCGGCTGCGCCCCGGCGTCCTGGAGGAACTCGGCCTGGCCAGCGCCCTGCGCTCGCTCGCCGCCGAGTTCACGACCCACGGGTTGACCGTGCGCCACCACGTCACCGGCGGCCTCCCCGCCCTGACCCCGGAATCGGAACTCGTCGTCTACCGAGTGGCCCAGGAGGCCCTGACCAACACCGCCCGGCACGCGGGCGCCGACCGTGCCGAACTCCGCCTCCGGCCGGTTCCCGGCGGCGTCGAACTCCTCGTACGCGACAACGGCACGGGCCTCGGCGACGCCCCGGASGGCGCCGGCATCACCGGCATGCGCGAACGCGCCCTCCTGATCGGCGCCTCCCTCACCCTCGAACCCGCCCCCGACCGGGGCGCCGACGTACGCCTGCGCATACCGGTGCCGGAAGGAGCACGCTGATGTCCACACCGGTGACGCCGGGAAGCCCGTCGACCACCACCCCGCCCCCGATCGCCCGGCCCCCGATCCGCGTCCTGCTCGCCGACGACCACACCCTCGTACGCCGGGGCGTGCGCCTCATCCTGGACGGGGAGCCCGACCTGACGGTCGTGGCCGAGGCCGGGGACGGGGCCGAGGCCGTCGCCCGCGCCCGGGACACCGACGTCGACCTGGCCGTCCTGGACGTCGCCATGCCCCGGATGACCGGCCTCCAGGCGGCCCGCGAACTCTCCCGCCGGCTGCCCGACCTGCACATCCTGATCCTGACGATGTACGACAACGAGGAGTACTTCTTCGAGGCGCTCAGAGCCGGAGCCGGCGGCTACGTCCTCAAGTCCGTCGCCGACCGCGACCTGGTCGAGGCCTGCCGGGCTGCCGTGCGCGACGAGCCGTTCATCTACCCGGGCGCCGAGCGGGCCCTCGTCCGTTCCTACCTGGAGCGGCTGCACCGGGGCGACGGCCTGCCGGAACGGCCCATCACCGAACGCGAGGAGGAGATCCTCAAGCTGGTCGCCGAGGGCCACACCTCCAAGGAGATCGGCGAACTCCTCTTCATCAGCGCCAAGACGGTCGAACGCCACCGCGCCAACCTCCTCCAGAAGCTCGGCATGCGCGACCGTCTCGAGCTGACCAGGTACGCGATCCGCGCCGGCCTCATAGAGGCATGAGCCCGGGGCCCCGGGTTGTCCACAGGCGACCGGGCCACCTCCGGCGACCGCCTACCCTTGTCCCCATGAGCAGCATCGACCGGAGCCAGTCAGTGGGCGGCACGCGCACATATGAGGTACGCACCTACGGGTGCCAGATGAACGTCCACGACTCCGAGCGATTGGCCGGTCTGCTGGAGGACGCGGGCTACGTCCGCGCCCCCGAAGGCGCCGACGAGGCCGACGTCGTCGTCTTCAACACCTGCGCCGTGCGTGAGAACGCAGACAACAAGCTCTACGGCAACCTCGGTCACCTGGCGCCCAAGAAGGCCGCCCGCCCCGGCATGCAGATCGCGGTCGGCGGCTGTCTGGCGCAGAAGGACCGCGACACGATCGTGAAGAAGGCGCCCTGGGTGGACGTCGTCTTCGGCACGCACAACATCGGCAAGCTGCCGGTCTTGCTGGAACGTGCGCGCGTGCAGGAGGAGGCGCAGGTCGAGATCGCCGAGTCGCTGGAGGCGTTCCCCTCGACGCTGCCGACGCGGCGCGAGAGCGCGTACGCGGCCTGGGTCTCCATCTCCGTCGGCTGCAACAACACCTGCACCTTCTGCATCGTCCCGGCCCTGCGCGGCAAGGAGAAGGACCGCCGCCCCGGCGACATCCTCGCCGAGATCGAGGCCCTGGTCGCCGAGGGCGTCTCCGAGATCACGCTGCTCGGGCAGAACGTCAACGCGTACGGCTCCGACATCGGCGACCGCGAGGCCTTCAGCAAGCTGCTGCGCGCCTGCGGGAAGATCGAGGGCCTGGAACGTGTCCGCTTCACGTCCCCGCACCCGCGCGACTTCACCGACGACGTCATCGCCGCCATGGCCGAGACGCCGAACGTGATGCCGCAGCTGCACATGCCGCTCCAGTCCGGCTCGGACACGGTCCTGAAGGCCATGCGCCGCTCCTACCGTCAGGAGCGCTACCTGGGGATCATCGAGAAGGTCCGCGCCGCCATCCCGCACGCGGCCATCAGCACCGACATCATCGTGGGCTTCCCCGGCGAGACCGACGAGGACTTCGAGCAGACGCTGCACGTGGTGCGCGAGGCCCGCTTCGCCCAGGCCTTCACCTTCCAGTACTCCAAGCGCCCGGGCACCCCGGCCGCCGAGATGGACGGCCAGATCCCCAAGAAGGTCGTCCAGGAGCGCTACGAGCGTCTCGTCGCCCTCCAGGAGGAGATCTCCTGGGAGGAGAACAAGAAGCAGGTCGGCCGCACGCTGGAGCTGATGGTCGCCGAGGGCGAGGGCCGCAAGGACGACAGCACCCACCGCCTGTCCGGCCGCGCCCCCGACAACCGCCTCGTCCATTTCACCAAGCCGGACCAGGAGGTCCGCCCCGGCGACGTGGTCACGGTCGAGATCACCTACGCCGCCCCGCACCACCTCCTCGCCGAGGGCCCCGTGCTGGACGTGCGCCGCACGCGCGCGGGCGACGCCTGGGAGAAGCGCAACGCCGAGAAGGCGGGCAAGCCGGCCCAGTCGGCCGGCGTGCTCCTGGGCCTGCCGAAGATCGGCGCCCCCGAGCCGCTCCCGGTGGCGGCGAGCGGCTGCGGCTGCGACTGAGCCGAGCCGCTGAGCCGAGCCGAGGCCGCGGCCGGACCTGAGTGAGGCCGTGGTCGGATCTGAGTGAGGCCGCGCCCGGACGTGACCGCGGCTGGGCCCGGCTGCGGTCGGCTCCGGCCGTGGCTTGTTCCGTAGGGCTCGCGGGTTACGCTGCCGATCATGCTTGTCGCCGCCGCTGTCTGCCCCTGCCCGCCCCTGCTGGTGCCCGACGTCGCCGCGGGCGCCGCTCGGGAGCTGGACGCCGCGCGGGCCGCCTGCACGGACGCGCTGGGCGTGCTCGCCGCCGCCCGGCCCGGCCTGCTCCTCGTCGTCGGGCCGGTGGAAAGCGCCGAGCCCGAGATGTATCCCGAGACGTATCCGGAGGGCACGCGGGGCTCCTTCCGGGGCTTCGGCGTCGATCTCGGCGTACGGCTGGGACAGGGCGACGAGGGCTCGCCCGCGGACCAGCGGCTGCCGTACTCGCTGGCGGTCGCCGCCTGGCTGCTGGAGCGGACGGGGTGGTCCGACGCCCCGGTCGAGGGACTCGGCGTGGGGGACCGGCTCGCGCCCGAGCGGTGTGCCCGGATCGGGCGGGACCTCGCCACACGATCCGAGCGGGTCGCACTGTTGGTGATGGGTGACGCCAGCGCGTGCCGGACGCTCAAGGCCCCGGGGTACCTGGACGAACGGGCGGCCCCCTTCGACGCGGAGGTCGCGCGCGCACTCGGCACGGCGGACATGGCCGCGCTCACGACGCTGGACACAGGGCTGGCGCGTGAACTCAAGGCCTCCGGCCGGGCCCCCTGGCAGGTTCTGGCGGGCGCGGCCGAGGGCGCGGACCTCGGAGGATCACTGCTGTACGAGGACGCGCCGTACGGGGTGGGATACATCGTGGCCACCTGGTCGTAGACCCGGCGGCAGGGCGGCCCCGGCGGCGCGTACGGGAAACGGCGGCGGCACGGGAAACGGCGGACGGCCGGGAGCCCTCGTGCTCCGCGGCCGTCCGCCGATGTGCCCTTCGGTGTGCCGATGTGTGTTCAGGCCCTTCCGCGTCGATGTGCGCTCAGGAAGTGGGCGGTGGTGCGTCCGGCGGCGGGGTGCCTCCGGCGTCCCGCGGCGGTGCCGTACGGCCGGTGTCCGACGGCGGTGCCGTACGGCCCGTGTCCGACGGCATGGTGCCGCCCCCGCCCGGCGGCGGTGTCGTGCCGCCCGCGGCTGGTCCGCTGTCGCCCTTGTGCGCGAGTCGGTCCATGGCGCCCTTGGCCTTGCCCGTGCCCGACTGGATCCTGTCGCTGTACTTGCCCTTGGTCCTCTTGTCGACGACCTGCGCGGCCTTGTCGAGGCCGTGCTGGATCTTGTCCTCGTGCCGCTGCGCGAGGTCCGAGACCTTGCCCTTGGCCGGGCCCAGCTTGGCCTTCACATTGTCCAGGAGACCCATGGTTCACCTTCCCTCGCGCGGGGCGGTCACGTGCGGGCGCCCTCGCCGGCCTCGTTGTCGGCCGCCTTGTCGGTGGACTGCTGCTTCGGGATGTCGACGCCCTCGGTCTCCGTGACCTCGGCCGCCGCAGTCGCCGACTCGACCGCTTCCGCTGCCCCGTCAGCCCCCTTCGCCGCCTCTGCCCCTGCCGTTTCCTCCGCCTCGGTCCCGGCCGTCGCCTTGCCGGCCTGAGCCTCGGCAGGCGCCTCCTCCGTGGCCTTTGACCGCCGGAGAAGTCGTGCAAAAACGCCCATATCCACTCCATACGTTACTCGTGCGGGCGAAATCCCGCGTCGCCCGGTGCGTCCGTTTGCGCGACCCGGGCCACCGCCTCTGCGATCCGGCGGCAGGAACCTCGCAACGGGCAACGACCCCGCGGTCGTGGCGTCACGTAACTCGTTCGAGAGCAGGGTTCGAGGTTTGCGAGACTGGGTCCGTGAGCAGTGCACCCCCCGCCCCCCGCGTCATCGCCGTCGTCGGACCAACTGCGGCCGGAAAGTCCGATCTGGGCGTCTTCCTGGCCCAGCGTCTCGGCGGTGAGGTCGTCAACGCCGATTCCATGCAGCTCTACCGAGGGATGGACATCGGCACCGCCAAGCTGACGCCCGAGGAGCGCGGCGGCGTCCCCCATCACCTCCTGGACATCTGGGACGTGACCGTCACGGCGTCCGTCGCCGAGTACCAGCGCCTGGCCCGTGAGCGGATCGAGGCCCTGCTCGCCGAGGGCCGCTGGCCGATCCTGGTCGGCGGCTCCGGACTGTATGTGCGCGGCGCCGTCGACAACCTGGAGTTCCCCGGCACCGACCCCGAGGTCCGCGCCCGCCTGGAGGAGGAGCTGACGCTGCGCGGCTCCGGCGCGCTGCACGCCCGTCTGGCCGCCGCCGACCCCCAGGCCGCGCGGGCGATCCTGCCGAGCAACGGCCGCCGGGTCGTCCGGGCCCTGGAGGTGATCGAGATCACCGGCAGGCCCTTCACCGCCAATCTCCCCGGCCACGACTCCGTGTACGACACGATCCAGATCGGCGTCGACGTGGCCCGGCCCGAATTGGACGAGCGCATCGCGCGCCGGGTCGACCGGATGTGGGAGGCCGGACTCGTGGACGAGGTGCGCGCACTGGAGGCGCGGGGGTTGCGCGAGGGGCGTACCGCCTCCCGCGCGCTCGGCTACCAGCAGGTGCTCGCGGCGCTCGCCGGGGAGTGCACCCTGGAGGACGCGCGGGTCGAGACCGTACGTGCCACCAAGCGCTTCGCGCGCCGTCAGGATTCATGGTTCAGGCGCGATCCCCGGGTGCACTGGTTGAGTGGGGCTGCGGCCGATCTCACAGAACTTCCGCAGCTCGCGCTGTCTTTGGTCGAACGACCGGTTACAGCCTGATCACGTCATGGCATCGGGACGCCCAGGCCGTCATCCGGGCCTGCGGTGGCGTGCCATCATCGAGCTTCGATCGACCGAGTTGAGTCCTAGTTGGGAGGGCGCGTGGCGATGGAGGCCGGCCCTCGCGACACCGCACAAGGCACCGATCACATCACCGCCGACCGGGATGTACCGGAGCACCGGGATGTACCGGAGCACCGGGATGTACCGGAGCGCCGGGACGACCCCGAGCTCGGGGACGGACCGGAGCAGGAGTCGGACCGTCTCAGCTCCGACGGGCCCGACGAGACTCAGGGTGTGACGGACGACGGCCCCGAGCCCGAGGAGATGTTCGCGGGCGAGGTCGAGGTCGAGCTGCGCCCGCAGCGCCGGCTGCGCATCTGGCAGCTCGCGCCCATCGTGAGCCTGGCCGCGCTCGGCTCCCTGATGTTCGCGTTCCCGCTCGCCTTCGACTTCGGCGACAGCGGGGCCGTGATCGCCATGCTCGGGCTGCTCATCTGTTCGTGCGCGGCCGGCTGGGGCATGACCGCCGCCCGCCGCGTGGGCCACACCTGGCCGGGCCTGCCGGCCAAGGGCTCGGACTGCAGACCGGACTGGCGGGTCGTCCTCGCGTACGCGGTGATGGTGGCAGCGGTGGTCGTACTGGCGGTCTGGCGCGTAGCACGGCTCCGCTGAAGCGCGCCCCATAAGGGCGCGGGGCTGTGTCGATATGCGGCTCCGCCGCGTGGGCGCGACAAGCCACGACGGACCCGCACCGACTCACTGCCCGAAACCCCCTGGCACCCTCCTTCGGCCCGACCCGCGGAGCAGACCGTACGATCGAGGAATGAGCACGCGGATCCCCTTCCTCAAGGGCCACGGCACCGAGAACGACTTCGTGATCGTCCCGGACCCCGAGAACGCCATCGACCTGCCCCCGGCCGCCGTCGCAGCCCTCTGCGACCGCCGCGCGGGCATCGGCGGTGACGGACTGCTGCACGTGGTGCGGTCCGCGGCGCATCCCGAGGCGAAGGGCATGGCGGCCGAGGCGGAGTGGTTCATGGACTACCGCAACGGCGACGGCTCGATCGCGGAGATGTGCGGCAACGGCGTGCGGGTGTTCGCGCGCTACCTCCAGCGCGCCGGACACGTCGCCGAAGGGGATCTCGCGGTCGCCACTCGCGGGGGCGTGAAGACCGTGCACATCGCCAAGGACGGTGACGTCACCGTCGGCATGGGCAAGGCGGTGCTGCCCGAGGGTGACGTCACGGTCAGCGTCGGTGAGCGCAGCTGGCCCGCGCGGAACGTCAACATGGGCAACCCGCACGCGGTCGCCTTCGTGGACGATCTGTCCCACGCCGGTGACCTGCTCTCCCCGCCGCCCTTCAGCCCGGCCGCCGCCTACCCGGACGGTGTGAACGTCGAGTTCGTGGTCGACCGCGGCCCCGGGCACGTCGCGCTGCGCGTGCACGAGCGCGGCGCGGGCGAGACCCGCTCGTGCGGCACGGGCGCGTGCGCGGTCGCCGTGGCCACCGCCCGACGCGACGGCGCCGACCCGACGGCCACCGGTACCCCGGTGACGTACACCGTGGACGTGCCCGGCGGCACCCTGGTGATCACCGAGCGGCCCGACGGCGAGATCGAGATGACGGGCCCTGCGGTGATCGTGGCCGAGGGCGAGATCGACGCGGACTGGCTGGACACCGCCACGCGCGCGTGAGCAGGCGCCGACCGTCCTGAAAGCGCCGCGCGCTGTCGGCCTCTCGACCCGAAATCGCCGTACGGATCCGGCCACTTGGCGGGAACGGAGCCGTCAAGGTCGCGATACATGGGGGTACAAACCTCACATTCGTCCCTCGAATGGGTGATCAGTTTCACGCTCGGCGAGAGGCGGTCGGCCGGGCATGGTGGGCTCGGTAGCATCAAGCACCGGCCCGGACGGGGGACGAAGCCGCCCCTGAGCCGTGTCCGCCCTGGGGCACCCCGTCCGCCGGTCCACGCAGCCGGAGGTGCCCATGAGTGCGGAGGCCACGAATTCCGTGACCCCAGGCCCGATGCCGGGCGCGGTGTCAGGAGCGGTGACGCCGACAGCCCCCCGCAGAAAGGCCCGCCCCCGGATCGACCTGCGCCGTCTCGGCCGTGCCGCGCTGCTCGGCCCCGCCGCCCGCGGCCGGCTGCCCGACGCCATCAGCCACGTCGTCGACGCCCACCGCGCCCACCATCCCGAAGCGGACCTCGAACCCCTGCGCCGTGCCTACGTCCTGGCCGAGTCCTCGCACCGCGGCCAGATGCGCAAGAGCGGCGAGCCGTACATCACGCATCCGCTCGCCGTGACCCTGATTCTCGCCGAACTCGGCGCCGAGACCACGACGTTGACCGCCTCCCTGCTCCACGACACCGTCGAGGACACGGATGTGACGCTCGACCAGGTCGGCGAGCAGTTCGGCGAGGAGGTCCGCTACCTCGTCGACGGCGTCACCAAACTGGAGAAGGTCGACTACGGCGCCGCCGCCGAGCCCGAGACCTTCCGCAAGATGCTGGTCGCCACCGGCAACGACGTCCGTGTCATGTCGATCAAACTCGCCGACCGGCTGCACAACATGCGCACCCTCGGCGTCATGCGCCCCGAGAAACAGGAGCGCATCGCCAAGGTGACACGTGACGTGCTGATCCCGCTCGCCGAACGGCTCGGCGTCCAGGCGCTGAAGACCGAACTGGAAGACCTCGTCTTCGCGATCCTGCGCCCCGAGGAGTACGCGCACACAAGGGAGTTGATCGTCCGCAACGCCGCCCGCGCGGACGACCCGCTCGCCGAGGTCGCCGACGAGGTGCGCACCGTGCTGCGCGAGGCGGACATCCCGGCCGAAGTCCTCATCCGGCCCCGCCACTTCGTCTCCGTGCACCGCGTCTCCCGCAAACGCGCCCGGCTCCGCGGCTCCGACTTCGGGCGCCTGCTGGTGCTGGTGAACGAGGACGCCGACTGCTACGGCGTCCTGGGCGAACTCCACACCTGCATGACGCCGGTCGTCTCGGAGTTCAAGGACTTCATCGCCGTACCGAAGTTCAACCTGTACCAGTCGCTGCACACGGCCGTCGCCCGCGAGGACGGCCAGGTCGTCGAAGTCCTCATCCGCACGCACCMGATGCACAAGGTCGCCGAGGCCGGAGTCGTCGCGCTCGGCAACCCGTACGCGCCGGCCCCCGACGACCCGGCCGACGGCGAGCGCGTCGACCCCACCCGCCCCGGCTGGC
>NZ_NGFN01000459.1 GCF_002148965.1 Streptomyces swartbergensis | reverse complement strand
CGCAGAAGGCCCCTCGCGAGAGCGAGGGGCCTTCTGCGTGCTCGTGGCGGTGCGCCGCGCCTTCAACGGCCCGCTGTGATCTTCACCGTCCAGGCCCCGGACGCCGTACGCCCCTCCACCTCCACCCGGACCCCCTCCCCCGGCACCGTGAAACTCTCCCCGGGGCCGATCGGCGCGTCCGCGAGGGGCGGATAGACCGAGTCCTCCCAGCAGGCCTCGGTTTCCGGATGGGCGTCGATCACCTCGATCGGCCCGCCCCCGGACGGCGCCTCGCCCCGCACCCGGTACACCAGCACTCCCTGCCGGCAGGCGGCCACGTCGTTGCCCACCGGCCCGCGCACCTCGAAGGCGAGCACGTTGTCGCGGCCCGTACGCACCACCGCGAGCTTGGTGCCCCGCCCGAGACCGAAAGCCGGTGCCCCCGCCGCACCCGCCACCGGCACCCCGGGCCCGGCCGCGAGCGGCTCCAGGGTCAGCCGGGCGGGCCCGGCGTCCTGCACGCACCGCACCTGCCGCTGCTCCAGCCAGCCCAGCTTCCACTTGTGCCAGCCGAACAGGTCGGGGGCCAGTCCGAACTGGCTGCCCATCAGGTCCCAGTCGCCGACGTGCGTGTCCCAGTCGCCCTTGCCGTCCACGGGCCGGTGGTAGAGGTCGGGCAGGTCGAACACGTGCCCGGTCTCATGGGCGAGAACGAGCCGGTCCGGCGGATGCTGCTCGAACACCGTGACGACCCGGCGCAGGTCGGCGCCGTCGGCCCGCATCGGACTCGTGAGGTTGACCACCTTGGTCGCGTCGGAGTCCACACCGGGCGCGTCCGGGTCGGCGACGAAGTACACGACGTCGTAGCGGGAAAAGTCGACCCGCGAGTCGGCCACGGAGAGCGCGTCCCGCAGGTACGCGGCCCGGTGCTCGGCGCTCCAGTCACGCCGTATGGCGTATGCCGTGGACGGCTGCGGCATCTGGATCCAGTACCCGAGCGGGTGCGGGCGCAGGGTGAAACGGCCGTAGGAGGCGCGTTCGAAGAAGAGGGTGGTGGCCGGGAAGTGGTCGGCGGTCAGCTCCTGCGGCGTGGTCAGCGGGTGGGCGTCCGGGAAGGACAGGAAGACCATGACCGCGTCCAGGGCCCGGGCCGGGCGCGGATAGGCGGCGTTCCAGGTGTCCAGGCCCTCCGAGTGGTGGGCGTCGGTGCGGGTCAGGGCGCAGGGCGCGGCCGAGTCGGGCTCGGCGGCCGACGGGCCGGTGCCGAGGGAGGTCGCGGCGATCGCCGACATGGTGGTGAACACGGCCGCGGTGCTGCGCCATCGGGCGCGCGGGAACTGACGCGGCACGGGTACCTCCGGATACGGTTCGCGGAACACCGCACCCAGCCTGTGATGATTTGTCGTACTGCGTCCTGTTTGCCTGCACCAGTCGGGTGAAGAAGCCGAAAAGGCGCGGAAGCCGACACCCCGGAAACACTCACGGAACGTCACAACTGGTCGGGGGCCTGAAGAAGCCGTCCAGGCGTGAGCAGAAACGATCTGGCAGAAGCGCGGGTTGGTCGGGAACACTGGACACCGGCTGGAAGGCCCTGGGGCCAGCCTCTATGATCGGCACACTTTCCTGACCTTTCCTGCACGGACAGAGATCGAATACATGCGGGAGCGAGCGGTGAGCGGAACCTCCGAAGGGCCGGCGCCCGCGGTAGACCTCGACCGGCCGGTCGTCACAGAGAGTGAGATCGAGACGCCTCCCCGTACCGAGCCTCCGGCGGGTCCGCCCTACCGCTCCGTCTTCACGGCCGCCCCGCTCGCCATGGCCGTCGTCGACCGCGAGGGGATGGTCGTCAGCGCCAACGACTCGCTCGCCGCGCTGCTCGGCAGCGCCCCGGACGAGCTGGCGGGGGCAGTCGCCGCCGACCTGGTCGACCTCACCTCCGACGCCCGCACGTGGCACGCCTACCGCGAGGTGCTGCGCGGCCGGCAGTCCCGGCTGCGCTGCACGCGCCGTCTCAAGCACCCCGACGGGCACTCGCTGTGGGTGCAGGTGACGGTCGCCCCGCTGCCCGCCGAGGACCGGGCCGTCCTGCTGTCCGTCGCCGACATCAGCTCCCGCCGCGAACTCCAGGCCCGGCTGCGGCACTTGCAGATGCACGACCCGGTGACCCGGCTGCCCAACCGCACGCTGTTCTTCGAACGGCTGTCGGCCGCGCTGGAGGCGGAGTCGTACGAGCAGAGCGGCACCGGCCGGATCGGCCTGTGCTACCTGGACCTGGACGGCTTCAAGGCCATCAACGACACCCTCGGCCACCGCGTGGGCGACCGGCTGCTGGCCGCCGTCGCCGAGCGCCTGACGCGCTGCGCGGACGAGGCCGGTCACGCCCGCCCCAGCACGCCGCTGGTGGCCCGGCTCGGCGGTGACGAGTTCGCGCTGCTCGTCGAGGACTCCACCGGCACCGAGCAACTGGCCGAGCTGGCCGAGTCGGTGCTGGAGGCGATCCAGGACCCGTTCGACATCTCCGGGCAGCGGCTGTCGGTCTCGGCGTCGATCGGCGTCGTCGAACGGCACGCGGCCGGGACGACCCCCACCGCCCTGATGCAGGCGGCGGACACCACGCTCTACTGGGCGAAGGCCGACGGCAAGTCCCGCTGGACGCTGTTCGACCCGGAGCGCAACGCCCACCGCATGACCCGCCAGGCCCTCGCCTCCACGCTGCGGCCGGCCATCGACCGGGGCGAGTTCCAGTTGGAGTACCAGCCGCTGGTCGGCATGGAGGACGACCGGCTGCACGGGGTCGAGGCGCTCATCCGCTGGAATCATCCTCAGTTCGGCGTACTGACGCCGAATCGGTTCATCGGACTTGCCGAGGAGGACGGTTCGATCGTTCCGCTGGGCCGCTGGGTGCTGCGTACGGCCTGCGGACAGGCCCGTCGCTGGCAGTTGGACCACCCCGACGAGCCGCCGATCTTCGTGAGCGTGAACGTGGCGGTGCGTCAGGTCTGGGACTCCGACCTGGTGGCGGACGTGGCGGAGACCCTGGCCGAGACGGGCCTCGCGCCGCACCTGCTCCAGCTGGAACTCACCGAGTCGGCGGTGATGGGCTCGGCCGGCCGGCCGCTCCAGGCCCTGAAGGCCCTCAGCGACATGGGCGTCCGCATCGCCATCGACGACTTCGGCACCGGCTACTCCAACCTGGCCTACCTCAGCCGCCTGCCGGTGTCCGTACTGAAGCTGGACGGCACCTTCGTCCGCGGTTTCCAGTACGACGACCGGGACAGCACGGCCACCCGCCCGAACCCGGCCGACGAGGTCGTGGTCGAGGCGATGATCCAGCTCGCCCACCGGCTCGGGCTGACCGTCACGGCCGAATGCGTGGAGACCTCGGCCCAGGCGACCCGGCTGCGGCGCATCGGCTGCGACACCGGACAGGGCTGGCTCTACTCCCGTCCGGTGCCGCCGGATCGTATCTCCGAGCTGCTGGGCGCGCCGGGCGTTCAGGCGGGCGTCGGCAACCCGTAGGCGTCGGCGATGAGTTCGTAGCTGCGGACGCGTACGTCGCCGCTGTGCGCGTTGGCCGTGATCATCAGCTCGTCGGCGCCGGTGCGCTTGGCGAGGTCGTCCAGGCCAGAGCGGACCTCGTCCGGGGTGCCGTGGATGACGTTGGCGTTCCAGGAGTCGACGAAGTCGCGCTCCATCGGGCTGAACTCGTGGGCTTCCGCCTCCTCGGGGGTGGGCACGAGGCCGGGGCGTCCGGTGCGCAGCCGGACCATGCCGAGGGCGGCGGCCAGGACCTGGCGGCGGGCCTCCTTCTCCTCGTCGGCGGCGAGGGCGGAGACGCCGATGAGGGCGTACGGCTCGGCGAGCACGGCGGACGGCTGGAAGGACTCCCGGTACAGGTCGAGGGCCGGGATCGTGTTCTGCGCCGAGAAGTGGTGCGCGAAGGCGAAAGGCAGTCCGAGGACGCCGGCCAGCCGGGCGCTGAAGCCGGAGGATCCGAGCAGCCAGACCGGCGGGCGGTGCGGGGACTGGACGCCGCCGGGGGACGTCGCCTGGACCGGCCCCGGTACGGCGTGGATACGGCGGTAGGGGTGCCCGTCGGGGAAGTCGTCGTCGAGGAACCGGGTCAGCTCGGCGAGCTGCTGGGGGAAGTCGTCGGCGCCTTCGCCCAGCCGGTCGGTGCGGCGCAGGGCGGCGGCCGTGGCACCGTCCGTACCGGGCGCGCGGCCGAGCCCGAGGTCGATGCGGCCCGGGGCCATGGCCTCCAGGGTCCCGAACTGCTCGGCGATGACGAGCGGGGCGTGATTGGGCAGCATCACACCGCCCGAGCCGAGGCGGATGCGGTCGGTGTGGGCGGCGAGGTGGGCCAGGATCACGGCCGGGGACGAGGAGGCCACGCCCGGCATGGAGTGGTGCTCGGCGACCCAGTAGCGGTGGAAGCCGCGGGCCTCCGCGAGGCGGGCCAGGTCGACGCTGGTGCGCAGCGCGTCGGAGGCGGTGCGGCCGGCCCCTACGGTGACCAGGTCCAGTACGGAGAGGGGGACGGGGGCGCTGCCCTGCGCTGCGCCGCGTATCTCGTCTGCCGCCACGGTGGGGTGCCTCCTGCTGTGGGCCGTGTGCTGTCGTTCCGGCTCTAACAGGGGACTGTCCCCGCTTATTCCCGATGGGGTCCTGGCGGCCGCACCGGCGGTGTCAGGCGGCCCGCTCCCAGTCGCTTCGCACACTGTCGTGCGGGGGTCGGCGGTCCGCCTTCTCGCGGGACCGGAACACGCCCCACGTGAGGACGGCCGCACCGAAGAGCCACCACGGCAGCGACCACACCGCGGCCCACCAGCCGGCCCGCGGATCGAGGACGGCGTCGACGCCGGCGGTGACCATCGCTGCGGCCAGGCTCCAGCACACCAGGCGCCCGGACATCTGGACAGCGCTTACAGGGGATCTGAACGGGCCCGGTTCGGCCATCGGGGAGTCCTTCACGGCACGACTGGCTGCGGACGTGGCCAGTGTGCACGGGATGGACAGCTGAAGGGGAACGCGCTTTCGGACAACCCAAGCGGCGGGTGCTGCGGCGGAGTTGAACATTCCTCAGCTTCGAGCGAGCCGTTGGAGTACCTATGTCCCGATCCATACCGAATAAGGGGTGGGACCGATTCCGGCCCCCATGGAAGGCGTGTTCGCGGGCACGGCAGAGGGAGCAGGCGGTCGAGTTCGCTCACACGAGGTGGAATCCATGGCGAGCAATCCCGCGCCGAAGCTGACCGCGTTCAAAGAGCAGGGCGCGCCCCCGGCGTACCGGGTGGCTGCGGCGGGCACCCGGCTCAAAGGGGCGTTCGCCGTGGCCGTCGGCGTGAATCTGGTCGAGGCCGTCTGGGACCCGAGTGGAATCGTCTGGCTGGTGGCCCGAGCGACAGTCAGCGTGATCTTCTCGGTCGCCCTCGTCTCCTATATGGTGCTGCGCGCGCTTCGGTGGCGCCGTGCGAGGACCGGACAGCGGCCGTCATGAGCAGGAACGGGCCGGGACTGCGCGACCGTTGGCGCGGCGCGCTCGCGGCGGGACCTTTCGGGTGCGTGGTCGCAGGGCCGCAGCAGCTGTTCGACTCCGGTATCGGCTGGGACTTCCCGTTGGCCATGCTGGTCGGCGCTGTCGCGGGAGGAGCCGTGGGGTTTGCGTTTCCCTACGCCCTGACCCGTCGCCGCCGGGAACCCCCTGCCGCTCCGCCGCCGCCGTATCCCCC
>NZ_NGFN01000458.1 GCF_002148965.1 Streptomyces swartbergensis | reverse complement strand
GCCGACGACTCGTCCGTGCCGAAGGGGTCGCCGGGCAGCAGCGACGGTTTCAGCGCCACCACGGCGACGGCGACGGCGACCGGCACACCGAGCACGGCCCACAGCTTGCGACGCCGTGCCGCACGGTCGTTCATCACGGCCGGGCCCGTTCGCCAGCCCGGAGGCGACTCACCCCGGGCCTCCTGCTGCCGCAGCCGCTCGGTCACCATGCGCGCCCGCGCGGACGGTTCCTTCGGGGCGGAGGTGTTCCGCGCGGCGTCGCGGGTGAACCGCTCCCAGACGTCGTCGGGGATCTCCGGGGCCGACGGCTGATCGTCGGACGGCTTTTCAGACACGAAGAACAGATCTAAGCGGACGGGAAGCGCCTTCACAAGAAGGGCTTGGATGTGACCCAGCCCACATAAGAATTCTGTGAATGCCAGCACAACCATTCACAGGTTTCACGGATCAAACCTGCCGAACCACGGGCCACTCCCGCGCCCCACACGCGGAGGCCTCCCCCAACGTTCGTGCCGCATCCCGCGGTACGCCGGACTCTCCGAGGTCTTCATGAAGCTTCGCCGCGCAATGGCAGCAGCGGCCGCAACGGCGGTCATAGCCCCGGTGGCACTGCTCGCGGCACCGGCCGCGTACGCGACCGACGAAACGTCGCCCACGCCGAGCCCGTCCGTGAGCGAGTCCACTCCCGAGACGTCGCCCTCGCCGAGCACCTCCGTGAGCGAGTCCGCTCCGGAGACGTCGCCCTCGCCGAGCACCTCCGTGAGCGAGTCCGCTCCGGAGACGTCGCCCTCGCCGAGCACCTCCGTGAGCGAGTCCGCCCCGGAGCCGAGCACGTCGGCGCCCGAGGAGTCCGAGACCCCGAACCCCGAGCCCTCCGTGTGCGAGGACACCAAGGTCGACGTGAGCATCACCGGCCTGCCCGGCAAGATCGACGCGGGCAGCGGCTGGCACAAGTTCTCGCTGAACGTGGCCAACAACTCCGACTCCACGCTCAACGACCTCGACTTCTTCGCCGGGGCCTCCCCCGACAAGAACGGCGAGGAGCTGTTCTCCAGCAAGCAGGTCCAGCTCCAGGCCTGGGACCCCCAGGACAAGATCTGGGTCGACCTCAACGAGGGCGGCTACGCGGTCGGTTACGTCGGCTACACCGACGAGCTGAAGCCCGAGTACCAGGTCAACATCCCGCTGCGCCTCAACGTCAAGCCGTCGGCCCCGGTCGGCGCCGGCTTCTCGCTCGGCGCCACGATCTACGGCGACAACGACGACGAGTGCATCGGCTTCGGTGACGTCTCGTACAAGTTCCAGATCGTCGCCGCGGGCACGGACACCGGTGGCACCAAGCCGCAGGAAGGCGGCAAGGCGCCCGTCACCGACGAGAAGCCGAGCGGCAACACGCCGGAGGTCACCGGCAGCCTCGCCGAGACCGGCTCCAGCTCCGCCCTGCCGATGATCAGCCTCGTCGGCGGTGCCGCGGTCGTGGCCGGTGCCGGTGCGATCTTCGTGGTGCGTCGCCGTAAGGACGGCGCCCAGGCGTAAGACGGAGCGCCCCGCGAGGGGCGACGCCAAGCAGAAGAGGGACCTGCGCTCGGAGGGGGGCGCAGGTCCCTCTTCCGCTGTCCGCCGGCGGCCAGTTCTGCTGTCCGCCGCCGGTCAGTTCTGCTGTCGGTCAGTTCTTCGGCGGCATGGCCGGCATGCCCAGGAACGGCAGCCTGAGCGCGCCGAACGCGTCCGCCGGGACCGCCGGGGACTTCGGCTCGACCGGCTGGAGACGCTCGTAGGCCGCGCCCTGCCGCGGACGCGGGTCGGGCTGGCCCTTGTTGGGCCAGAACGACATCGCCCGCTCGGCCTGGGCGGTGATGGTGAGGGACGGGTTGACGCCCAGGTTGGCGGAGACCGCGGCGCCGTCGACGACCGAGATGCCGGGGTGGCCGTAGAGGCGGTGGTACGGGTCGATCACGCCGGTCTCGCGGGAGTCGCCGATCGGGCAGCCGCCCAGGAAGTGGGCCGTGAGCGGGGTGCCCATCAGTTCGCCGATGTTCGAGCCCGCGAAGCCGTTGATCTCGGCGGCGAGTGCCGACGCGCTCTCCGTGGCCGCCTTGATCTGCTTCGGGTTGGGCGCGCCGTGGCCCTGGCGTGCGGTGAGCAGGCCCCGGCCGACACCCGACGGCTTCAGGTACGTCGTCAGCGAGTTGTCCAGCGACTGCATCACCAGGCCGATGATGGTCCGCTCCGACCAGCGGCGGTTGGACAGCGAGCGCAGCACCAGCAAGGGGTGTTTCGCCGCGTGGGCGAGGAAGCCCAGGACCCGCGAGGTGCCCGAGTCGCTCCCGGCGTACGGGACCTGGAGGATCGACAGGCTGCCCATCGAGTTGGAGCCCCTGCCGTAGCGGACCGGCTCGATGTGGGTGTTCTCGTCCGGGTGGATCGAGGACGTGATGGCCACGCCCCGCGTGAAGTCGGCCTTCGGCGCGCCGTGCGCCTTGCGGTAGCGCCGGTCGTCGGTCTGGGCGCCGACCAGGGCCTCGGAGTTGGTGCGGGTCAGCCCACCCAGCTTGTCCGAGATGTACGGCAGCTGGCCGCCGGCCTTCATGCGGTGCAGCAGCGTCTGGGTGCCGTACGTGCCGGCGGCGAGGACGACCTGGCGGGCCCTGTACGTCCGGCCCGCGGCCTTGCGGCGGTCGTCGGTGGGCAGGGTGGCGACCGCGTACCCGCCGCGCGAGTCGTCGGTGACCGAGACGACCGTGGTCAGGGGGTGGACGACCGCGCCGGCCTTCTCGGCGAGGTACAGGTAGTTCTCGTTGAGGGTGTTCTTCGCGCCGTGGCGGCAGCCGGTCATGCACTCGCCGCACTCCGCGCAGGCCCTGCGGGCCGGGCCGGCCCCGCCGAAGTACGGGTCGGGCACCTCCTCGCCGGGCTTCGCCTTCACCGTGCCGTCGGCGTCCTCGCCGTCGCCGAAGAAGACGCCGACGGGGGCGAGGTGGAAGGAGTCGCCGCAGCCCATGCGCTCCGCGGCGGCCTTCAGGTGCACGTCGGAGGGCGTCATGGTCGGGTTGAGCCGTACGCCCAGCATGCGGCGGGCCTGGTCGTAGTACGGCTTCAGCTCCTCCTGCCAGTCCGTGATGTCCCGCCACTGCGGGTCCTCGAAGAACGGCTCGGGCGGGACGTAGAGGGTGTTGGCGTAGTTGAGGGAGCCACCGCCCACGCCCGCGCCCGCCAGGACCATGACGTTGCCCAGGAGGTGGATGCGCTGGATGCCGTACATGCCGAGTTTCGGCGCCCAGAGGTAGTTCTTGAGGTCCCAGGAGTTCTTCGGGAGGGACTCGCGGGTGAAGCGGCGGCCGGCTTCCAGGACTCCGACCTTGTAGCCCTTCTCCGTGAGGCGCAGGGCGGTCACCGAGCCGCCGAAACCGGAGCCGACCACGATGACGTCGTAGTCGTAAGCGTCCTGAGGCACGTGTTCTCCTCGCTGCGTCACCGGAACCGGAACGCCTTCATCAGGCGCAGACTCCTGCTCATGAACTGGGCGTACTTCTCGTCGTCCATGCCCAGCGCGGGGGCCATCGGGAGCACGCGCTGGTGGGCGACCGTCTGGGCCTCGGTGTACTTGAGGATGCCCTCGGAGCCGTGGCGGCGGCCGAGGCCGGAGTCCTTCATGCCGCCCATGGGCGACTGGACGCTGCCGTAGGCGGGGGCGTAGCCCTCGTTGATGTTGACGGTGCCGGTGCGCAGGCGGGCCGCGACCTCGTGGCCGCGTCGGCCGTTCCTCGTCCAGACCGAGGAGTTCAGGCCGTACGCCGTGGCGTTGGCGCGCTCGATCGCCTCGTCCTCGCTCGTGAAGCGGTAGACCGAGACGACGGGACCGAACGTCTCCTCCGCGCAGACGGACATGTCCGTGGCGACCCCGTCGAGAATCGTGGGCTCGAAGAAGTAGGGGCCGATGTCCGGTCGTGCCACGCCGCCCGCGACGACCTTCGCGCCCTTGGCGACCGCCTCCTCCACGTGCCGCGTGACGGTCTCCAGCTGGCGTTCGCCGACCAGGGAGCCCATGTCGGCGCCGTACGCCAGGGACGTGCCGAGGCGCATGGCCTTCGTGCGGGCGGCGAAGCGCTCAAGGAAGGCGTCCGCGATCGACTCGTGGACGTACAGCCGCTCGATGGAGATGCACAGCTGGCCCGCCGAGGAGAAGCAGGCTCGGACGGCACCGGCGGCCGCCTTCTCGATGTCGGCGTCCTCCAGCACCAGCATGGCGTTCTTGCCGCCGAGTTCGAGGGAGACGCCGACCAGCCGGGCGGCGGCGCCCAGGGCGACCTCGCGGCCGGTGCGGGTGGAGCCGGTGAAGGAGACGTAGTCGGCGTGCCGGACGACCTCCGGGCCGATGACCGGGCCGTCGCCGAGGACGACCTGGAAGACGTCGGCGGGCAGGCCGGCCTCGATGAGCAGGTCACGGGCCCACAGGGCGGTGAGGCAGGTCTCCGTGTCCGGCTTCATGACGACCGCGTTGCCCGCGGCGAAGGCCGGCAGCGCGTCACCGACCGACAGCTCCAGCGGGTAGTTCCAGGGGGCGATCTGGCCGACGACACCGCGCGGGTGGCGCCGTTCGGTGACCTTCGTCAGGGTCGGCATGGCACCGGCGTGCCGCTTCGGACGGAGGTAGGCGGGGGCCTTGCGGCCGTAGTGCCGGGCGGCGACCGCGACGGCCTGGACCTCCTCGTGCGCGTGCAGCCGGGCCTTGCCGGTCTCCAGCTGGATCAGGTCGAGCACCTCGGCCTGGCGCTCCAGCACCAGGTCGTGGAAGCGCAGCAGGACGGCGGCGCGCTGCCGTACCGGGGTCTGCTCCCACACGGCCTGGGCGGCGCGGGCCAGTTCGAAGGCCTTCGCCACGTCCTCGGGCGTCGACTCGGGGAGGTCGGCCAGCTTCTCACCGGTGAACGGCGTGTGGTTGGCGGTCCGGCCGGAGCCGGCAACGCCCTTGGTGAGCTGGGCGACCAACTCGGGGGTCACCACGTCGGCGGCGGTGCGGGCGCCCTCCGGGGCGGGGGCGAGGGGGTTCGTGCCGGCCTGTGCCGTGCCGGGCTTCTCCGGGGCGTGCGCGTCCGTCATGAGGCGCAGGGTATGCCCCGGCGGAGCCTTTGGGTACCCGTCGGTAATACGGCTTCACCGAGTGCACACAAGGCGCCAGTGTCTGCTGGCAACGAACGCCCTGATCAGGGTGTTGCGCGGCGACGAGTTGGTGTGATTCAGCCTTTTACTATCCCGGTGATTCAGCCTTCTGCGATCCCGAGCCGGTCCCGGGCGCCCTTGAACACCGAGGTGCCCTCCTGCTCTTCGGGCGTGCCCTTGGGCATGTCGACGCGCAGTTCGTACATGCGGTCGTCGTCGGTGCGGATCATCACCCGCATGACCCGCCTGGGGTTCTCGTCCAGGTTGTAGGTGGTGTCGGCGAGGGCGGCCTCGTAACCCTGGACGCGGGTGCGGGTGTACTGCGTCTCACCCCGGACGACGGGTGCGTTGCGGACCTGGTCCATCGGGGAGCCCGGAGCCCGGTCCCACAGCAGGAGACGGACCTGGACCGAGCCGCCCCGCTCGCTGCCGTAGAGCGCCGTGCGGGGCTGGTCGGTCGCGCTGCCGGCCTTGTCGAGTTCGCGGTAGTGGCTCGGCAGCCGGAGTACGGCCGCCATGTCCTGCTCGCGGTGCGGGGTCCAGGCGTCGTCGGTGCTCGGGGCGGGGGCGGTGG
>NZ_NGFN01000457.1 GCF_002148965.1 Streptomyces swartbergensis | reverse complement strand
GGGCAGGTGAGACCGGGCGTCAGCCCTTGACGGCGCCCTGCATGATGCCGCCCACGATCTGCTTGCCGAAGATCGCGAAGACCAGCAGCAGCGGCAGCGTGCCGAGCAGCGCGCCCGCCATGATCAGGGACTGGTCGGGGGTGTAGCCGCGGCCCAGGCCCGCGACCGCTACCTGAACGGTCGGGTTGCCCATCTGGGTCAGTACCAGGAACGGCCACATGAAGTCGTTCCAGGTCTGCACGAACGTCAGCATCCCGAGCACGGCCATCGCCGGCCGCGCCGCCGGGAACACCACGTGCCACACCACGCGCCAGCTGCTCGCCCCGTCGACCCGGGCGGCCTCGATGATCTCGTCCGGCAGCGCCTGGATCAGGTACTGCCGCATGAAGAACACACCGAACGCGCTCACCAGCGAGGGGAAGATCACCGCCTGCAGCTGGTCCGTCCAGTCGAGCTTGGCGACCATCATGTACAGCGGGATCACGCTCAGCTGCGGCGGCACCATCATCGTGCCGATCACGATCAGCATCAGCGCGCCACGGCCCCGGAACCGCAGCTTGGCGAAGGCGAAACCGGCGATCGTCGACAGGAAGACGATGGTCAGCGCCGAAGTGCCCGCCACGATCGTGGTGTTGAAGAACGCCTCACCCAGGTTGGCGTCCTTCCAGGCGATCTCCAGCTTGTCGAACAGACCCGAGCCGAACCAGAACGGCGGCGGCGTCTGCGCGAGCCGCTGGTTGTCACGCGAGGCGGCGATCGCCGTCCACACCAGCGGGAACAGCGACACGATCGTGAACACGATGAGGATCGCGTACGCGATCGGACCGCCGTGCAACTGCCCGCCGGCCCGCGCGGACTTCGGCAGACGGGGGCGTTTGGACTCCTTGGCGGGCGCAGCGCCGGGCGGCGGTGCGTCCTGGGGCGTCACAGTCGTCGTCACGGCCGGAACTCCTTAACTACTGGCGCGCAGCCGGCGCGAGATGACGTAGTTGACGATGCCGATGACGATCAGGATCAGGAACATCGTCCAGGCGATCGCCGAGGCACGGCCCAGGTGGTGGGCGACCCAGCCCTGCTCGTACAGATACAGACCGAGCGTCTGGAACTGGTGCTCCGCGCCGCCGGAGGTGCCCTGGTTGGCGTCGAACAGCAGCGGCTCGCCGAAGACCTGGCTCGCGCCGATCGTCGACACGACACACGTGAACAGAATCGTCGGTCGCAGCGCCGGCAGCGTCACATGGATGAACTGCTGCCAGCGGTTGGCCCCGTCCAGGGCCGCGGACTCGTACAGGTCCTGCGGGATCGCCTGCATCGCGGCCAGGTAGATCAGCGTGTTGTAGCCGGTCCAGCGCCAGATGATGATCGTCGAGACGGCGATCTGCGAGAACCACTTGTCGTTCTGCCAGTCGACCGGGTTGATGCCGACCATGTCGAGCGCCCAGTTGATCATGCCGTAGTCACGGCCGAAGAGCAGCACGAACACCAGCGAGGCCGCGGCGATCGACGTCGCGTACGGGGCGAGCATCGCGACCCGGAAGAAGGTCGAGGCCCGCAGCTTGTAGTTGAGGATGTGGGCGATGCCCATCGCCATCAGCAGCTGCGGGACGGTGGAGATGATGCCGATGGTCAGGGTGTTCTTCGCCGCGTTCCAGAAGAACTCGTCGTCGAAGATGCGGGTGTAGTTGCGCAGTCCGACCCAGTTCATGTCGGTCGGCGCGGTCAGCTCCACCTGGTGCAGCGACGCCCAGCCCGTGTAGATCAGCGGGAACAGGCCGAAGGCGACGAACAGCAGGAAGAACGGGGAGACGAAGGCGTACGGGCTCCAGCGGATGTCCCGCTGCCAGCGGCGGGACAGCCGGTCCCGGCGCCGCCGTTCCTTCTCCAGGGACACGGGGTCCGCCGACGGGCGGCCCGGGGCCGCGCCCCCCTCGGCGGGGGGCGCGGCGGTGTCGTGGCGGGTGGCCATGCGGGTCACTGGTCCAGCTTGTTGTCGATGGTCTTGACGGCGGAGTCCCAGGCCTCCTCGGCCGACTTGCCCTTCGTCACCAGGATCACGCCGTTGTCCGTCAGGCCCTGCATGATGATCTGGTCCTTCGGGCCGATCACCTGGACCGGGGCGGCTTTGGCGGCCTCCGCGAAGATCGAGCCGATCTGCTGGTCACCGGTCATCTCGTTCTTGGCGCCCGTCACTTCGGGCATGGTGTAGGCGGACGGGGCGCTCGGGAAGCTGCCCTGCACCTTGAACAGCTTCGCCTGCTGCTCCGGCGCGGTCAGCCAGGTCACGAACTTCTGGGCTTCCTTCACGTTCTTGCCGCTCTTCGGCACGGTGAGGAAGGTGCCGCCCCAGTTGCCGCCCTTGGGCGCGGTGGCCACGGCCCACTTGCCGGCCGCGTCCGGCTTCGAGTAGCCCTTGATCGTGCCGAGCATCCACGGCGGGCAGGCGATGGCGGCGAACTTGTTGTTGGCGATCGAGGAGTTCCAGCCCGGCTGGAACTGCGTCTGCGACTGGACGAGGCCCTTCTCGGCGGCCTCCGCGGTCAGGTCGAAGGCGGCTTTGACGGCCGGGTTGGTCTTGTAGATGACCTTCCCGGAGGCGTCGTAGAACTTCTCCTTCTCGCTGCCCAGGATCGCCTGGATCAGACCGCCGGGGGAGTCCATGAAGAAGGTGCCCTTGGGGGCCTTCGACTTGTAGCGCTCACCGGCGTCGACGAGCTTGGCCCAGTCCCCGGCCCACAGCTTGCCCACCTCGGCGGGGTCGGTGGGCAGGCCGGCCTGCTTGAAGAGGTCCGTGCGGTAACAGATCGCCATGGGGCCGACGTCGGTGCCGAGGCCGATGGTCCGGCCGTCCTTGGTGGTGGCCTGCTGCCACTTCCAGGGCAGCCACTTGCTCTTGTCCACGCCCGGAGCCTTGGACATGTCCTCGAGCTTGTCGGCCTGGGTGGCCGTGACCTCGGCGATGTTCGCGACTTCGACGGCCTGGACGTCCAGCAGACCGCTGTTGGTGGTCAGGTGGTTCAGCAGCGCCGGGTAGTAGTTCTCGTTCCGCTGGACGGCGTTCTCGGCGATCTTGATCTTCGGGTTGAGCTTCTCGTACTCGGCGTAGAGACCGGCTTCCTTGAAGCCCATGGTGCCGAAGAGACCCACCGAGATCGTGGTCTTGCCGCCGCTGTCGCCGTCCGAGGAGCCGGAACCGTCGCTCTTGCCGTCGTCGGCACAGCCGGCCAGCAGCCCGGCGCCCAGCGACGCGGCGGCCGCGAGGACCATCGCCTTGCGGGCGGTTCGGATGCGTGCTCGCATGTCGTCCTCCTGTTGCCCTGACGTGCCGACCCCCCGGCCAACTGCATGGTTGGACCCGTTTTTACTCGCTGCGGCTCGGGCGGGGAACGTGCGGGTTGTGTATGTGTCAGGTACTGTGGGAGCGCTCCCACGAGTGATGTGTTGAAGGGTCTCCGGTCGCGGCGGGGGTGTCAAGGGACCGGACAGGGAGAGACGCGTTCAGTTATCGGGACGTTAACTGGACCCGAGCCGGAGCCCCTTCGGCCCGGGGCGACGGGATCAAGCCGGCCCGGACCGGCTCGCCGGCCGAAGCGGAAGGCCGGGGGCGGCTGGCCTCGGTAGCGGTCACTACCGCTGACAAGCCTGTTAAATTCCAGGCCAGCCGCAGAGTGCGGGTGTGGACGGGAAGGCGGAGCCCATGGCAAGCCACGGAGCGCGGGGCCGAAGCGGTGGCCGGCCCACCCTCGAAGAGGTGGCGGCGCGCGCCGGTGTCGGCCGCGGCACGGTGTCCCGGGTGATCAACGGCTCGCCCCGGGTCAGCGACGCGACCCGCGCGGCCGTCGAGGCGGCGGTCGCCGAGCTCGGCTACGTCCCGAACACCGCGGCCCGCGCCCTGGCCGCCAACCGCACGGACGCGATCGCCCTGGTCGTCCCCGAGCCGGAGACCCGGTTCTTCTCGGAGCCGTACTTCTCGGACATTCTGAAGGGCGTCGGGGCGGAGCTGTCCGACACGGAGATGCAGCTGCTGCTGATCTTCGCGGGCGGCGACCGCGAACGCCGCCGCCTCGCCCAGTACCTGGCCGCCCACCGGGTGGACGGCGTCCTGCTGGTCTCGGTCCACGCGGACGATCCACTGCCCGACCTGCTGGCCCAGCTGGACATCCCGGCGGTGATCAGCGGCCCGCGATCGGCGGCGGAGACACTGCCGTCGGTCGACTCCGACAACTACGGCGGCGCCCGCCAGGCCGTCGAGCACCTGCTGTCCCGCGGCCGCCGCCGGGTGGCCCACATCACCGGCCGCCTCGACGTCTACGGCGCCCAGCGCCGCATCGAGGGCTACCGCGACGCCCTGAGCGACGCGGGCCACGAGGCGGACGAGGCGCTGATCGAGCCGGGTGACTTCACGGAGGAGGGCGGCAGCCGCGCCATGGCGGCACTGCTGGAGCGCCGCCCCGACCTGGACGCGGTCTTCGCCGCCTCCGACGTCACCGCCGCCGGCGCCCGGCAGGCGCTGCGCGAGGCGGGGCGCCGCATCCCCGACGACGTGGCGCTCGTCGGCTACGACGACTCCGCCATCGCCCGCCACATGGAACCGCCCCTCACCAGCGTCCGCCAGCCCATCGAGGTGATGGGCCGCCGGATGATCGACCTCCTCCTCACCGAGGTCGCCGACCGCCGCCCCCTGGCGTCCCGGGGGCTGGACCGACGGCAGGTCGTCCTCGCCACGGAACTGGTGCCCCGGTCGTCGTCGTGACGCCGCATCCCCTGCTGGACATCGCCGAGGTCGCTCGGACCGAGCCGTACCTGCGCACGGTGGGCGAGGTCTTCCGGGCCTTCCGCGACCAGGACTCGGGCTGTGTGTCGTACGGGGTCCGGCTCGCCGACGGGGAACGCTGGTTCGTGAAGGAGGCGACGACCGACGCCGCCCAGCACTCGCTGAACCGCGCCTGGGCCTTCCACCGGGCGGTACGGCATCCGGTGATCGTCCCCCAGCTGCACCGGTTCGCGGCGGGGGAGGGGCGCACGGCGGCGGTGATGCCCTGGCACGACGGGGAGCTTTTGTACTCGCCCGCGCGCCTACGGCACGCAGGCCCCCTGGCCCGCTTACAAGCCCTCCCTGTCCCCCGGGTCCTGCGCGCCGTCGGCCATCTCTTGGACGCCCACCTGGCGGTGGAGGCCGCGGGCTTCGTAGCCGTCGACCTCTACGACGGCGCGTTCCTCTACGACTTCGACGCCGGCGAACTCCACCTGATCGACCTCGACGAGTACCGCCCGGGCCCGTTCACGCTCCAGGCGGACCGCCTGCCCGGCTCACGGCGCTTCATGGCCCCGGAGGAATGGCGACGCGGTTCGACGATCGACACCCGCACCACCGTGCACGCCCTGGGCCGCGCCATCCGCCTCCTCCTGAGCACGGCCGGCGAGAGGCCTGCTTGGCGAGGCACGGCGGCCCAACTGACGCTCGTGGAGCGGGCCACGCGCCCGGACCCGGCCGAACGCTTCACGACCGTGGCGGAGTTGGCCGCGGCGTGGCGGCGCTCGGCACACGGCGCCCCGGACAACGCCGCATGACATCCACCGCGTCCGGCACGAACATCCACCGCCGGAACGCCTCCTGAAGCTCCCGCTCCCCGACCCACCCGTGCCAGGCGATCTCGGCCGGGTCGGGCCGGAGGGGCTCGGTGACGACGGCCTCGTGCACACCGAGCCAGTACGGGCTGATCGCCCCTCGGCACAGGAACTTGA
>NZ_NGFN01000456.1 GCF_002148965.1 Streptomyces swartbergensis | reverse complement strand
CCACCACCCCGCGCCCTCGCCCCGCACCGGCCGCCCGGTCGTCCAGCGCCGCAACGAACTCCTCACCGCCTGGCTGCGCCGCCCCGTGCCCTACGCGCTCGCCCGCACCGGCGCCCTCGCCGCCGAGGCCCGGCACGACGACCACGCCCGGCAGGCCTTGCGCGGGACGCTCGCCCGGCTGCCCGCCGCCCTGCGCGCACGCCGGCCCCTGCCGCCGCACGTGGAGCGGGCCGCGCGCCTGCTGGAGGGAGCCGCCGCATGACCGACAGCCGTACGACCGTCGTCGTCATCACCCACAACCGGCGCCGCGAGCTGCTGCGCACGCTCGACCACCTCGCCGAACTGCCGGAGAACCCACCGGTGATCGTCACCGACAACGGTTCCACGGACGGCACCGCCGACGCCGTCGCCCGCCATCACCCGTGGGTCCGGCTGCTGCGCCCCGGCCGCAACCTCGGCGCCGTGGGCCGCAACCTGGCGATCCGGCAGGTCGGTACGCCCTACGTCGCCTTCTGCGACGACGACTCCTGGTGGGCACCGGGATCGCTGACGGGGGCCGCCGACCTGCTCGATCGGTATCCGGCGCTGGGCTCGGTCACGGCCCGGATCGTCGTCGAACCGGACGGCACCGACGACCCGATCGTCGAGGAGCTGCGGGACTCGCCCGTCCCCGGGCCCGATTGGCTGCCCGGACCGGCCCTCGGCTCGTTCCTGGCCGCCGCGACCGTGCTGCGCACCGACGCCTTCCGGGCGGCGGGCGGTTTCCATCCGCGGCTGTGGCTGGGCGGCGAGGAGGAGCTGCTCGCCGCGGACCTGGCGGCCGACGGCTGGTGGCTGACGTACGCCGACCACCTGGTGGTGCACCACCACCCGTCCGTCGCCCGGGACGCCACCCTGCGCCGGTCCCACGGCATCCGCAACACCCTGTGGTTCACCTGGCTGCGCCGTCCGGCCGGCCCCGCCCTGCGCCGGACCGTGGACCTGGCCCGCACGGTGCCGCGCGACACTGCGTCCCTGCGCGCCTTCGCCGAGGCCGCCGCCGCCCTCCCCTGGGTCCTGCGCGAACGCCGCGTCCTGCCGCACGAGGTCGAGTCCCGCCTGCGCCTGCTGGAACCGGCCCAGCGCGCCTCGAAGGCCCGCCGCTACACGGGCTGAACCCGCACCTCGGCGGGGTGCGGGTCCGCTCGTCGGATCAGCGGCGGACGCTCAGCCCCCGCACCACCGGCACATCAGCCGGAACACGGCGAACAGCGTCGGCGGCCATATGACGGCGAACGCCCAGATCACCCCCGGCTCGGAGGTGACCATCCCGGCCACCATCAGCCCGACCGACACCGCGAGCAGGACCGCCACGGTCCGGACGCGGGGCTGGTAGGAGCCGAGGCGGGCCAGCAGCCGGGCGGGGTCGGGGCGGCGGCTCAGGCGCAGGGTGCGCAGCCGGCGGTCGAGGCGGCGGTCGCGGCGCAGCGCGCGTTCCATCTCGTCGAGGATGCGCTGCTCGTTCTCGGGAAGTCGGCCGATGGACACGCGCTTTCTCCTTCCGGGCGGCCGGACCGTCCTGCGTCCCGAGGGGGACGTGCGGCGGGGGACGTACAGCGGGGATGAAAAGCGGGTGCCCCGTGAGGCCCCGGCGTTAACCGGGGACGGGCCGTGCCAGCGCCTCGACGAGCCGGTCCGCGCTGTCCGGCACGGTGCCTTCACGGAATCCGTCACGGATCTGCCGGGCGGTCACCCGGCCGCCGGTCAGACACCAGTCCCACCAGCGGTCCAACTGCCGCACGTCCAGCCGCTCGGCGGGCACCAGCGCGGGCCAGCCGCAGGCCCGGGCCTGCGCGGTCATCTTCGCGCCGCCCTCGACCGGGTCGACGGCCAGCACCGGGGTGCCGACCCGCAGCGCGATGACCAGCCCGTGCAGCCGGTCGGTGACGACGAGGTCCAGCCGGGCCAGCACGGACTGGAGCTGCGCGGGGGTGGCACTGAGATGCCAGTCGTGCGTGTCGAGCCGCGTCTCCAGCTCCAGCCGGCCGCAGTCCTTCCCGGCCAGCCAGCGGGTCACCTCCTCGGCGACCTGCCCGTGCCGCCGCAGCTCCCCGTACTCGTGCTGCCCGTGCGTGAGGATCACCCCGACAACCGGCCGGGCGGGCGCGTCAGGGGCGCGGGCCGCGAGGTCCTCCACCGGCTCGCTGTCCGGTGCGTCCCGGGGCAGGACCCGGTGGAAGCCGGTCACGGCCGGGCTGGCGGGGTCGATCACCGAGGTGCCGACGGCGATCCGCACACAGTGCGCGAACCGCCGGTGCAGCTCCTCGATCTGCGGCCCGTGCAGCGGGCCGCACACGAACACCAGGTGGGAGTAGTCCTCCGGCCACAGCCGGTCCAGATGCAGTGCCTCCGGGCGGAAGCCGGGACTCCAGGCGATGTCGTAGGGGATGCCCGTGCCCAGCAGTACGTCCTCGACCCGGCGCAGGGCCAGCACGTCCCCGGCGGTCGCCTCCCCGTCCGGGAAGCTGAACCACCCGGTCAGCAGAACCTTGCGCGGTCGCATGCCGTCTTGTATGTGCACATGCCCTGAGTGCCCGCCCATCGGGAAGACAATCAGGGCATTACGGGCGCCCGCCCTGTGGTCACTGGGTGTAGAAGGTGGCGTCCGCCCGGTCGGTCGCCGTGCTCACCGCCTGCACGTTCAGCAGGTACTCCCAGTGGCGGACGTATCGCCCCGGGTAGTTGTACGACTCGTACGACACGCCCGCCGAGTCGGCCAGGCCGGCGCGCCGGTGGAAGGTGGCGTCGGAGGCGAACTGCGCGCTGCCGTCGTTCCTCTCCAGCCACACCTCGAAGTTCTTGTGCCGCAGGTAGTAGCCGGGGAGGTTCGCCGACTCCAGCGAGACGGTGCCGCTGCCGGCCAGGCCGGGCGCGACCCGGAACTGCGAGTCGGCGAGCTTGGTGACGTTCGCCTCGATCCGGGCCCGGTAGTCCCAGTGGCGTATGAACCGGTCGGGGAAGTTGTACGAGGAGAAGCGCTGCGGGGTGATCCCGTCGGCCACGGGGATGCCGAAGTTCGGGGTGCCGTCGGCGTTCCAGTAGACCTTCTGCACGCGGGTGCGGCGGTTGGGGTCGTTGAGCGGGTCGCCGCTGATGTCCTTGTAGCTGCGGTCGTGGTAGACGAGGATGTCGCTCTTGCCGTCCTCGGACACGGTGAAGGAGTTGTGGCCCGGGCCGTACTGGCTGGTCGCGGCGCTGCTGGCGAACACCGGCGTGGGGCTCTTGCTCCAGGACGCCTGGCTGAGCAGGTTCGCGCTCGCGGACGCGGTGAGCATCCCCAGGCAGTAGTTGCTGTCGGTGGCGCTGGCGGAGTACGTCATGAAGACCTTGCCGCCGCGCTGGATGACGGCCGGGCCCTCGTTGACCTTGTAGCCGACGGTCTCCCAGGAGTAGGTGGGCCGCGACAGCATCACCGGAGTGCCGGTGATCGTCCAGGGGTTGGCCATCTTCGCGAGGTAGACGTCGGTGTTGTTGTTCACGGACGGGTCGCGCTGCGCCCAGGCCAGGTAGCGCACGCCGTTCACGACGAAGGTGGTGGCGTCCAGGGAGAAGCTCTCCCACTGGGTCTTGATCTGCCCCTTCTCGGTCCAGGCGGCGGTGAGCGGGTTGGCGCCCGTGCCCTCCAGGACGTACATCCGGATCGCCCATATGTCATTGGTGGCGCCGGCGGCGAAGTAGACGTACCACTTGCCGTCGATGAAGTGGATCTCCGGCGCCCAGATGTGGGCCCCCATCACACCGCTGGCGTGCTTGGTCCAGATGGTCGTCTCGGGGGCCGACTTCAGCCCCTGGATGGTCGTCGCCCGGCGCAGCACGATGCGGTCGTACTCGGGGACGGTCGCGGTGAAGTAGTAGTAGCCGTCGGTGTGCTTGAAGATGTGCGGGTCGGCCCGCTTCTCCGCGATCGGGTTGGTGTACGTGACACCGGGGGAGTCGGGTACGGCGGCCTGGGCGGGAGCGCCGGTTCCGACGAGGCAGGCGGCGAGGGCGACGAGGACGGCCAGGAGCAGCCGTGGCGCATTGCGTCTCTTACGTCTCAAGGGAGTTCTCCGGATCAGGGGGGAGTGCAGCGTCGCCGCCGCCTCTGTCCGAGTCTGCGTTCGCTATTTCGAACGCAGTTCGTGAATTCGATCAGAAGATAAGTGGGGCTCTTACCTCCGTCAACGGTTTGCGCAGGCATGGCGCGACGCGAGCGGGGCGGGTCGGTCATCGACGTGAAAACCATGTTCATCTAGCATGGGGGGCCGACGAACACGCCGGTCGAGCAAGGAGTCCAGTGGTGGGCGAAGCGGAGGGGAGCCCGGCCGTGGAGCGCATCCACACGCCGGGCCTGCGCAGTACGTGGCAGCGCCGGGCCGTGCTCGACACCCTGGGCCGCTGCCACGAGTTCGTCTCCGCGCAGGAACTGCACACGCTGCTGGCCGACTCCGGCAGCACTGTCGGGCTCACCACCGTCTACCGCACCCTGCGCGAGCTGGACCGCGCCGGGTTGGTCGACGTCGTGCGCGACGAGGGCGGCGAGCGGCTCTACCTGGGGCGGCCGGCCGGCGAGCACCGCCACTACCTCATCTGCCGCCGCTGCGGCCGCAGTCGGCCCGTGGACGCGGAGGCCGTCGAGGAGTGGGCCGCCCGGCTCGCCGAGACCACGGGCTTCACGGAACTGGAGCACACCCTCGAACTGRGCGGCGTCTGCGGCCCCTGCGGGCGCGGGCCGACCGCGTCCTCCTGCCCGCCGCCCCGCCCGGCCGGCCGGTCAGCGGGGGAAGCGGGCGGTGCCCGTCAGGACGCGTACGTCGAGGTCGGTGACCGAGTCCGCGGTGAGCCGGGCGGTGAASTGGGCGCGCACCCGCTCGACGGCGGCCGCTGACCGCCCCGGCCGGCATGCGGCGCGCCCGGCTGCCGGTGGCCGGCTCCCAGCCCGTCTCCGGGGCCAGCGGGGCGTCGAACCGCCGCGAACTGAGCGGCCGTGTGCGGCCCTTGTGGCGCGGGCCGGTCACGGGGTCCTGCCCGCCGCCCCGCCCGGCCGGCCGGTCAGCCGGAGAAGCGGGCGGTGCCCGTCAGGACGCGTACGTCGAGGTCGGTGACCGAGTCCGCGGTGAGCCGGGCGGTGAACTGGGCGCGCACCCGCTCGACGGCGGCCGCTGACCGCCCCGGCCGGCATGCGACACGCCCGGCTGCCGGTGGCCGGCTCCCAGCCCGTCTCTGGGGCCAGCGGGCCGTCGAACCGCCGCGAACTGAGCGGCCGTGTGCGGCCCTTGTGGGCGCGGGCCGGTCACGGGGTCCTGCCCGCCGCCCCGCCCGGCCGGCCGGTCAGCGGGGGAAGCGGGCGGTGCCCGTCAGGACGCGTACGTCGAGGTCGGTGACCGAGTCCGCGGTGAGCCGGGCGGTGAACTCGGCGCGCACCCGCTCCACGGCGGCCGGTGACAGCCCGGCCAGCATCCGGCGCGCCCCGCTGCCGGTGGCCAGCTCCCAGCCCGTCTCCGGGGACAGCGGGGCCTCGAAGTGCCGCTGGACGACCCGGGGTTCGCTTCCGCCCAGGTCCGTCAGCCACGCCGCGAGGGTGCCGGCCGTGTCGATCCGGGCCAGCTGCTCCATCTGCGGCGGGCGGGGCAGATCACGCTCGGTCAGGACCGCGCCGGGTTGGTCGACGTCGTGCGCGACGAGGGCGGCGAGCGGCTCTACCTGGGGCGGCCGGCCGGCGAGCACCGCCACTACCTCATCTGCCGCCGCTGCGGCCGCAGTCG
>NZ_NGFN01000455.1 GCF_002148965.1 Streptomyces swartbergensis | reverse complement strand
AACGGATGTCGCACATACATTCGAGGATGGGGGTATGGTGGGGGTGAGGTAGCTGGGAACAGATGTTCGAGAGCCGGTGTGGTTCACGAGTGCGGGAGGTGCGTGTGCCGGGCTTCACGCATCTGCACACCTTCTCCGGGTTCTCGTTGCGGTATGGAGCCTCGCACCCGGAGCGGCTGGCCGAGCGTGCCTCCGAGCGGGGCATGGACGCCCTGGCTCTCACCGATCGCGACACGCTTGCCGGTGCCGTCCGGTTCGCCAAGGCCTGTGCGAAGGCCGGGGTCCGTCCGGTGTTCGGGGCGGATCTGGCGGTGGCGGGAGCGGAGCCCCCCGAGCCCGGGGCCGGGCGGGGACGGCGCCGGACCCCTGTGCGCGGTGGCGCTTTCGTCGACGAGTCGGCTCCCCGGGTGACCTTTCTCGCCCGGGACGGTGCCCGTGGGTGGGCCGGGCTGTGCCGGCTCGTCTCCGCGGTGCATGAGGGGGAGGGGACGCCCCTGCTGCCCTGGGAGCGAAACCACGCCGAGGGCGTGACCGTGCTGCTCGGGCCCGACTCCGATGTGGGGCGTGCCTTGGCCGCCGGGCGTCCCGACCGTGCGGCGCGGCTGCTCGTGCCCTGGCGGGAGGTCTACGGCGACGCCCTGCGGCTGGAGGCCGTCTGGCACGGCCGGAAAGGCACGGGGCCCGGCTCCCTGCGGCTGGCCGCCCGGACCGTCGGGTTCGCCGCCGAGCAGCGGATCCGCCCCGTGCTCAGCAACGCCGTACGGTACGCCGACCCGGGACTGGGGCCGGTCGCCGACGTGCTGGACGCCGCGCGCCGGCTGGTGCCCGTCGACCCGACCAAGGAGCTGGACTCCGGCGAGGCCTGGCTCAAGGGCGCGGGGGCCATGGTGCATGCTGCCGAGCGGATCGTGGAGGCCGCCGGGTTCCGGCGGGACACCGCTCGTCGGCTGGTGGAGCAGACCGAGGTCACGGCCGCCGAGTGCCTGGTCGATCCCGAGGACGACCTCGGGATCGGCACCGTCCACTTTCCCGAGCCGCATCTGGTCGGCGCCGGCCGCCGCAGCGCCCAGCGGACGCTGGCCTCGCGGGCGGCGGCGGGAATGGTGCTGCGCGGGTACGACCGGCGGCGGGAGTACTGGGAGCGGATGCACCACGAGCTGGACATCATCGCCCACCACGGCTTCGCCTCCTACTTCCTGACCGTGGCCCAAGTGGTCGACGACGTGCGGGAGATGGGCATCCGGGTCGCCGCCCGGGGGTCCGGTGCGGGGTCGCTCGTCAACCATCTGCTCGGGATCGCGCACGCCGATCCGATCGAGCACCGGCTGCTGATGGAGCGGTTCCTGTCGAAGGAGCGGGTCGTGCTGCCCGACATCGACATCGACGTGGAGTCCGCGCGCCGGCTGGAGGTCTACCGCAAGATCATCGACCGGTTCGGCACCGAGCGGGTCGCGACGGTCGCGATGCCGGAGACGTATCGCGTGCGGCATGCGATCCGTGACGTGGGGGCGGCGCTGTCCATGGATCCGGCCGAGATCGACCGGGTCGCCAAGTCCTTTCCTCATATTCGGGCGCGGGACGCCCGCGCCGCGCTGGAGGAGCTGCCCGAGCTGCGGGCGCTGGCGGGGGAGAAGGAGAGGTACGGGCGGCTGTGGGAGCTGGTCGAGGCGCTGGACGCGCTGCCGCGCGGGGTGGCCATGCACCCGTGCGGGGTGCTGCTGTCCGACGCCTCCCTGCTGGCGCGTACGCCGGTCATGCCGACCAGCGGCGAGGGCTTTCCGATGTCGCAGTTCGACAAGGACGACGTCGAGGACCTCGGGCTGCTCAAGCTGGACGTGCTGGGAGTGCGGATGCAGTCGGCGATGGCGCACGCCGTGGCGGAAGTGGAGCGGGTGTCGGGCGTCAGGGTCGATCTGGACGCCCTGCCGCCCGGGGATCCGGAGACGTACCGGCTGGTCCGGTCCACCGAGACGCTCGGCTGCTTCCAGATCGAGTCGCCGGGGCAGCGGGACCTGGTCGGGCGGCTCCAGCCGGCCACTTTCCACGATCTCGTCGTCGACATCTCGCTGTTCCGGCCCGGGCCGGTCGCCGCCGACATGGTGCGGCCGTTCATCGAGGCGCGGCACGGGCGGGCGCCGATCCGCTACCCGCACCCGGATCTGGAGGAGCCGCTGAAGGAGACGTACGGGGTCGTCGTCTTCCACGAGCAGATCATCGACATCGTCGACATCATGACCGGCTGCGGGCGCGGCGAGGCCGACCGGGTGCGGCGCGGGCTGTCGGATCCGGAGTCGCAGGGGCGGATCAAGGTGTGGTTCGCGCAGCACGCGGCGGCGAACGGGTATGACGCGGAGACGATTCGGCGGACGTGGGAGATCATCGAGGCCTTCGGCTCGTACGGCTTCTGCAAGGCTCACGCGGTCGCCTTCGCCGTACCGACCTACCAGTCGGCATGGCTGAAAGCGCATCACCCGGCCGCCTTCTACGCGGGGTTGCTCACGCACGACCCCGGCATGTATCCGAAGCGGCTGCTGCTGGCGGACGCGCGGCGGCGCGGGGTGCCGGTGCTGCCGTTGGATGTGAACACGTCGGGCGTCGCACACCGTATCGAACTGGTGTCCGGTAAATGGGGTCTGCGGCTGGCGCTCTCCGATGTGCACGGCATCAGGGAGGACGAGGCGGCGCGGATCGCCGAAGGGCAGCCGTACGCCTCGCTGGTCGACTTCTGGGAGCGGGGCCGGCCCAGCCGTCCGCTGGCCCAGCGGCTCGCACAGGTGGGAGCGCTGGACGCGTTCGGCGCCAACCGCCGTGATCTGCAACTGCATCTGACCGAGCTGCACCGGGGCGCGCGGGGCGCGGGCGGTGGGCAGTTGCCCTTGGCCGGGGGGCGGAAGACGGCCCCGGCGGGGCTGCCGGACCTCACCTCGTCGGAACGGCTCAGTGCCGAGCTGGGCGTGCTGTCCATGGACGCCTCGCGCAATCTGATGGACGATCACCGGACGTTCCTCGACGAGCTGGGCGTGGTGCCCGCGCGGCGGCTGCGCGACGCCCGGCACGGGGAGACGGTGCTGGTCGCGGGCGCCAAGGCGGCCACCCAGACGCCGCCGATCCGGTCCGGCAAGCGCGTCATCTTCTCCACCCTGGACGACGGCACGGGCCTGGTCGACCTCGCCTTCTTCGACGACTCCCACGACGCCTGCGCCCACACCGTCTTCCACTCCTGGCTGCTGCTGGTGCGCGGGGTGGTGCAGCGGCGCGGCCCGCGCAGCCTCAGCGTGGTGGGCGCCGCCGCCTGGAACCTCGCCGAGCTGCTGGAGGTGCGCCGGGAGGAGGGGCTGGAGGGAGTCGCGGCCCGGCTGGCCAGTGCCGCTCCCGGGGCCGGTTCCGGCGGCGACGGCGAGGTGGCGGCGGGCTCCGAGGCCCAGGATCCGGCGGAGCAGCGGAAGATCCGCATGCCCACGGGGTACGAGATGCACCCCTGGGCCGATCTGCGTCCCGCGGGCGAAGGGCCCGCGGTGGGAAGAAAGTTGTGGCACCAGAGTCCGGGGAGTGCGGGATGACCATCCTCTGCGTACGTTTCCAGCTGCCTCCGACACGCGAGGCCGACCTGCCCCGACTGCTCGGGATGCTCGAGGAGTTCACCCCCGTCGTCCAGGCCCTGCCACCGGACGGGGCGCTGGCCGACCTGCGGGGCGCCGAGCGGTACTTCGGGCGGGACGCCGTCGAACTGGCCTCGGTGATCCGGGTGCGGTCGCTCGCGCTGTACGGGGTCGACTGCCTGATCGGTGCCGGGCCCGGACCGATGCTGGCCCGTGTGGCGCTGCGCGACGCCGTGCCCGGGGTGACGTGCGCGGTGCCCGAGGAGCCGGAGGCCATCGCGGAGTTCCTCGCGGACAAGCCCGTCGCCGCGCTGCCCGGCGTGGGCGCCGCGACCGCCCGTACGCTGGGCGACTACGGCCTCGACACCCTCGGCAGGGTCGCCGCCGCGCCGCTGTCCACGCTCCAGCGGCTGGTCGGCGCGAAGGCCGGCCGCGAGCTGCACGAGAAGGCGAACGGCGTCGACCGCGGCCGGGTCGTACCGAACGCCGTCTCCCTCCCCCAAGCTCTCGGCTGCGCTCGAGCAGGGGGGACCCCCATCCTCGCCACGGAACGCCCCTTCGGCCGCGACGAACTGGACCCGGACCGGCATCGGCAAGCTCTGCTGTCGGCCGCCGAGGAGATCGGCGCCCGGCTGCGCGCCCTGGAGAAGGTGTGCCGCACGCTCACCCTCACCGTGCGCTACGCCGACCGCTCGGCCACGACCCGCAGCCGCAAGCTGAACGAGCCGACCGCGCACTCACCGGACCTGACCCGGACCGCGTACGGCATGTACGAGGCGCTCGGCCTGCAACGCGCCCGGGTCCGCGCGATCGCCCTGCGCGCCGAGGGGCTCGACCCCGCGGACCAGGCCTCCCACCAGCTGACCTTCGACCCCGTGGACGAGAAGGTCCGCCGCATCGAGGAGGTCGCGGACCGCGCGCGGGCGAAGTTCGGGCCGCGGGCGGTGATGCCCGGGGGGCTAGCGGGACTGGCGGCGTAGATCCTTCTGCGTGACGTCAGTTGGCCCACGGCGGCACGATGCGGGTGCCGTCGGCGAGCCGTGCCTCCAGGCCCGTGGAGGTGGTGACCCAGGAGTACGCGGTCCGGTCGGTGGGGTTCTCGACGGTCAGGGTGGCGCCGGGGTTGATGATCACCGTGTCGCCCGCCGTGATCCGCTCGGTGCGGCCGTCGAGGGTGATCAGCAGCTCGCCGTCGAGCAGATGGAAGATCTCCTCCCGGCTGACCGTGTGCGCGGGCGCCTTGAGACCGGCGGGGATCTCGCCGCGCCAGGCGCACAGTTCCTTACTGCCGCTGCGCGGGGTGGCGTACGAGACGAAGCGGGCGCCGTGGATCTCGTGGGTGACGGCTTCGGACGAGCGGACGACGGGCATGACGGCCTCCAAGTGGTCAAGCAGCTTGACCATATAGTCAAGCTGCTTGACCATCCCGTCAAGGGTGTTTCAATGCATGCGTGCAGAACTCCGAGGCCATGGCCCTGTCCGCCGCCCTGCTCGCCGTCGTCGGCGGGCTCACGCAACGCATCCACGAGGGTGTGGTCGCTCGCGGCTTCGAGGGGCTGCGGCCCGCGCACGGCTTCGCCTTCGCCCGGCTCGCCCCGGACGGCGCGACGGTCACCGACCTCGCTGCCCACCTCGGGGTGACCAAGCAGGCCGCCAGCCAGCTCGTCGACGAGATGGTCCGCAAGGGATACGCCGAGCGGCGGCCGCACCCCGACGACGCGCGGGCGCGGCTGGTCGTGCTGACCGGGCGGGGGTGGGACTGCACGCGGGCTGCTGAGGAGGCGGCTGCCGAAGCCGTGCGGGAATGGGGGGACGCGCTGGGGGAGAGGGAAGTGCGGGCGCTCGGGGAGCAGTTGCTGCGGATCGCTCCGCGCGGGCCCATACGGCCTGCCTGGTGAAGGGGTGTCAGGCGGGTCCCTCGTCGTCGGTTACCACTGGAAGTTTTTACTGACGCGTAACTTCCCAGTTTGACTACTCACTCGTAACTTGACGAGTGAACAGCATCCCGTGATCCGGATCACAGGGCATCGTGCCGTCGCACCTCCCTTGAGCCGCAAGGAGATCACTCGATGCTGCCCTGGAAACGAGCGCTCAGACCCCTGGCCGCGCTGCTGCTGACCGCCGCGGCCGTCACCGCCCCCGCCGCCACCGCCCAGGCCGCCGGTGCCCCGGGCTCCGGCTGGAACGACTACTC
>NZ_NGFN01000454.1 GCF_002148965.1 Streptomyces swartbergensis | reverse complement strand
GGCGTAGACCGGTCGTCTCCTTGTACTTCGCTGGGCTCTCAGGCTCTCCGAGCGTGGCGACCAAGGGCGGCGGTGTCTTGCKATGCCGTAGGGATCAGCCCGCTCCTCCGTCGTCGGGCCTATGACAAGCGTCCAGGCTGCCCGCGAGCCGGATCCCGCGGGCAGCCCAACAGGGGCTCTGGGCCCGCATATGCTGGGGTGCTCCCTTCCGTGAGAGGTCTTGGTTGGCCGGTGCCCTTGCCACCCGCTCTGCGGATTGGGCACCGTCGGCTCTCGAGCCGATCCGGTCGACACCCCGGTCGGCGATGTCCCCGCCCCACGGAGGTTCCCGCATGATCCGCCGCACCGCCGCGCCCGCCGTGCTGCTGCTCGCAGCCGGACTCGCTCTCACCGGGTGCTCGGACAACGGCGACGACGCGGGCAAGGGTGACGCCACTCCGACGAAGGACCCGACCGCCGCAGCGGTCGCGGTCGCCAAGGAGTATCAGGAAGACCCATAGCGCACTCGGCCATCAGCCTCCTCCTTAAGGAGGAGGCTGATGGCCGGCCTCACCCGCTCCGCATGCCCCAGGGGGCGCAATGCCGGACACTCCTGTATAGGGCTGGCGTATTCGCGCGGGCCATGGTGAGGGTGTTCGGCGTGCTTGAGGTCCCGCTCTGGCTGTGGGGGGCGTTCGCCGCGACGGTGGTCGTGTCGCTGGCGGTGGACCTGCTGTCCCACCGCACCGCGCACGTCATCGGCTTCAAGGAGGCCGCCGCCTGGAGCGGCCTGTGGGTGAGCCTCGCCCTGATCTTCGGCGCGGTCGTCTTCCTCGTCCTCGGCACCACTGCGGGCACCGAGTACACGACGGCGTGGCTGCTGGAGAAGAGCCTGTCGGTCGACAACCTGTTCGTCTTCGCCGTGATCTTCGCGTACTTCAAGGTGCCCCGCGCCTACCAGCACCGCGTGCTGTTCTTCGGCGTCATCGGCGCGCTCGTCTTCCGCGGGATCTTCCTCTCCCTCGGCGTGGCCGTGGTCAGCCGCTTCACCGCGGTGCTGTTCGCCTTCGCCGCGGTCCTCTTCTACAGCACCTACAAGCTCCTCAAAGACGAGGAGGAGAGCTTCGACCCGGGCAAGAGCTTCGCCGTACGGATGCTCCGCAAACTCATCCCGGTGCGCGACGAGTACGCCGGGGCGAAGTTCTTCGTCAAGGAAGCCGGCATACGGATGGCGACCCCGCTGCTCGCGGTGGTTGCCGCGATCGAGGCCGCCGACCTGATCTTCGCCGTCGACAGCGTGCCCGCCGTCCTCGCGGTCAGCGACGACGCCTTCATCGTCTACACCAGCAACGCCTTCGCCATCCTCGGCCTGCGGGCCCTCTACTTCATGCTCGCCGGCCTGCTGGACCGCTTCCACTACCTGAACAAGGGACTGGCGGTCATCCTCGCCTTCATCGGGGTCAAGCTCATCCTCCAGGCAGCCCACAAGCTGATCAGCCCCAGCATCCCGGAAATCCCCTCACCGATCAGCCTCGCGGTCATCGTCGTCGTCCTGACAGGTTCCGTGGTGCTCAGCCTCAAAAGGCCGGCCCCGATAGGCGTTCTGGAACACACCGACGAACAAGACGCCTCCACGGCCACCGAGCAGCCCGAGACGCCCAGCGCACTGCCCGTGACGGACGCCCCTGAGCCTCCAGCCGGTACACCGGGCCGGGACGGTGGAGCCAGCCCGCGCTCGGGGCGGCGCAGAAGCAGAGCACTTCCCGACACGCCAGTACGGGCATATCGTAAAAAAATGGTCAAAATGAAGCGCAAGCCCGACGTATATGTATGCCCGACGTGTAAGAAATCCGTGCCAGCCGCGGTCCACCGCCACAAGAGCCTCGGCGTATTCGTTCCCGTGTGGGGCCCGGGCGCATGTCAGAACCGCGACTGTCCCGACTACCGGCTGGACCCCCACCACAAGCACTCCCCGGCCCGGTAGCGAAACTGGCAGCGAGGCGATGGACTGCCGACCTGGATCGGCGGGAGCTGGCCCTGCCCGTCACAACAGGCGGCCCGCCGGGGTCGTCGGCCAGCACGATCGCGGCTTTCACGCGCTTGCCCACCGGCTCGCGCCGCACCTCGGAACCGCAGCACACCGCCATCGTGACCTCCAGGCCATGCCGCCCGACGCGGCCAGGATCGGCAGAACAGGAGTCCCCGGCCACCGCGCCGATCCCCGACCAACTACTGAGCCCGGCCAGGCCTGGATGGTGCCTGTCTTCGTCAGCGACGCAGAGGCTGCTCGCGTCCCATCGCGTCGGCCAACTGCCGGCGGGCCACATCCAGCGCCGTGTCCAACTGGCGGGTGCCGGTGACCACACATAGCGTGTACGACGCGTCCTCAAGCTGGCGCCTGGTCTCGGCACTGCCACCGGACGCCAGGTGCCGCCTGAGCGTCTCGCAGCGTTCGACGAGCTCCCGCAGGAGCGAAGGGTGCGCCCTCAGCATGACGGACCGCCTCCGTCCTCGCCCGTTCGGACCTGCCACCTTCACTCATACGGTCGCAAGCCTCGGCGCCCGCCGCACCCGGAAGCCGAGCGGCCCGCCCGGTCACACATCGAGGAGGCCACCGGCAGCCCGATAGCGCGCTTGTGAATCGCGGTCGGCGGCTGTGCACGCTGCGCACGGGCATGGCGTGGCTGCACCGCTGGGAGAACGGTGCAGCCGGGCGGGCCGTCCCGCAGACTGCGCAAGGTCCACGGGATGCCAAGGCGCCGTCGGGGAGCCGGGCCCACCGGCCCGCCCGTCCGTCTGATCATCCTGCGGCCCATCCGGTCGCCGGCCGGCCGCGGCGCGCCAGCACCGCACCACCGGTTGCCCGAACAGCGCATACACACTCACGCAGGCAGGTCACGCACCACGACGGACACCACCGCGAGGATCACGGTGACCGCCGCGATACCGACCATCACCGCGCGTCCGTTCCACGACGCCAGCCACTTCCTCCCGCACTCACGCACGAGGGCATCACTGTGATGATCGGACTCAGACGCGAGCCAATACGCCCCCAGCAAGGCCGCAAAGGGCTCCGCATCACCGTCCCGAGCATCCACGCACTACCCAACGAACGATCAAGGGATCAGAAACAGCCTGTCAGCGGTCGGTACTGAGGCCCCGGAAACCGGACCGAGCCCGCGACGCCTGGGCGGCCTTCGCTCCATGCCGCGCGCTACCGGAGCCGACGCCGCGCCCTCTCGCCCGGGTACCTGGTCGTCCACGGCGATGCCCAGGCGCCGGCGCACCTCAGCGGTGGCGGCCGCCACCGCAGCGAGGGCCTGCGCCAGGTCCACCCCGGCGCCGCCAAGAGCCTCGGTGAGGATGTCGAGCGCAGCACCGGGCGCAGCTCCGGGTGCGCAGCTGCGATGGCCGGGAACGGGGTGCGGTCTTCGCCCTGGTGGTGGCCGTCGAGAGCCGTGCAGAAGCCGTGGCAATACAGCAGCAGCGGCCGACCGCGTCTTGGCCGGTGAAAGGGATCGTGACGCCCCCTTCCGAGGCCATGGGCATCCTCACGGAGCGCCGACAACGCCTTCGGATCGCGCCAGCACAATCCTCGGACAGGCAGATCGCCTTCTGTCGACTCGGAGGTGAGGGTCAGTAGGTCAGGGAATGGGGACGCAGGCCGTCGAGCGTGACGGAGACCAGGCGGGTCACGGCGGCCTGGGAGGTGAGGCCGGCCGCGGCGGTCAGAGCGTGGAGGCAGTACTGGGCGAGCTCGGCCGGCGGGACGTCGGAGCGCAGGTCCCCGGCCTGGGCGGCCTGGGCAAGGAGGTGCTGGAGCATGCCTTGGAGGTGCTGCTCGGCGTGGGTGACGTGCTCGCCCTGGTGAAGGAGGGCAGCGAGTTCGCCGCCGTGGCGCTGCCGGGCGATGCCCGCGTACGCCTCGAGCACCGCCGTCAGGCGCTCCACCGCGGTGCCGGTCTGGTGGCTGATGTCCGAGAGCTGCTCAAGGTGTGCGGCGATCTGGCGCTCGTGCCAGGCCAGCAGGACCGCTTCGGCGTCGGAGAAGTACTTGTAGAGCGTCGCCCGCCCGATGCCGGTCCGTTCGGCGACCTGAGACATGGTTACCGACCGCAGGCCGCCTTCGGCCACCAGCTTCGCGGTGGTGTCCAGGATCGCCTCACGCACGGCGGCGCGGTGCGCGTCGATCGTCTCGTTCCACAGCTTCGGCACCCACCCAGGATACGGGCGTCCACGGGAGATACACTCGGTTTCAAGTCGAGACAGAGTGTCTCGAAAAATGGGCGGAGGTCGTCATGGCAGGCTCACCGGACCGTCACGACGACGACGGCGAGGGGGCGCCGCGCTGGGTGAAGGTCTCCGCGGCGATCGCTATCGCCCTGGTCGTGGTGTTCGTGATCGTGCACCTGGCGGGCGGCGGCATGACGGGGCACACGCCGTGACTCTGTTGCCGCCGCGGGTGCGCAAGCTGACGCTCACGCTTCACGTCACCTCCTCGGTCGGCTGGCTGGGTGCGGTAGCAGCCTTCCTCGCCCTCGCCGTCGCCGGGCTGACCAGCAGCGCGCCCCAGACCGTGCGGGGCGCCTACCTGGCCATGGACGTGATCGGCTGGTACGTGATCGTCCCGTTCAGCGTCGCCTCCCTGCTGACCGGCCTTGTGCAGTCGTTCGGCACGGTGTGGGGGCTGCTGCGCCACTACTGGGTCATCGCGAAACTCCTGATCACTGTGGTCGCGACCCTTCTGCTGCTGGTCCACATGGAGCCGGTCGGACACCTCGCCGACGCTGCCGCACGGGCCGCCCTCGCGGGCGGTGAGCTTCAGGGCATGCGCATCCAGCTGATCGCGGACGCGGCCGCCGCCCTGCTGGTGCTCCTGACGGCGGCCGCCCTGTCGGTGTTCAAGCCGCGCGGGGTAACCCGCTACGGGCGCCGTCGCCAGCGCGAGCAGATCCCACAGCCACGCTGACCCCCGCCGCCGGCGGCCGGCCTGCGAAGGCAGTACGGGCGCCGACGGGGGCGCACCAGGTCTGGCACGGGATCCCGCCGCCTGGTCAGATACTCGGGCCCCGCTGCCTTGGGTCGCCGGGTTTCGCTCTCTTTGCCTTCTGATGGTGGGAGCAGGTCGGCTCAGTGCTGGTGGCCGTCGTCGTGCCCGGGCTCCTCGCTGGGGTGGGTGTCCTTCGGAGACGCAGCGGGCTGGGAGGGTGGATTGGTGGGGGTGCTGCCGTGGTCACCCTCGTGGCCTTCGTCGCTTCCCTTCTTGGGCACGTCATCGCTGTGGCTGTGTCCGCCTCCGGACTCGGCCATCGTGGGGGCGATGTGGCGGAGACCGAGGAAGGTAAGGGCCGTCACGACGACGATGGCCAGGCCCGTGAGGCTGAGGATGCGCCTCCAGGGCCTCTTGGCCTACTTCAGGAAGAAGGCGACGAAGGACAGGACAATGCCCAGCGGTATCAGCACGGCACAGCGTTCTGGGAGGTCGGCGAAGTGCTGCATACCGCCGCTGAGCATGCCGAGGCCGAACGAGAGCATCGTCGAGGTACCCAGCACGCGCAATATGCGTGACAGGGGCTGCCTCTCGGTCGCGAGGATGATGTCGTTGAGAACGGTCGCGAGCAGGAAGACCAGTACGCCGGACGCGGCGATCAACGAATAGCGGGTGGGGGCCATGGGGTGGTGGACAACCGCGCCGCTGATGAGGCCGGCACCGACGTAGTAGCCGACGTAGCCGAGGTAGCGCCACGGCAGCATGACTCCTTCCCGTCTGCTGTTGGAGCGGCGTTGGCTGCGGGTCGGCTGCGAGGGGGTCGGGGG
>NZ_NGFN01000453.1 GCF_002148965.1 Streptomyces swartbergensis | reverse complement strand
CCTGACCGACAATGCCTGGGCCTACACCAAGAACACCTGGCGGGACACCTGCCGTGAGCTGGGCATCGGCCCGCGCTGGACCCGGCCCTGGCGTCCGCAGACGAACGGCAAGGTCGAGCGCTTCCACCGCACCCTGCTCGATGAATGGGCCTACCAGCGGCCCTACACCTCAGACACCGAACGACAGACAGCGTTTCCCGACTGGCTGGACTGGTACAACTACCACCGACCCCACACCGGCATCAGCGGCCAAACACCAGCCAGCCGCGTCACCAACCTGTCCGAACAGCACACCTAGGTGCGCTGGTTGACCCCAATGACTGGCGCGTGCAGACCGAGGCGCTCGAAGGCCTGTGGCAGATTCCCATGTCCGTCACTGCAGACGGGCGGCGCAGTGCCGTACGCGAGCGGGTCGCGGCCGTACGCGAGAAGTACCCCGACCGGCTCGTCGTACGGCCGCACGTGCTGGTGACCCGAGTCGTTCTGGACGAAAACCAGGCGGCGGTCGGCGTCGAGTACCTCGCCCACGAGCACGCCTACCGAGCCGATCCCGCGGCCGACGGGGACCCCCACCTCGCGCCGCCGCACCTGGTACTGGCCCGGCGGGAGGTGATCTTGGCCGCTGGCGCCTTCAACACCCCGCAGTTGCTGATGCTGTCCGGGATCGGCCCGCGCGACGAGTTGGAGCGGCACGGCATCCCGGTGCGCGTCGACCGGCAGGGCGTCGGCCGGAACCTCCAGGACCGTTACGAGGTCGGCGTGGTCAGCGAGATGGCCCGGGAGTTCCCGATCATCAGAGGCTGCTCCTTCCACGCGCCCGAGCCCGGCACGCCACCCGACCGCTGCTATCGCGACTGGCAGCGCGGCAAGGGGCTCTACACCACGAACGGAGCCGTCGTCGGCATCACCCGCAAGTCCCGTGCCGATCTGGACGCACCGGACCTGTTCGTCTTGGGGCTGCCCGCCGACTTCCGCGGCTACTACCCCGGCTACTCCCAGGACGGACTACTGCGCAAGGACCGTTTCACCTGGGCGGTCCTCAAGGCCGGGACGCGGAACACAGGAGGGCGGGTTCGCCTGAGGTCGGCCGATCCCCGGGACACCCCGCAGGTGAACTTCCACTACTTCACGGAGGGCACCGACAAGGACGGCGCGGACCTCGACGCGATGGTCGACGCCGTCGAATTCGTGCGCGGCATGAACCGCCGCGCCGGAAACATGATCAAGAAGGAGCTGTGGCCCGGCGATGGTGTCCGCACCCGCGAGCAGATCCGCCGCTGGGTACAGGACGAGGCGTGGGGCCACCACGCGTCCTGCACCTGCCCGATGGGGCGTCCCGACGATCCCGCCTCAGTCGTCGACAACCGGTTCCGGGTCTGCGGCGTGCAGCGGTTGCGTGTCGTGGACGCCTCCGTCTTCCCCCGAATCCCCGGATTCTTCGTCGCCACTCCGATCTACATGATCAGCGAGAAGGCCAGTGACGTGATCCTCGCCGAAGCCATGCCACCCAACGAACCAAGCACCGTCGAACCGTCCGCCAGGAGGATCCGATGACTGACCAGCGACCGTCCGCCGGCGAGGCGAGGTCCGGCTACCGACGCACACTGCCCTGGCGCGTCGTCACCGGCGTCGCCGAGTTCCTGGACCGCAGGATCGGCTGGGACAAACTGCCCCGCCCGCTCGGACTCGGTACCCTGCTCGGGCTGCGGGTGAAGCTGCGACAGGAGAACCTGCACGACACCAACCGGATCCCCGCGGTGAACGTTCCTGAGCCGGCACCGCAGAACGGCACGGCATACCTGGTCAACCGGACGGCCGACGGCAGTTACAACGACCTCGAGCAGCCGCAGATGGGCATGGCCGGCACCCGCTTCGGCCGCAACATCCCGCTGGAGCAGATCCCTCCCGTCTCGGCCGCCGACGTGCTCTCCTCGCCCAACCCACGCGTGGTCAGCCGCGAACTGCTCACCCGGGAAGAGTTCATCCCCGCCGAGATGGTGAACTCCCTCGTGGCGGCCTGGCTGCAGTTCATGGTGCGCGACTGGTTCAGCCACGGCACAAGCCCCACGGACCGGCCGTGGACCGTCCCTCTACGCGACGACGACCCCTGGCCCGAGCGGCCCATGCAGATCATGCGCACCCCCGACGACCCCACACGCGACCCGCAGGCCCCGGCGGGCACCCCCGACACGCGCGTCAACGTCTCCTCGCACTGGTGGGACGCCTCCCAGATCTACGGGTCGAGCGAGGAGGAGCAGCGTGTCCTGCGCACCGGGGAAAACGGCAAGCTGCGTCTATGGGGCGACGACCGGACACCCTTCCCGTCCGACCCGGACCGCGACCCGTCCCGGGTACCCGGCTTCTGGCTGGGGCTCGCGATGATGCAGACGCTGTTCACCAAGGAACACAACGCCATCTGTGACCACCTTCACGCGCAGTACCCCGGCTGGGACGACGAGGAGCTCTTCCAGCGCGCCCGGCTGATCAACGCCGCCCTCCTCGCCAAGATCCACACGGTGGAATGGACCCCTGCAGTCATCAGTCACCCGACCACCGTCACCGCGCTGCGCACCAACTGGTGGGGACTCGCCGGCGAGCGCGTGCACAACCTCTTCGGGCGGATCAGCAACTCCGAGGTGATCAGCGGCATCCCCGGTGCCGAGACCGACCATTACAACGTTCCGTACAGCCTCACCGAGGAGTTCGTCGCCGTCTACCGCATGCACCCGCTGGTCCGCGACGACTGGCACCTGCGGGCCGCGGCCGACGACGCGACGCTGCGGGAGGCCACTTTCCGCGAGCTCGCCGGTCCCGAGGCACTGAAAGTCATGGACACCGTCCCCATGCGTGACCTGCTCTACAGCTTCGGCACCCTGCACCCGGGCCTGGTCACCATGCACAACTTCCCGAAGTTCCTGCAAGAGTTCGAGCGGCCGGACGGTAACCTGCAGGACCTCGCGGCCACGGACATCCTGCGCAGCAGGGAACTCGGTGTCCCCCGCTACAACGAGTTCCGCCGGCTGCTGCGCATGAAGCCCGCCGCGACTTTCGAGGAGCTCACCGAAAACCGGGATTGGGCCCAGCAGATCAAGCGGGTCTACGGGGGCGACATCGAGAAGGTGGACCTGACCGTGGGCCTGTACGCGGAGAAACTCCCCGCCGGATTCGCCTTCAGCGACACCGCGTTCCGCATCTTCATCCTCATGGCCTCGCGCCGGCTCAACAGCGATCGGTTCTTCACCGAGTACTACACGCCCGAGGTCTATTCGAAGGCTGGACTGCGCTGGATCGACGAAAACACCATGGGGACCGTACTGCTGCGCCACCACCCGGATCTGCGGACCGCACTGGCCGGAGTGAAGAACGCCTTCTCACCCTGGAACGTCGCCGGGCGGGAGTGAGGAGGAAGCCGGGACGGCAGAGGGACTCAGGGCCGACCTCGTCCTGGAGGGCGGCGGGATGTGGCCTGGGCGCCGCGGGAGTAGTGATCGGCCTGCTGGAGGAGGGCGATGTCTTCCAGCGCGTCGCCGGCACCTCCGTCGGCGCCATCGCGGCGGCCTTCGTGGCCGCCGGGGTGGGGACCAAGACTTGCGCGGGCCGGTGCTGCTTCGGTGAGTTCACCAGGTGCGGGCGGCTGCCCGGAGAAGGTCGCGGACGCGGACCACGTCGGGACGGGTCTTTGCGCCGGGCCACATGGCGAAGGCGTGGGCGACGCTCAAGCAGGAGGTCGCCGTCCGGCTGGAGATCCAGAGCCGGTCCCTGGCCTTGGTGGATACGGCTGCGTTCGCCCGCGTGCGGCAGGAGACCCGGGCCCGGCTGGAAACGCTGGAGTCCAGTCCGGGGCTGTACGCGGCCATCGCCCGCCTGCCCGAACGGCACTACGACGTGATCGTGCTGCACTACGTGCTTGGCATCCCGCAGCGCCGGATCGCCCGGCTGATGGGAATCGACTGCGGGACGGTCCGATCGCATCTGCGCGGTGCCCGGCGGAGGCCGGCCAGGGAGTTGGGCATCGTATGGTCCACCGACGAGGAGGAGTGATGCGGCTGCCTCGCATCGAACGGGAGTTGGCCCGGGCCCAGGTCCTGGCCGACGAATACGACAACTTCGACGAGCGGGCGGGCTTGGAGCGGATCGCCCGTCGCGTGCTGTGGGACAGCGCTTTGTCCCTGGAGAAGCGGGCCCAGCGGATCCGCACCGCTTGGGGAGCCGATGACCGGACCCCCGCGCCCGGCATGATCCCTCAGCCGGGGGAGGTGGACGAGGGCGGGCTGACGGCGCTGCACGAACGTGCCGCACACGAGCTGGATGCCCTGTCTGCGTACGTGATCGGGGACCAGTCCGCTGTGGCGGCGATGGGTCTGCTGGTCGACGATCCCATAAGGATCGAGCCGGACGGGGCTCTCGCGTTCGCCTGCCTGCTCTACCTTGCCGACAAAGATGAAGCCGCCCGCTTCTGGTGGAGTTTCGCTGCTGGCGCCGGTGCGGCGACCGCAGCGTACTGCCTGTACCTCCATCACCTGCACTACAGCGAACTCCGTGACGCCCAGCACTGGCGGGAGTGGGCCACCGACCTGGCGGCCGAAGACCACACCCCAACCCTGCATCACTTCAGCACGTTGAACAACACCAGGCCCAACCTGCCGGTTCCATGTACGGATCCGGCACCCAACGGCGAAGCCGAAGCGGGGAAGGCGTGGCTGATCGTTGAGTCCTGTGAAACCTGGCGTGCCCACATCCGCCTCTCCCGCACCCTCACCAAGGCCGTATACCGCCTGGAGGTCTGCGACGACGCTGACTACGGCACCATTCCTCGGCCCGACCCCGAGCTCGCCGCTGAGCTTGAAGAATGTGCTGGTTCTGCCACTTAGTAGCCCAGTTCTTCACCACCCAGCTCTGAGCCGTCAGACGGTCGCGATCGGACGGCACGACCCCGGCAGCCTCGCGCCCGGGGTGGTCACCCGGACCGGGCCGGTGGCCGCGTCGAAGGTGAAGCGGATCGGGGTGACGTGCGGGGTGCCGTCGGGGCGGAGCGGAGGGTGGTGAAGGTGGCCGTATGAGTGCTAGTGAGCAATGCCCGTGTGGCGGCCGGGAGTTCGACAGTCACCCGGCTCACTTCTTCTTCACTCCCTCGTGCCAGATCAGCTTGGCGATGTTCGGCTTCACAGCCGTGGTGATGACGCCCATGGCCGTACGGACATAACGCCGTTCCTCCAGCTCGCGCAGCATGCTCGCGGCGAGATCGGCACGGGCGGTGAAGACGCCGTCAGCGCTGGTCTCGGCGGCGTGGTAGTCCGTGACGACGGGGTGCTCGAAGAGGCCCGAGGGCCGGACGAGGGTCCAATCGAGGTCCGTCTGACGGATCACGGCCTCCATGCGGCGCATGTCCTCGTGGAGGGTGCGGCCGAGGCGTCGGTTCACCAGCGGGTCGAGCACATAGTTGAAAAAGTGCGCTCCGCTGGGACGCCAGTTCGGGTCGGCGATGCTGGAACTGACGGCGAGCAGCCGCTTGATGCCGTGCCGGGTCATGGCCCCGGTGATGGCCGTGGCGCTCGCCGAGTACGTGGTGATGGTCTCCTTGCTGAAGCGCGCGCCCAGCGCGGACAGGACGGCGTCCGTCCCGGCGATCGCGGCGTCGACGGCCGCCGGATCGGTGGCGTCGGCGACGGCCACGGCGAGGCCAGGCCGCCCGGGGAGGAGGGAGCCTGGGCGGCGAGTCACGGCGACGACCTCGTGGCCGGCGGTGAGGGCCTGGTCGGTGAGGTGGCGGCCGGTCGGTCCGTTGGCGCCGAAGACTGCGATACGCATGGTGTCGGGTCATCCCTTCGTGTGGTTCCCGGAACGCCCTTGACTGTGCCGATCACGAAACGCAGGCTCAACGC
>NZ_NGFN01000452.1 GCF_002148965.1 Streptomyces swartbergensis | reverse complement strand
TCCCCGCCAGCCCCGCGGACAACCTGCTGCCCACCGGCGCCCGGCGCGCCGCCAGCCCGTCCGGCGGCCGTACGCGCGCCGAGCGGCGCAAGCTCCAGAAGAAGGTCAAGCGGCGCCGCAGGCGCGGTGCCGTCAAGGAGATACCCCTCCTCGTCGGCGTCGCCGTCCTCATCGCGCTCGTGCTGAAGACGTTCCTCGTCCAGGCCTTCGTCATCCCGTCCGGCTCCATGGAGCAGACGATCCAGATCGGCGACCGCGTCCTGGTCGACAAGCTCACCCCGTGGTTCGGCTCCAAGCCGCAGCGCGGGGACGTCGTCGTGTTCAAGGACCCCGGCGGCTGGCTCCGGGACGAGCAGCCCACCCTTCCGAAGGACGACCCCATCGTCATCAAGCAGGTCAAGGAAGGGCTCACCTTCATCGGCCTGCTGCCGTCCGACAACGAGAAGGACCTCATCAAGCGGGTCGTCGGCGTCGGCGGAGACCGCGTCAAGTGCTGCGACGCGCAAGGACGCGTGACCGTCAACGGCATCCCGCTGAACGAGGACTACCTGTACCCCGGCAACGCCCCGTCCGACACGCCGTTCGACATCACGGTCCCCCCGGGCCGGCTGTGGGTGATGGGCGACCACCGGAACAACTCCGCGGACTCCCGCGCCCACCAGGACACCGACTACGGCGGCACGGTCTCCGAGGAGGAGGTCGTGGGCCGCGCCATGGTCATCGCCTGGCCCTTCGGGCACTGGAGCACCCTGGAAGAACCGAACACCTACGCCTCCGTGTCCGACTCGGCCACCGGGTCGACCGCTGCTCCCGACCTGTCGCATAGGGTTGCCTCCTACGATTCGAACGGAACGATCCAGCTCCCGACCCCTGCGGAACTCCCGCTCGTTATGGGAGTGGTGGGCCTGCGTCGTGTATGGGGCAGGCGGCGGCACAGAGTGAGGAGTTGGCGTGGGGGATGTGGCGGTTGGCGCACGGTCCGGAAACGACGGCGAGGAGCACCGCGGACGCCCCGCGGAATCCGCCGTCCCGGCCGCGGACAGCGCCGTGACCCCCGGGAGTGACTCCGGGGCAGCCGAGGATGACAGGGTGACAGGCGAGTACAGCACAGCCGAGGGCGAGGGACCGGGCGGCGCGGCCCGGACGCCGAAGAAGCCACGTTCCTTCTGGAAGGAGCTGCCCATCCTGATCGGCATCGCGCTGGTGCTCGCGCTGCTGATCAAGACCTTCCTGGTGCAGGCGTTCTCCATCCCCTCCGACTCGATGCAGAACACCCTCCAGCAGGGCGACCGCGTCCTGGTCGACAAGCTGACCCCCTGGTTCGGCTCCGAGCCCGAGCGTGGCGAGGTCGTCGTCTTCCACGACCCCGACAACTGGCTGGCGGGCGAGCCGGTGGCGGATCCGAACGCCTTCCAGACGTTCCTCAGCTGGATCGGTCTCATGCCGTCCGCGGAGGAGAAGGACCTCATCAAGCGGGTCGTCGGCGTCGGCGGCGACACGGTCGAGTGCAAGAACACGGGCCCGCTGACGGTCAACGGCAAGGCGCTGGACGAGGGGTCGTACGTCTACCCCGGCAACACGCCCTGCAGCGTCGACGACCAGGGCGGTCAATTCAAGGTAAAGGTCCCCAAGGGCTACATCTGGGTCATGGGCGACCACCGGCAGAACTCCCGGGACTCCCGCTACAACCAGGCGGACAAGCACCACGGCATGGTCCCGGTGAAGGACGTCGTCGGCCGGGCCATCGTCGTCGCCTGGCCGATCAACCGCTGGGACAACCTGCCGGTGCCGGACACCTTCGACCAGTCCGGTATCAGCGCCCAGCCGGCCGCGGCCGGTCTGACGGTGGCGCCGCAGGGGCTTGCGCTGCTGGGTGTGGTGCCGGTGGTGCTGTGGCGCCGCAGGAAGCAGTGATCCCGGCGGTGGGCTGACCCCGGTCGGTACCCCCGGGTAGGGTGCGGACCCATGGGTGGCGAGAGCATGACGCACACGGCCCCGCGCAGCGGTGGCACAGGCTCGGGCCCGGTGGGCAGCCGGACCGGACAGCGGTTGTCCGGGCTGGCCGTCGCACTGGGCCTTGTGCTGTTCCTGGGGGGTTTCGCCTGGGGAGCGGTGGTCTACCTGCCGTACACCGTGCCCACCGGTTCGATGACGCCGACGATCGACGCCGGCGACCGGGTGCTGGCACAGCGCGTCGACGGCGCCGATGTGCGCCGTGGCGATGTCGTCGTGTTCAAGGACGCCACCTGGGGCAATGTGCCGATGGTCAAGCGCGTGGTGGCCGTCGGCGGCGACACGGTCTCCTGCTGCCAGGACGGCAAGCTGAAGGTCAACGGCAAGGAGATCGACGAGCCGTACCTGGCCGAGGACACACCGGCGGAGATCACCGGCTTCCCGACCGTCACCGTCCCCAAGGGGCGCCTGTTCCTGCTCGGCGACGAGCGCGGCAGCTCCGTGGACTCCACCGCCCACCTGACCGACGCCGCCAGCGGCACGGTGTCACGCGGCGCCGTGGACGCGCGCGTGGACGCCGTCGTCTGGCCCATGAACGGCATGCTGGCGCGCCCCACCGGCTTCGAGGCCCTCGGCGCCCTGTCCTCGCCCGGACCGCTGCGGACGATCACGGCCCTGGTGATCGCCGGCGCCGTGCTCGTCCTGGGCGGGGGTGCCTACGGCCCCGTCGCCAAGCGCACGGGCGCGGCCCGGGCCCGGCGGGCGAGCGCGGAGCCCGCAGGTGTCCGCTGAGCCCGTGAGGGCAGGCCAGGACACCTACGAGGGCGGGCTGCGCCAGGTCGCCCGGGTCGTGCTGCTCGACCCGCAGGACCGCATCCTGCTGCTGCACGGGCACGAGCCGGACGATCCGGCCGACGACTGGTGGTTCACCCCCGGCGGCGGTGTGGAGGGCGAGGAGACCCGTGAAGAGGCCGCCCTGCGGGAACTCGCCGAGGAGACGGGCATCACCGGGGTCGAGCTGGGCCCGGTGCTGTGGCGGCGGATGTGCTCCTTCCCGTTCGCGGGCCGCCGCTGGGACCAGGACGAGTGGTACTTCCTGGCTCGTACGGACCGTACGGCGATCGAGGCCGCGGGGCTGACCGAGCTGGAGCGGCGCAGTGTCGCCGGAGCGCGCTGGTGGACGTGTCCGGAACTTTGCCGGGCACATGAGACGGTGTATCCGACGAGACTCGCCGGGCTGCTGCGCACGCTGCTCGACGAAGGTCCCCCGGCCAGGCCCGTGATCCTTGACCCGGAAATCGTCTAGGGGCGCACGGGACTGGCGCACAATGGTGGGATCGCACGGCTGAAGGGGAACATGCCATGAGCGCCGAGGACCTCGAGAAGTACGAGACCGAGATGGAGCTGAAGCTCTACCGGGAGTACCGCGATGTCGTCGGTCTGTTCAAATACGTGATCGAGACCGAGCGGCGCTTCTACCTGACCAACGACTACGAGATGCAGGTGCACTCGGTCCAGGGTGAGGTGTTCTTCGAGGTGTCCATGGCGGATGCCTGGGTGTGGGACATGTACCGGCCGGCGCGGTTCGTGAAGCAGGTCCGGGTCCTCACGTTCAAGGACGTGAACATCGAGGAGCTGAACAAGAGCGATCTCGAGCTGCCGAGCGGGTGACGTTCACCCAGGAGGGTGACGGGGTTTTCCACAGCCGCTGAGCTGTCCACCAAGATCCACTTCGTGGGGACGGGTGCGTGATCGTTGGCGCCGGAGGTGGTGCCGACATGAACGCACGCAGTGCGATGGGCAGGTACGGAGAGACTCTGGCGGCCCGGCGGCTGGCGGAGACCGGACTGACGGTCCTGGAGCGCAACTGGCGCTCCGGGCGGACCGGTGAGATCGACATCGTGGCCAGGGACGGGGACGTCCTGGTCGTCTGCGAGGTGAAGACCCGCAGGGAGGGTCCCTTCGAACATCCGATGGCCGCCGTGACCCCGCAGAAGGCGGAGCGGCTGCGGAACCTCGCCGAGCGGTGGATCCAGACACACGGGGGCGCACCGCCCGGCGGCGTCCGCATCGACGTGGTCGGAGTGCTGCTGCCGGCCCGCGGCGCGGCCGTGGTCGAGCACGTGCGGGGGGTGGCCTGATGGCATTCGCCCGTACGTGTTCGGTGGCGCTGGTGGGCGTCGAGGGCGTGGTCGTCGAGGTCCAGGCCGATCTGGAGCCGGGTGTCGCGGCGTTCACGCTGGTGGGACTGCCCGACAAGAGCCTGACGGAGAGCCGGGACCGGGTGCGGGCCGCGGTCGTCAACTCGGGCGCCGCCTGGCCCCAGAAAAAGCTCACGGTCGGCCTGAGCCCGGCCTCCGTCCCCAAGAGCGGCAGCGGCTTCGACCTGGCCGTCGCCGCGGCGGTCCTCGGCGCGTCGGAGCGCATCGACCCCCGGGTCCTCGCCGACATCGTGATGATCGGGGAACTGGGGCTGGACGGGCGGGTGCGGCCGGTGCGGGGCGTGTTGCCGGCGGTGCTGGCGGCGGCGGATGCCGGGTACGAGCAGGTGGTGGTGCCGGAGTGTGCCGCCGCCGAGGCGTCCCTGGTGCCCGGGGTCTCCGTACTGGGCGTCCGGAGCCTGCGCCAGCTCATCGCCGTGCTGGCCGACGAACCCGTGCCCGACGAGGATCCGGACGAGCAGGGCCGCCCGGACCCGCTCCTCGCCGGCCTGCGCATGCCGGGCACCGGCGCCGCCACGGGCATGCACAGCGTCGGCGCGGCCCAGCACGAGTCCGGCCACGACCTGGCGGACGTCGTCGGGCAGATCTCGGCGCGCACGGCGGTGGAGGTGGCCGCGGCGGGCGGGCACCACCTGTTCCTGGAAGGGCCTCCCGGCGCCGGCAAGACGATGCTCGCGGAGCGGCTGCCCGCCATCCTGCCCCGGCTCGGCCGCCAGGAGTCACTGGAGGTCACCGCGGTCCACTCGGTGGCGGGCCTGCTGCCCCCGGGCAAGCCTCTGATCGACATCGCCCCCTACTGCGCCCCGCACCACTCGGCCACCATGCAGGCACTCGTCGGCGGCGGCCCGGGCATCGCGCGGCCCGGCGCGGTGTCGCTCTCCCACCGGGGAGTCCTCTTCCTGGACGAGACACCCGAGTTCAACAGCCAGGCCCTGGACGCCCTGCGCCAGCCGCTGGAGGCGGGGCATGTCGTCATCGCTCGCAGTGCGGGAGTCGTGCGCTTCCCCGCCAAGTTCCTGATGGTGCTCGCGGCCAATCCGTGCCCGTGTGGCCGGTTCTCGCAGCGTGACGACCTGTGCGAGTGCCCGCCCTCGGCGATCCGCCGCTACCAGGCAAGGCTCTCCGGCCCGCTGCTCGACCGGGTCGACCTGCGCGTCGAGGTGGACCGCGTCACCCGCACCGAGCTGACCGCCTCCGGCGCGCGGGGCGAGTCCACCGCGACGGTCGCCGACCGGGTACGGGCGGCCCGGGAGCGGGCCACGGAGCGCCTCGCCGGCACTCCGTGGCGCACGAACAGCGAGGTACCGGGGCGCGAGTTGCGCAGCCGCTGGTACGCCGCGTCCGGGGCGATGGACGAGGCCGAGCGGAACCTGGAGAGGGGCGTCCTGACCGCCCGCGGCCTCGATCGCGTCCTGCGCGTGGCCTGGACCGTCGCCGATCTCGTCGGCCACGACCGGCCCGACGCGACGGACGTCGCCCTCGCGCTCCAGTTGCGCACGGGTGTCCCGAGGGGCGTCCCCATGGCCCTCGGAGCGCTGACATGAGCGTCGCCGGCGAACCGGACGAGGAGCTGCTCGCCCGGGTCCTTCTCACCCGTGTCATCGAGCCCGGTGACGAGGTCGGCGGGCGGTGGGTGCGGGAGCTCGGGGTGCGGGGCCTGGCCCGGCGGCTGGCGGAGGGCCAGGCCCCGCACCCCGAGCTCCCGCAC
>NZ_NGFN01000451.1 GCF_002148965.1 Streptomyces swartbergensis | reverse complement strand
CGTGGGCGCGGGGGCGGCGATGGGGGCCGCGGCGGCGCTGAAGTGGACCGCCTGGCCGCTGCTGCCCGTCGCGCTGGTGCTGCTCGCGGTGACGGTGGGACGGCGGGCCGCCGTGCGCGCCGCGGTGACGGCCCYGGCGGTGGCGGCGGCCGGCGTCGTGCCGTTCGCCCTCGTCGATCCGCACGCGTTCGTCGAGCACGTGGTGCTGTTCCCGCTCGGCGCGGCCGGCGCCGGATCGCCGGCGACCAGCCCGCTGCCCGGTCACCTGCTCGCCACCCATGTGCCCGGGGGCCGCGCCATCGCCGTGGCGGCGCTGGCGGCGACCGCCGTCGGGATGGCGGTCTGGCTCCTGGCCCGCCCTCCGCGCACGGTCGTCGCCGCGGCGGACCGCGTGGCGCTCGGACTGGCCCTGGCCATGTGCCTGATGCCGGCCACGCGCTTCGGCTACCTCGTCTATCCGCTGGTGCTGGCCGTGTGGTTCCGGCGCGACCGGCTGGGTGACGCCCGGTGAGTCGGTGCCCTCGCGCGCAGCGCACAGCCGGAAACAGACACCTCACCCGGGTCGCCGCCCTGGCCGTGGCGGCGCTGGTCGGGGCCCAACTCCTCGCCTCGTGCGACACGAACGCACCGACGGCCGACCGGCACGTGAACTCGGCTGAGAGCGACGTTGGTTGGGGCCATTTCTGCCACTGGTCGGCCGATTGACGATCATCCCCTGGGTGGATGTAAGGCGCATCCGCTTCCCATGAGGATGACCCCGACCTTTTCGAACACCGAGGAAGGGGAAGGCCGTTGCGTATCGCCCGGCTTCTCGGAACCGTCCTGGGCACCACGTTGCTGACGACCACCGCCGTACTGACCGCACCCGCTCACGCCGCCCCGGCCGCGCCGCCCGCGGGACCCGTGGACCGCACGTCGCTCGACAGAACCGACCTGCGCGAATCGCTGGACGCCATCCACAAGGCGGGCATGTACGGCGTCTTCTCGTCCGTCAGGGACGGCGGCGAGCGGTGGACCGGCGCCTCCGGGCTCGCCGACGTGGCGACCGGACGCCCGGTCACCCCGGGCATGCGGCACCGCGTGGGCAGCATCAGCAAGACCTTCACCTCCGTCGCCCTGCTCCAGCAGGTGGAGCGCGGCCGCATCCGGCTCGACGCACCCATCGGCGACTACCTTCCTGACCTCATACCCGGGGAGCGCGGCCGGCAGATCACCGTCCGCATGCTCCTGAACCACACCAGCCATATCGGCGACTACATAGCGGGGGCCTTCCCCTCCCTCACCGAGGGCTCGACCGCCAGCCTCGACGAGGAGCGCTTCCGCTCCATCCGCCCCGCGGAACTCGTCCGGCTGGGTCTCGCGGCCCCCGCCACCGGACGCCCGGGCGAGCTGCCCGGCTCTTACTCCAACACCAACTACGTCATCGCCGGGCTGCTCCTGGAGAAGGTCACCGGCCAGGACGCCGAGAAGCACATCACTCGCAACGTCATCGACCGGGCCGGGCTGCGCCACACGTCCTTCCCGCGCACCCCGTACATCAAGGGCCCGCACCCGCGGATGTACGAGTCGTTCTACGGCCTGATCGACCCGCCGCGCGACTACAGCGTATACGACATGTCCTGGGCGTACACGGCGGGCGCGGTCGTCTCCACCACCGACGACCTGAACCGCTTCTACCGCGCCCTGCTCGGCGGGAAGCTGATCGGCAAGACCTCCCTGGACGAGATGACGCGCACGGTCCCGGTGAGCGGCCTCGATTACGGCCTCGGCATCTACTCGCTGGAACTGCCCGGCTGCGGCCGCTTCTGGGGCCACGACGGTGCCGTGTTCGGCGCCGGCATGACCGCGCTGTCCAGCCGGGACGGCAAGCGCCAGGTGGCACTCGCGCAGAACCTGATGAAGTACCAGAGCGTCGACGACAACGGCGTCCCGCAGCCGCACGCGATCGACGACGCCCTCTACGCGTACGTCGTCCGCGCCCTCTGCCCGGCCGGCTCCGGGTCCGCTCCCGGGGCGGGTTTCGCCGGCCCGGACGCCCGTGGCGAGCTCAGCAAGCGGTTGCCCGGAATCGACCATTCCCAGTTGACCAAGAGCCTCAAGTTTGGTCGGCTGTCCCACTAGTCGTGTTCGATTCTGATCGAGCGCTTCACAACTCCCAGGGGGGAGCTTGTGACAAGTGGGGGAGTTTCCTTGATGCATCACGATTCCGTCGTGCTGCGCCGCGCCGGATTCCGGCGTGGCGCCGCCGCCCTGACGTTCGTGGCGTTGACCGCCGGCACGGCCCTGACGGGCGTACCGGCCGCCACGGCCGCCGGCAGCGTGGCCCTCGCCGGGAAGACCTGCACGCCGACGGAGGGGTTCTCCGGCTGCCGGCTGTTCGATCCGACGGGCGCCCGCGAGGAGTTCCAGGTCCCGGCCGGCGTCACGGCGCTCGACGTGCGGGCCTGGGGCCAGGGCGGCGAGGGCACCTCCTCCGCCAACGGCGGCGCGGGCGGCTACACCGCGGGCACGCTCCGCGTGGCGCCCGGGGAGCGGCTGTCGCTCGCGGTCGGCGTCCAGCGCTTCGGTGACGCGCTCGGCGGCGCGGCCGGCGGCAAGTTCGCGGCGGTCGGCGGCAACAGCAGCGGCGTCCGCACCAGCGACGGCAAGCCGCTGCTCATCGCCGCCGGTGGCGGTGGCGGGGGATACGGCAGCCCGGAGTCCGGCCAGGGCGGCCCCGGTGGCGGCGAGCGCGGCCAGGACGGCACCAAGCCGGAGCGCGGCGGCAAGGGCGCGGCCGGTCCCACCGGCGGCGCGGGCGGCGGCAACGGCACCTCCGGCGCCGACGCGTCCGCGGGCGGCGAGGGCGGTGCGGGCGGCTCAGGTTCGGGCGGCGAAGGCGGAGGCGGCGGCGCCGGCTACGCGGGCGGCGGCGGTGGCGGCGGCACGGACGAAGCCCGGGGCGTGGCCGGCAGCGGCGCGGGCGGCAGCAGCTACGTCGACCCGGACCGGGTGACCGGCGCCCGGCTGCTCAGCGGCGACCGCGTCGAGGCCCCGGCCAGGACCGACCCCTTCTGGCAGGCCTCCGACGAGGCGGTGCGCGGCGGCATCGCCGAGGGCGGCGTCAACTCCGACCGCGCCGGCCACGGGCGGATCGTCTTCCAGTGGAAGACCTCCGCGATCGCGGAGCTGGCCCAGGTCTCCGGAGCAGGCCAGACCGTCCCGCCGGGCGGCGGCGCGGACCCGGTGGCCGTGGTGGCCCGGGACAAGGCCGGCAACCCGGTCGAGAACGCCTCCGTCACCTTCACGGTCGAGGACCCGGACAAGCTCGGCGCCTTCTTCTTCGTCAAGGACGGCGCCGACACCACCGAGCTGGCCGTGCCGACCGACGCCCGGGGCCGCGCCGAGTCCGCGCCGCTCCAGGCGGGCAACGACAAGGAAGGCGAGTTCACGGTCCGCGCCGAGGCCGGCGGCGCCTCGACGGTCTTCACCGTGAAGGTGAGGAAGGCGTCCTACACCGTGACCGTCGCGGGCGGTGACGACCAGCGGGCCGAACGGGGCGAGGACTTCGAGGAGGCCCTCCAGGCCCGCGTGGTCAGGTCGGGCGCCACGGCACCGGCCGGCACGGAGGTCGAGTTCCGGGTCGAGGACGACAGCGACGACGCCCCCCGCTTCGAGGACGGCGAGCAGGTCGTCCGCGTCAGGACCGACGACTCGGGCAAGGCCACGGCCCCGACCCTGACCGCCGGTGAGGGCACGGGCACGTACACGGTCGCCGCTTCGGTCGGTGACGCCATGACCCAGTTCGCGGTCGAGGTCGTCGCCGGCGACGGGCCCTCGGCGTCCCCGAGCCCCACGGCCGACCCGAGCGCCTCGGCCGACCCGAGCCCGTCGCCCAGCACGAGCACCTCGGGCACGACCGGCGGCACCGGCTCCTCGACCACGGGCGGCACGTCGACGAACCTCGACGGCGGCAGCCTGGCCTCGACCGGCGCCGGCGGCATCGGCCTCCTCCTGGCGGCGGCCGCGGCCCTGGCCACGGTGGGCTTCGCGGCGTTCCGCCTCGCCCCGCGCCTGAAGCTCCGCTCGCGCGACGGCGCGTGACGCGGCGGCACAAGGCCTGACGCGGCGGCACAGCGCCTGACACACCACGTCACCGCGGCGACTGCCCGCACCCGATCACCGGGTGCGGGCAGTCGCCGTTTCGGCCGCTGGAGAAGCGGGTGGTGAGAGTGGGGCGCGTTTTGCGGAACCTTTGCCGGGGGGTCGGGCGTTGGTCCAGTGAGCGCGCGGGAGCGGGTTCGCGAGATGACTTCCGACGAATACCGAGGTGACTCAATGGCAGTCTGGGACAAGCTCAAGGACCAGGCCAAGGCTCTCCAGCAGACTCAGGGCGGGCGCGGTGCCACCGGTGGGCATACTGGTGGGCACAGTGGGGGGACGAGGTCCGGTGGTGGCAGCAAGGCCCAGCTGATCGGCGTGCTGAAGACGCAGCTCGGCTCGCTGAAGACCGAGTTGAAGAGCGGTGCCTACCGGGACGCGAGCATGGCGGTGTGCGCGCTGGTCGCGGCGGCCGACGGGCAGGTGGATCCGGCCGAGCGGCAGCAGGTCGAGTCGATGATCCTCAGCAACGACGTGCTCCAGAACTTCCCGCCGGAGCAGCTGCGGCAGCGTTTCAACAAGCATGTCGACCAGCTGACGATGAACTTCCAGCATGGCAAGGCCGAGGCCATGCAGGAGATCGCCAAGGCCGCCAAGAAGCCCACCGAGGCCCGGGCCGTGATCCAGACCGGCATGGTCATCGCCGGTGCCGACGGCCACTTCTCCCAGGCCGAGGCGACGGTCCTGCGCGAGGCCTGCGCGACGCTGGGGCTGTCCCCGGCCGAATTCCAGCTCTGAGTCCCAGCGCTGAGCCAGCGACTCTGGTTCCAGCTCTGAGTCAACAGCTCTGGTGCCAGCGCTGATCAGCGGCCCGGCTCGGCCCCCTCGGTTCCGCCTGGGGGGCCCGCAGCGCGTCCACGGCCAGGCGGGCCGCCGTGCCGATGACCGCGTCGGCGGCGGGCTGAAGGGCGGCGGTGCGGGCCGTGCGCGTGAAGACGGCGACGGCGTAGCGGCCCCCGTCGGGATACTCGACGACACCGACCTCGTTGCGCACGGTCGGCAGACTGCCCGTCTTGCCCGCCACGTGGACGTCGTCGAAGGGAAACCCGGACGCCGGCCGGTGCGGCCACACCTGGAGCCCGAGGACCCGGCGGAGGGCCGCGCCGTGCTCGGGCGTGCGCCGGGCTCCACCTGGAAGATCGTCACCAGCAGCGCTCTGCTGCTCAGGGACGCCGTCGCACCGAACGACGTGGTGGACTGCCTCAAGTACCTCACGGTGGGGAAGCGGTTTCAGAACGTGGAGCTGTCCGAGCACCCGGGCGCCACCTTCCGCAAGGTGCCGGAGGACGTCGTCGCCCAGCTGCGCGAGATGCCGCGCGCCACCGTCACCGACGGCACCGCGCGCGTCCTGTCCGACCTGCCCGGCGAGATCGGCGCCAAGACCGGCACCGCCGAGGTCTCCGACAACCAGGACGACAACGGCTGGCTCGTCGCGCACCGCGGCAACGTCGCCGTCGCCTGTGTCGTAGAGGAGGGCGCACCCGCGGCGGCTCCGCCGGGCCGGTCGTCCGCGGTCTGCTGGCCGCCGTCCCAGGCGACTCCGAGTGAGCCGGAGATCCCTGGTGAAGACAGCCTCCGAGTGACCGAGTGACCGAGTGACCGAGTGAAAGGAGCACCACGCATGCCTGTCGACGGGCCCGCCTCCTCCCGCCGCGCCTTCCTGGCCGCTGCGGCCTTACTCCCTCTCGCCGGCTGCGGCACGGCCGGCCGGGACACCGACCGTACGGGCCGAGCCCCCACGACCACCCGACCCACCCCGCAGC
>NZ_NGFN01000450.1 GCF_002148965.1 Streptomyces swartbergensis | reverse complement strand
CCCCGCCCAACTCCCCGGCCACGGCCGCCTGTTCTCCGGCGACCACCTGCTGCCCGAGATCACCCCGCACATCGGCCTCTACGAGGACCCCGACGACACCACCGTCACCGACCCCCTGGGCGACTACCTCGACTCCCTGGAACGCGTGGRCCGCCTCGCCCCGGCGGAGGTGCTCCCGGCCCACCAGCACCCGTTCCCCGACGCCACCGCCCGCGTACGAGAACTGCTCGCCCACCACGAGACCCGTCTCACGGACCTGCTGACCCTCCTCGCCGAGCCGCTCACCCCCTGGCAGCTCGCCGAACGCATGGAGTGGAACCGCCCCTGGCCCGACATCCCCCACGGCTCCCGCACCATCGCCGTCTCGGAGGCCGAGTCCCATCTGCGCCGCCTGGTCAAGGCGGGCCGGGCGGAGGCGGTGCCGGGGAGCGAGCCGGTGACGTACGTGGCGGTGTGAGTTGGGTCGTGGCTCAGGGACTCCAGGTGCTGCGAAGAACCCCACCGCGACTTCGTCCACCGGCTCAATCCGGGCAAACCCTCCTCCGTGGCCGAGTTGTTCACCGAGGACGGCGTACGGCAGCGGCCGGAGGAAAGGCGGCTGGTCAAGAACCGCGACGCCCTGCGCACGTACTTCGGCTCCCGCCCCGCCGACCGGCCGTCCCGCCGAGTGATGTCCCACATCCTGGTCACAGTGGTGACCGAGGACACGGCCAGGGCGGCGCCATGGTCCCGGCCGGACCGCCGGTCCAGGTAGGGCACTACGAGGACACGTTCCACAGGGCCGACGGCGCCTGGCTGCTCGCCTCCCGGACGCTGCACCTGCCCTTCGGCGGAGCCACCCCGCGGGCGAACTCGCCTCTGCCATAAGCCGGATGGTGTCAGGGCGGGCCCCTAGGATGAATATGCCGCGGCGCTCATAGGCATCGCGGAGTTGCGTTCCCCGCAAGGAGACATGCCCATGGGCACCGAAGAGGCCGCTCGTACGACGCCCGGCAGCGGAGCCCTGGACGGCAGATCGGCCGGGCCCATGGTGCCGCGGCTGGCGCTGGGCGCACGGCTGCGCGGGCTGCGGGAGGAGCGCGGCATCGGCCGGGCGGACGCGGGCCATGTCATCAGGGCCTCCGCGTCCAAGATCAGCCGGATGGAGACCGGCCGGCACGGGTTCAAGCTGCGCGACGTCGCCGATCTGCTCACGCTCTACGGCGTCACGGACGAGGCCGAGCGCGCGACCCTGCTGGCGCTGGCCGAGCAGGCCAACACCCCCGCCTGGTGGCAGTACTACAGCGACGTGGTGCCCACCTGGATGCAGACCTACCTCGGCGCCGAGCAGGCGGCGAGCGTCATCCGCTGCTTCCAGGTCCAGCGCGTCCCCGGGCTGCTCCAGACCGCCGACTACGCACGGGCCTCCATCCGGGTCGCCCACCCGGACGCCGGTGCGCAGGAGGTGGAACGCCGGGTCGCGCTGCGGATGACCCGCCAGCGGATTCTGCACCGGCGGCCGGCGACCCGGTTGTGGGCCGTGATCGACGAGGCGGCGCTGCGTCGCCCGGTGGGCGGCCTCGACGTCCTGCGCGCGCAGCTCAGGCATCTCATCGAGATCTGCGGGCTCCCGCAGGTCACGGTCCAGATCCTGACGTTCCGCAGCGGCGGCCACGCCGCGGAGGGCGGCCCGGTCACGATCCTGCGCCTGCCCGGGGGCGAGTTGCCCGACGTGGTCTACCTCGAACAGCTCACCACCGGGCTCTATCCCGACCGGCCGGCCGAGATCGAGTGCTACTGGGACGCGATGAACCGGCTGGTGGTCGAAGCCGAGTCACCGGACGAGACTCCGACCATCCTCCACCGCATCCTTCAGGAGACCTGAGGAGTCAGCGTTTCCGGGCGACACCGCCGTACTGGTGCACCTCCGCGGGGAGATCCAGGGCCGCGGCGTCGGGGCGCCAGCGCGAGCAGGACGTGACGCCCGGTTCGAGCAGTTCCAGACCGTCGAAGTAGCGGGCGATCTGCTCGGGGCTGCGCAGGATGTAAGGGATCGAACCGCCGTCGTTGTACTGCTCGATGGCCCGGACGTAGTCCTCGCTGGTGTCGGTGCTGTCGTACTGGACGAGGTAGCTGCCGGAGGGCAGGGCGTCCACCAGCTGCCGCACGATCGAGCGTGCCTCGTCGTGGTCCTCGATGTGGCCCAGGATGCCCATCAGCATGAGGGCGACGGGCTGGTCGAAGTCCAGCGTCTTCCCGGCTTCCCGGATGATCGTGCCCGGCTCGCGCAGGTCGGCGTCGACGTAGTTGGTGACGCCTTCCTCGGTGCTGGTGAGCAGCGCGCGGGCGTGGGCCAGCACCAGCGGGTCGTTGTCGACGTAGACGATCCGGCTGTCCGGGGCCACCCGCTGGGCGATCTGGTGGGTGTTGTCCACGTTGGGCAGCCCGGTGCCGATGTCCAGGAACTGGCGGATGCCCTCCTCGGCGGCGAGGTGGCGGACGGCGCGGGCGAGGAAGTAGCGGGCGGCGCGGGCTCCGGTCTCGATACCCGGGAAGATCTCGCGGAACGCGTCACCGGCCACACGGTCGACCTCGTAGTTGTCCTTCCCGCCCAGCCAGTAGTTCCAGATCCGGGCCGAGTGCGGCACGGAGGTGTCGATCTTGGGGAGCGGCTCCTGCCCGGAGTTCCGCACCTGCTCAGTCATGGACGCTCCTGCGTGTGGTCGTGGAGGCCCACGTTAGCTTGATTGTCAGCGTGCTCGCCCCTGAGACAGGATCAACTCCTCGGCCAAGCCCAGCAGTTCCACTTCCTTCCGGCTCATCGTCGGGTTGGCGGACCGGCGGCGCAGGGCCTCCGTCAGGGCGGTCCGGGTGAGGGGGGTCGGGTCGGCGAGGAGGGCGGTCAGCATGGTGCGGGCCGGGGTGGCGAGGTGATCGTCGGCGATGGCGGCCTGGGCGAGGATCACGGCGGACGCCGCCCAGTCCAGGGCCGGGTCGCCCTCCTCCGTGTTCGACCAGTCGATGACGCGAGGGCCGTCGGGCGTGAGGATCACGTTCTCCGGGTGCAGGTCGAGGTGGAGCACCCGGTCCGCCGGGTCGGTGGAGCGCAGGGCGGGGATGGTGTGCAGGTGGCGCAGCAGCCTGGCGAGGATCGAGCCCGCCTCCGTCGCGTCCGGCGTGCCCGCCAGGCAGGCCTGGAGCATGGTCGGGCCGGAGAGCCGTTCCATCACCAGGTCGGTGCGCGAGCCGGACGGGCGGACCCGGGGCACCGGGTAGCCATGGGCGCGCACGTGCTCCATCACCGCGCCCTCCCCCGCCGCGTCTCCCCCGCCGTCCCGCTCGCGCCGCAGCACCCACGCCTCGTCGATCTCGTACACGTCGGCGCGGCGGCCCGAGCCGAGCAGTCTTCCCGGTGGTGTCGTCGGCATGGGCCGAAGCTATCCCGGCCCACCCGGCACCCTCAGCCCGTTGTGGACGTGCGGGTACAGTGGGCAGGTCGTCATCACACCCGTACGGGGGGAAGCCGGTGCAATTCCGGCGCTGACCCGCAACCGTGTACCGCCCGCAGGGCGGTGAGCCGGATCGCCCCGTACGGATCGTGACCGGCTCACGTGCCCGGCAGATCGCCGGTGCACGGCACCGTCGAGGTATACGGAGCCGAGCCGCCGGGGGTGCCCCGTGCTGCCCGGCTCCCCCACAGGGAGAGGCACCCGCCGACATGAACGTCCGCCGCAGCGCCGCGGTCCTGGCCGCCGTCGCCGTGGTCGGCGCCGCCACACCGGCCGCCGCCGACCCGTCCCCTTCTCCGTCCCAGGCGTTCCCCTCCGCCCTGTACGGCGGCAAGGACCCGAAGTTCGACGGCGTCTGGCGTCAGTCGCTCGCCCTGCTCGCGCAGGACACGGTGGGTGTGAAGCCCGCGGCGAAGTCCGTGGAGTGGCTGGTGCGCCAGCAGTGCGCGGACGGCGGCTTCGCCTCCTACCGCGCCGATCCCACCACCGCGTGCGATGCCAGGACCATGCTCGACACCAACGCCACGGCCGCCGCCGTCCAGGCCCTCTCCGCGCTCGGCGGGCACGACGCCGTCACCGGCAAGGCCGTCACCTGGCTGAAGTCCGTCCAGAACAAGGACGGCGGCTGGGGTTACTCGCCCGGCGGCGCCAGCGACACCAACTCGACATCCGTCGTCATCGGCGCGCTGACCACCGCCGGCGAGAAGCCGGAACAGGTCGAGAAGGACGGCAAGTCGCCCTACGACGCGCTGCTGAAGCTGGCCCTCGGCTGTGCCGGAGACGGCGCGGGCGCCTTCGCGTTCCAGCCGGACAAGAAGGGCAAGCCGGCCGCCAACGCGGACGCCACGGCGGCGGGTGTGCTGGGCGCACTGGGCCAGGGCATGGTGGTGAAGCCCGCCGAGAAGGCGGAGGCGACCGAGACGACCGGGGCGACGAGGAGCGAGACCTGCCAGGACAAGAAGACGCCGGAGCAGGCGGCGGCCAACGGAGCGGCCTACCTCACCAAGGCCCTCGCCGAGGACGACCACCTCAGCTCGGCCCTCGCGGGCGCGGATCCCCAGCCCGACTACGGCAACACCGCCGACGCGGTCGTCGCGCTCGCCGCGCGGGGCGACACCGGGCAGGCGCAGAAGTCCCTGAGCTGGCTGGAGAAGAACTCCTCGACCTGGGCCGCCCAGAACGGTCCCGCCGCCTACGCCCAGCTGGTCTTCGCCGCCCACGCGACGGGCACGAACCCGCGCGACTTCGGCGGCGCCGACCTGGTGAAGCAGTTGAACGCGACGGGCCCGGCCCCGCAGACCGCCGGGAAGGCCCGGGCGGCGGAAGAGAAGAGCGACTCGGAGTCGGGCCCGTTCGGCGTCTGGTGGTACGTCGGTGTCTGCCTCGTCGCCGGTGTCGGCATCGGCTTCCTCTTCAGCGGCCGCAGGAACAGGCAGCAGCTGTGATCCGCCGGGCCGTTCTCCTTCTCCTGGCCTCGCTCCTGCTGTGCGCGGGAGCGGGCCAGGCCGAGGCCGCCGGATACCGGTACTGGTCGTTCTGGGACCGCGACGGCGACCACTGGGTCTACGCCACCCAGGGCCCGTCCACGACCCGCCCCTCGGACGGCGACGTCCAGGGCTTCCGCTTCGCGGTGAGCGAGGACTCCGCGGACGCGGCCCGGCCGCGGGGCCGGGCCGACTTCGGGACGATCTGCGCGAAGACGCCCGCGCGGGACGGCAAGAAGCGGGTGGCCCTGCTCCTCGACTTCGGCACGACGACGGACGCGCCCTCCGGCGAAACGCCACCCGCGCCGCGAACGGCCTGCGCACAGGTGTCCCCCGACGCGACGACGGCAGAGGCCCTCGCGACGGTGGCCAAGCCTCTGCGCTACGACACGAACGCCCTGTTGTGCGCGATCGCGGGTTATCCGGAGAAGGGGTGTGGAGAGCCGGTGGCCAAGGAGCAGAAGCCGACCGCACAGAAGGAGAACAAGTCGGACGAGGGCCCGTCTCTCGGCCTGGTGGCAGGCATCGTCGTGGTGGCGGCCTTGGGCGCAGCAGCGATCTGGCATGCACGCCGGCGTGGGTAACCGCACCCAGCCTGCGGGCAGTCGTGCCGCTGGGGCGGCACCCGTCCCGCAGAAAGGCGGCACCGCGCTCCGCCGGGCTGCGGACCCGCCCCGGCCCGGGCAGCGACGCGGAGCACAACTGCACCCAGCAGCCTGGTGGCTCTGGTCCCTTTCCCTCGGCACCGCGGCCACCCGCACCACCAACCCCCTCCTCCTCACCGTCCTCATCACGGTCTCCGCCTACGTCGTGGCCACCCGCCGCCCCGACACCCCCTGGTCCCGCTCCTACGGGGCCTTCGTCAAACTCGCCCTCGCGGTCCTGCTCATCCGCCTCCTCTTCGCCACGGTCCTCGGCTCCCCCATCCCCGGCACGCACAC
>NZ_NGFN01000045.1 GCF_002148965.1 Streptomyces swartbergensis | reverse complement strand
CCCCCGGAGGGCGTCGGCTAGGGTTTGGTCCGCATAAACATCCAAACCCCTGCCCGACGCAGGGCGGCGACCGACCAGCGAGAAGGCCAGGCCGCAGCCGATCCGCGCGGGCGAGACTCTCGGGAAGGCGCTACGTGAGTCCCAACGGCTCCGACCGCTCGCCGCGGCGCCCGATGCGGCGGAAGCTGCTGCAGGCACTGACCGCGGGCCTGGTCTTGGCGACAGCCACCGGTTGCTCGTACAACTGGGAAGACTTCCCCCGCCTTGGTATGCCCACCCCGACCACGGAAGAGGCTCCGCGGATCCTCTCCCTGTGGCAGGGGTCCTGGGCGGCTGCGCTCGCCGTTGGCGTGCTGGTGTGGGGTCTGATCCTGTGGAGTACTTTCTTCCACCGGCGCAGCCGCACCAAGGTCGAGGTTCCTCCGCAGACCCGGTACAACATGCCCATCGAGGCGCTGTACACCGTGGTCCCGCTCATCATCGTCTCGGTGCTGTTCTACTTCACCGCTCGTGACGAGTCAGAGCTGCTCAGCCTCAAGAAGAAGCCCGACGTCACGGTCAACGTGGTCGGCTTCCAGTGGAGCTGGTGCTTCAACTACGTCGAACCGGTCGCCGGTTCCACCGGTGACGCCAAGAAGTCCCCGGACCTGGACGCGATCCCGGACCGGTTCAAGAAGGACTTCCCGGCAAACGCCGGCGGTGTCTACGACTGCGGCACCCCCGGTACGCGGAACCCGCAGACCAACAACCCGGGTCCGACGCTCTGGCTGCCCAAGGGCAAGACGGTCCGCTTCGTCCTCACCTCGCGTGACGTCATCCACTCCTTCTGGGTGGTGCCGTTCCTGATGAAGCAGGACGTCATCCCGGGCCACACCAACGCCTTCGAGGTGACCCCCAACAAGGAGGGCACCTTCCTCGGCAAGTGCGCCGAGCTCTGCGGCGTCGACCACTCTCGGATGCTGTTCAACGTGAAGGTCGTCTCCCCCGAGCGCTACGAGCAGCACCTCAAGGACCTCGTGGACAAGCAGCAGACCGGTTATGTTCCCGCCGGCATCGCGCAGACGAGCCACGAGAAGAACCGGGAGACGAACAACCTGTGAGCATCCTCAACGAACCCCAGGGTGCCGCGGCAGCAGGGTCCCACTACCAGGACGAGCTGCCGGTCAGGCGCCAGAACCGCGGCAGTGTCGTGGTCAAGTGGCTGACGACGACGGACCACAAGACGATCGGCACGCTGTACCTGGTGACGTCGTTCGCGTTCTTCGTCATCGGTGGCGTGATGGCGCTGTTCATGCGCGCCGAGCTCGCCCGGCCTGGTCTGCAGATCATGTCGAACGAGCAGTTCAACCAGGCGTTCACGATGCACGGCACGATCATGCTGCTGATGTTCGCGACGCCGCTGTTCGCCGGCTTCGCGAACTGGATCATGCCGCTCCAGATCGGCGCGCCCGACGTGGCGTTCCCCCGGCTGAACATGTTCGCCTACTGGCTGTACCTGTTCGGCTCGCTCATCGCCGTCGGGGGCTTCCTCACGCCSCAGGGCGCGGCCGACTTCGGCTGGTTCGCCTACAGCCCGCTGTCGGACGCGGTCCGCTCGCCGGGCATCGGCGCCGACATGTGGATCATGGGTCTGGCCTTCTCCGGCTTCGGCACCATCCTCGGCTCGGTCAACTTCATCACCACGATCATCTGCATGCGCGCKCCGGGCATGACGATGTTCCGCATGCCGATCTTCACGTGGAACGTGCTGCTGACCGGWGTSCTGGTCCTGCTGGCCTTCCCGGTCCTGGCCGCGGCGCTGTTCGCCCTGGAGGCGGACCGCAAGTTCGGTGCCCACATCTTCGACTCCGCCAACGGCGGCGCGTTGCTGTGGCAACACCTCTTCTGGTTCTTCGGCCATCCAGAGGTGTACATCATCGCGCTGCCGTTCTTCGGGATCATYTCCGAGGTCATTCCGGTCTTCTCCCGCAAGCCGATGTTCGGTTACCAGGGTCTGATCGGCGCGACCATCGCGATCGCGGGTCTGTCCGTGACGGTGTGGGCGCACCACATGTACGTCACCGGCGGTGTGCTGCTGCCGTTCTTCTCCTTCATGACCTTCCTGATCGCGGTCCCGACCGGTGTGAAGTTCTTCAACTGGATCGGCACCATGTGGAAGGGCTCGCTGTCCTTCGAGACACCGATGCTGTGGGCGACCGGCTTCCTGATCACCTTCACCTTCGGTGGTCTGACCGGTGTCATCCTGGCCTCGCCGCCGATGGACTTCCACGTCTCCGACTCGTACTTCGTGGTGGCGCACTTCCACTACGTCGTCTTCGGAACGGTCGTCTTCGCGATGTTCTCCGGCTTCCACTTCTGGTGGCCGAAGTGGACCGGCAAGATGCTGGACGAGCGCCTCGGAAAGATCACCTTCTGGACGCTGTTCATCGGCTTCCACGGCACGTTCCTGGTGCAGCACTGGCTGGGTGCCGAGGGCATGCCGCGCCGGTACGCGGACTACCTCGCGGCCGACGGCTTCACCGCGCTGAACACGATCTCGACGATCAGCTCGTTCCTGCTCGGCATGTCGATCCTGCCGTTCTTCTACAACGTGTGGAAGACGGCCAAGTACGGCAAGCCGGTCGGCGTCGACGACCCGTGGGGCTACGGCCGCTCCCTGGAGTGGGCGACCTCCTGCCCGCCGCCGCGGCACAACTTCGTCATCATGCCGCGGATCCGCAGTGAATCCCCGGCGTTCGACCTGCACCACCCCGAGATCGCCGCCCTCGACCAGCTCGAGAACGTCGGTCACGGCGAGAAGGCCATCGCTGGTGGCAAGGAGGCCGGCAAGTGAAGATCCAGGGCAAGATGTTCATGTGGCTGAGCGTCTTCGTCCTCGCCATGGCGGTCGTCTATGGCGTGTGGTCGAAGGAGCCGGCCGGTACCACGGCCCTCTTCCTGGCCTTCGGCCTGTGCATCATGATCGGCTTCTACCTCGGCTTCACGGCCAAGCGGGTCGACGTCGGTGCGCAGGACAACAAGGAGGCGGACGTCGCGGACGACGCCGGCGAGGTCGGGTTCTTCAGCCCGCACAGCTGGCAGCCGCTCTCGCTGGCCATCGGTGGCGCCCTCGCCTTCCTGGCCATCGCGATCGGCTGGTGGCTGATGTACTTCTCGCTGCCGATCATCCTGATCGGCGTCTGGGGCTGGGTCTTCGAGTACTACCGCGGTGAGAACCGCACCCAGTAACACGAGCCGAGCTCTTCAGGGCCCGGACACTCCGCAAGGAGCGTCCGGGCCCCTGCTTTTGCCGTAATACGTGTCACTCGTACGAGTCACCCGGCGTGCCGCAGTTGACGCGGCTTCCTAGCGTGAGGCCATGAGCCACACAGCGATCTCCCGCCCCCGCACCGTCGTCAGCTGCACGCTGCTGGTGATAGCCCTCTGCGCGGGCATCACCGCCTGCGGCTCGGACGGCAACCCCCTCTCCCACCGCCCCTACGACGCGGCGGACCAGATCTCCTTCAACGCCCCCTTGGAGGGCCGCGAGAAGGCCGACCCGGACAAGCCCCTGGAAGTGGTCGCCGAGGACTCCGACGGGCGCATCACGGACGTCACGGCCCACGACGCCGCCGGCCGCTACGTGGCCGGCGAACTCGCCGCCGACGGCCGCCGCTGGCACAGCACCTCACCGCTCGCCGCCAACGCCAGCTACACGGTCCGTGTCAGCACCGAGGACGAGGACGGGGCGCCCGGCCGCAAGGTCCTGACCTTCGACACCGGCAAGCCCACCACCCAGAAGCGCCTGGACGTCACCTTCGGCCCCAAGGCGGGCACCTACGGCGTCGGCCAGCCCATCACGGCCGAGCTGAGCCGGCCCGTCAAGGACAGATCCCAGCGGGCCGTCGTCGAACGGGCTCTCAAGGTCTCCTCCATGCCCGCCACGGACGGCGCCTGGCACTGGGTGGACGACAAGAAGCTCCACTACCGCCCGAAGGACTACTGGCCCGCGCAGGCCACCATCCAGGTCCGCAGCAACCTGGAGGGCATCAAGATCGGCGACCGTGTGCGGGGCGGCAAGGCCAAGCCGCTGACGATCAACACCGCCGACAAGGTCATAGCCGTCACCGACGCCGCGGCCCACCAGATGACCGTCTACAAGAACGACGAGATCGTCCGGCAGATCCCGGTCACCACGGGCATGCCCGGCTACGACACCCGCAACGGCGTCAAGGTCGTCCTGGCCAAGGAAGGCACCGTCCGGATGACCAGCGCCAGCATCGGCGCCTCGGACTTCTACGACCTGATCGTCCACCACTCCGTGCGGGTCACCAACAGCGGCGAGTACGTCCACGCCGCCCCCTGGTCCGTCGGCTCCCAGGGCTACGCCAACGTCAGCCACGGCTGCACCGGCATGAGCACCGAGAACGCCGCGTGGTTCTACGAGAACATCCGCGAGGGCGACATCGTCAAGGTCATAAACTCCGGCGGCGACTCGATGCCTGCCTTCGGCAACGGCTTCGGCGACTGGAACCTCGAGTGGAAGCAGTGGCGCACGGGCAGCGCCCTGACAGCCGGCACCCCGGAGGGCCCCACACCGGCGGACAGGGCCCGTCTGAGGCCCCAGAGCGCCTGAACGCCCTCAGGGGCGCGGGGAACTGCGCGACAAGCCACAGACCACCCGCACCCGCCGACGAGGAGGAACCTCCGAGCTCCTAGGCGTTCAAAGCCGCCCTCTCCCGCAGCAAGGAAGCCAGGGCAGCAGCGAACTCCACCGGATCCACCGGCAACGTCACCGCCGATTCAGCCCGACTCCAGGTCGCCAGCCACGCGTCCTGCGGCCGCCCGATGAGCAGCAACACCGGCGGACAGTCGAACACCTCGTCCTTGATCTGCCGGCACAGCCCCATGCCCCCCATCGGCACGGCCTCACCGTCCAGCACACAGACGTCGATCCCACCCCGGTCCAACTCCTTGAGCACCGCCCCCGGAGTCGCGCACTCCACGAACTCCACCAAGGGAACGTCCGGCGCCGGCCGGCGTCCCGTGGCGAGCCGCACCTGCTCGCGGGTGGTGGAGTCGTCGCTGTAGACCAGCACCGTGGCGGTCGGCTGCATTGTTCCTCCGTGACGTCAGCGTCGTAAGGACAGGCCCGTTGGGCCGGATGCTACTCCCTTGAACACCACGTCAACACCGGTACGACCGGCTTAGACACTCCGAACGGCACCCCCCGGAGTGAGGGCGGGATAAGCGACCGACATAATGTCGGTCGTGGCGACAGCAACGACAGTAGAAACCGGGCACGCGCACCCGTCGGTCAACCGGCCGAACCTCACCAGCGTCGGAACCATCATTTGGCTGAGTTCCGAGCTGATGTTCTTCGCGGCCCTCTTCGCGATGTACTTCACCCTGCGATCGGTGACGGGTCCCGATCACTGGAAGGAGATGGCCGGCCATCTCAACTTCCCGTTCTCGGCGGCGAACACCACCATCCTGGTGCTCTCCTCGCTCACCTGCCAGCTCGGCGTCTTCGCCGCCGAGCGCGGTGACGTGAAGAAGCTGCGGATGTGGTTCATCGTCACGTTCGTGATGGGTGCGATCTTCATCGGCGGTCAGGTCTTCGAGTACACCGAGCTGGTCAAGGACGCGGGCCTGTCCCTGTCCTCCGACCCGTACGGCTCGGTGTTCTACCTGACCACCGGCTTCCACGGCCTGCATGTGACGGGCGGTCTCATCGCCTTCCTGCTGGTCCTGGGCCGGACCTACGCGGCCCGGAGGTTCACCCACGAGCAGGCGACCGCCGCGATCGTCGTGTCCTATTACTGGCACTTCGTCGATGTCGTCTGGATCGGCCTCTTCGCCACGATCTACATGATCAAGTAGCGGGACCGCAGCGCGCGCCCGACGAGGCACGCATCCCAGAAGCACCGACGCAGAAGATCCTGACACCGGGGTAATCCGTGAAAAAGCTCTCCGCACGACGACGCCACCCGTTGGCGGCGGTCGTCGTCCTACTCCTCGCGCTGCTCTTCAGCGGGGGGCTGTACGCCGTGTTCGCACCCACGAGCAAGGCTGAGGCCGACGAAACCGCCCAGTCCCTCACCATCGAGGAGGGCAAGAAGCTCTACTCGGTCGGCTGCGCCAGTTGCCACGGCACCGGCGGTCAGGGCACCTCCGACGGGCCGAGCCTGGTAGGCGTGGGCGCCGCGGCCGTGGACTTCCAGGTGGGCACCGGCCGTATGCCGGCCGCCACCTCCCAGGGCCCGCAGGTCCCCAAGAAGAAGAACATCTACAGCCAGGCCGAGATCGACCAGCTCGCGGCCTACATCGCCTCGCTGGGCGCCGGGCCCGCCATTCCGACCGAGGAGCAGTACGGCCCCCAGGGCGCCGACATCGCCAAGGGCGGTGAGCTGTTCCGCACCAACTGCGCGCAGTGCCACAACTTCACCGGCAAGGGCGGCGCGCTGACGCACGGCAAGTACGCACCGGACCTCGAGGGCGTCAGCCCGAAGCACATCTACGAGGCCATGGAGACCGGCCCGCAGAACATGCCGTCCTTCCCCGACACCACGCTGTCGGAGGAGAACAAGAAGGACATCATCGCGTACCTGGACGCGGTCAACAGCAGCAAGTCCGAGAGCCCCGGCGGTCTCGAGCTCGGCGGCCTCGGGCCGGTCAGCGAGGGTCTGTTCGGCTGGATCTTCGGTCTCGGCGGGCTGATCGCCGTCGCCGTGTGGGTCGCCGCCCGGACCGCAAAGGCCAAGAAGTCATGAGTAGCCAAGAGATTCCCGAAGAGAACCTGCCTGCCGAGCAGTCCGAGCAGACCGCAGGACATGACGAGCACGGGCACGGGGCGCTGAGCCCCAAGGACGAGCACCCGTTCGCCGACCCGGGCCTGCCTCCCCACGAGCACCGGATCCAGGACGTCGACGAGCGGGCCGCCAAGCGGTCCGAGCGCTCGGTAGCCCTGATGTTCACGGTGTCGATGCTGGCCACCATCGCCTTCATCGCCGCGTTCGTGGCGATCCCGGTCGACAGGTCGGTCTACATCTTCCCGCTGGGCCACATCAGCGCGCTGAACTTCGCGCTGGGCATGACGCTCGGCATCGCGCTGTTCTGCATCGGCGCGGGCGCCGTCCACTGGGCCCGCACCCTGATGTCGGACGTGGAGATCGCCGACGAGCGGCACCCGATCGAGGCGGAGCCCGAGGTCCGCGAGAAGGTCTTCGCGGACTTCAAGCAGGGCGCCAAGGAGTCCGCGCTCGGCCGCCGCAAGCTGATCCGCAACACCATGTTCGGCGCGCTCACGCTGGTGCCGCTCTCCGGTGTCGTGCTGCTGCGCGACCTCGGCCCGCTGCCCGAGGAGAAGCTGCGTCACACGCTCTGGTCCAGGGGCAAGCTGCTCGTGAACATGAACACGAACGAGCCGCTGCGTCCCTCGGACGTCGCGGTCGGTTCGCTGACCTTCGCCAAGCCCGAGGGCCTGGAGGAGCACGACCACGAGTTCCAGAACGAGATCGCCAAGGCCGCCCTGATGATCGTCCGCATCCAGCCGGAGAACATCAAGGACAAGCGCGAGCTCGAGTGGTCGCACGAGGGCATCGTCGCCTACTCGAAGATCTGCACCCACGTCGGTTGCCCGATCTCCCTGTACGAGCAGCAGACGCACCACGTGCTCTGCCCCTGCCACCAGTCCACCTTCGACCTCTCCGACGGTGCCCGAGTGATCTTCGGTCCCGCTGGTCACGCCCTGCCGCAGCTCCGCATCGGCGTGAACGACGAGGGCTACCTCGAGGCGCTCGGCGACTTCGAAGAGCCCGTCGGCCCTGCTTTCTGGGAGCGCGGATGAGCACTGCACAAGACCGCCGCAAGGCACCCGCCGGAGAGCGGGTCGCCGACTGGGCCGACGGCCGACTCGGGATCTACTCCCTGGCCAAGGCCAACATGCGCAAGATCTTCCCGGACCACTGGTCCTTCATGCTGGGTGAGATCTGCCTCTACAGCTTCATCATCATCATCCTGACGGGTGTGTACCTGACGCTGTTCTTCCACCCGTCGATGAACGAGGTGGAGTACCACGGCAGTTACGTCCCGCTCCAGGGGCAGCTGATGTCGGAGGCGTTCGCCTCCACCCTGGACATCAGCTTCGACGTCCGCGGCGGTCTGCTCATCCGGCAGATCCACCACTGGGCGGCGATCATCTTCCTCGCCGGCATGTTCGTGCACATGATGCGCGTGTTCTTCACCGGCGCGTTCCGCAAGCCGCGTGAGATCAACTGGCTGTTCGGCTTCCTGCTGTTCGTCCTGGGCATGTTCACCGGTTTCACCGGCTACTCGCTCCCGGACGACCTGCTCTCCGGCACCGGTGTCCGCTTCACCCAGGGCGCGATCCTGTCCATGCCGATCGTCGGCACGTACATCTCGATGTTCCTGTTCGGCGGGGAGTTCCCGGGTACCGACTTCGTCGCCCGGTTCTACTCGATCCACATCCTGCTGCTGCCGGGCATCATGCTCGGGCTCGTGGTCGGCCACCTGATCCTGGTCTTCTACCACAAGCACACGCAGTTCGCGGGTCCCGGCCGGACCAACAAGAACGTCGTCGGCATGCCGCTGCTGCCGGTCTACATGGCCAAGGCCGGAGGCTTCTTCTTCCTGGTCTTCGGTGTCATCTCGGCCATCGCCGGCATCGCGACCGTCAACCCCATCTGGGTCCTGGGCCCCTACCGGCCCGACCAGGTCTCGACGGGTGCACAGCCCGACTGGTACATGGGCTTCGCCGAGGGTCTGGTCCGGGCGATGCCTGGCTGGGAGATCAACTTCTGGGGTCACACGCTCGTCCTGGGCGTGTTCATCCCGCTGGTGCTGTTCGGTCTCTTCCTCGGGATCATCGCCCTCTACCCGTTCATCGAGTCGTGGGTCACCGGGGACAAGCGCGAGCACCACATCCTGGACCGGCCGCGCAACGCCCCGACGCGCACCGCCTTCGGTGTCGCCTGGGTCACCGGCTACATGATCATGCTGATCGGCGGTGGCAACGACATCGTCGCCACCCACTTCCACCTGTCGATCAACGCGGTCACCTGGTTCGTCCGGATCGGGTTCTTCGCCGGTCCGGTCATCGCGTTCATCATCACCAAGCGGATCTGCCTCGGCCTCCAGCGCCGGGACAGGGAGAAGGTGCTGCACGGTCGCGAGACCGGCATCATCAAGCGCCTGCCGCACGGTGAGTTCATCGAGGTGCACGAGCCGCTCAGCCAGGAGCAGATGTACACGCTCACGGCGCACGAGCAGTACCAGCCGGCCGAGATCGGCCCGACGGTCGACGAGAACGGTGTCGAGCGCAAGGTGACGGGCTCCGAGAAGCTGCGCGCCAAGCTCAGCGAGTCCTACTACGGCGAGGGAGCCCAGATCCCGAAGCCGACCGCCGAGGAGTACCGGGAGATCACGAGCGGCCACGGCCACCACTGATCACTGCTTCGCCACGCCACGCAAAGGGCCCCGTCCGGTGTTCGGACGGGGCCCTTCGCCGTGCCCTGTGGCTGGATAGGGTGGACCTCGTTGAGACTCTCGTCCCGCAGTGCGGGACGCCTGACCCTGGAGCGGCTTATGAGCGCTGTGATCCCCGCTGGAGGCGACACCGCGGCGGGCCGCTCCTGGCCCCTGCTGTTGAACGGTCTGCTGGACCGCCGGGACCTGACCGCCGACGACACCGCGTGGGCGATGGACCTGATCATGCGCGGTGAGGCGACGGACGCGCAGATCGCCGGGTTCGTGGTGGCGCTGCGGGCCAAGGGCGAGACCGTCGAGGAGATCGCCGGATTCGTCCGGGCGATGTACGAGCACGCGAACGTGATCGAGGTGCCGGGCCCCGCCGTCGACATCGTCGGCACGGGCGGCGACGGGGCGAAGACCGTCAACATCTCCACGATGTCGGCGATCGTCATCGCCGGCACGGGCGCGAAGGTCGTCAAGCACGGCAACCGCGCGGCGTCCTCGGCGTCCGGGGCGTCGGACGTGCTGGAGAAGCTCGGCGTCAATCTGGAGCTGCCGACGCACAAGGTGGCCCAGGTCGCCGAGGACGCCGGGATCACCTTCTGTTTCGCGGCGAAGTTCCACCCGGCGATGCGCCACGCGGGCGCGGCCCGTGGCCAGTTGGGCATCCGGACGATCTTCAACGTCCTCGGTCCGCTGACCAACCCCGCGAAGGTACGCGCCCAGGCCGTCGGTGTCGCGGATCCGCGCATGGCACCCATCGTCGCGGGCGTCTTCGCCGAGCGCGGCCACTCGTCCCTGGTCTTCCGGGGTGACGACGGCCTCGACGAACTGACCACCACCGCCACGTCCCGGGTGTGGGTCGTCCGCGACGGCAAGGTGACCGAGGAGGCCTTCGACCCGCGCGACGTGGGCATCGAACTCGTCCCCGTGGAGGCGCTGCGGGGCGCGGACGCCTCCTACAACGCGGAGGTCGCCCGCCGTCTGCTGGACGGCGAGACGGGCCCGGTGCGGGACGCGGTCCTGCTGAACTCGGCGGCTGCCCTGGTGGCCCTCGATCCCGGCCAGGGGCCGCTGGCCGAGCAGATCCGCGCCGGCATGGCGAAGGCGGCCGAATCGATCGACTCCGGCGCTGCCAAGCGGACCCTGGAGCGGTGGGTGGCGGCGAGCAACGCGTAGCGCGGGGTGTCCCGCAATCCGGACGCGGGTTGCGGGATCTCGATCGTTCTCGTAGGTTCCTTTCCAGGTCATGAGTGACAGTCATGAGGCCCCGGCCGACTGTCCGGCAACCCTCCGTCCGTGGCGGGGTGCCCCGGGTGAAGACCAGGCCGCAGGCAGCGAGGTCTGTGGCAAGCGCGGACCCCTCACGAAACCAGGGGTCCTGGTCGTCGAGGAGCTTTCCGTGAATCAGCGAATGCGTTAGGGCCGCAGAGCCCCGCCTCCGCACCCTTCCTCTCCTTCGCCCCGCTGGCAGCCGTACGGCTCGCGGGCGCATTCCACCTGCCTTCACGGGAGTTCCGCCATGTCCGTCTCCACCGTTGCCGCCGCCCCGTCCGTCTGTGCCCCGCTGCCCGTCCTGGGCCGGGACGTCACCGTTCCGCTCGTCACCGGTGGCGAGGTCACCTACGCCGCGCTCGACTACGCCGCCAGCGCCCCGGCGCTCCAGCGGGTCTGGGACGACGTCGCCGCCTACGCGCCGTACTACGGCAGCGTCCACCGCGGTGCCGGGTACCTGTCCCAGCTGTCGACCGACCTGTTCGAGAACGCCCGCCGGACGGTCGCGGAGTTCCTCGACTGCCGGGACGGCGACCAGGTCGTCTTCACCCGGTCCACCACCGACTCCCTCAACCTCCTCGCCGCCGCGCTCCCGGCCGGCTGCCAGGTCTTCGTCTTCGAGACCGAGCACCACGCCGCCCTGCTGCCCTGGCGCGACGCCCGCGTCACCTACCTCGACGCCCCGCGCAGCCCCCGCCAGGCCGTCGAGACGCTGGAGCGCGCCCTTGCCGACCGCGCCGCCCACGGCCCGGCCCTCGTCTGCGTCACCGGCGCCTCGAACGTCACCGGCGAGCTGTGGCCCGTACGGGAACTCGCGGCGGCCGCGCACGCCCACGGCGCCCGGATCGTGCTCGACGCCGCCCAACTGGCCCCGCACCACCCCGTGTCCGTCAAGGACCTCGATGTCGACTGGGTCGCCTTCTCCGGGCACAAGCTGTACGCGCCCTTCGGCTCCGGCGTGCTGGCCGGGCGGGCCGACTGGCTGCGCGAGGCCGAGCCGTACCTCGCGGGCGGCGGCGCCAGCCGCAAGGTCACCCGGTGCACGGACGGGGGAGTGGACGTGGAGTGGCACGACAGCGCCGCCCGTCACGAGGCCGGTTCGCCCAACGTCATCGGCGCCTACGCCCTCGCCTCCGCCTGCAAGGCGCTGACGGAGACCGGCTTCGACACGCTCGTCGCCCGCGAGCAGTACCTGGTCGCCAAGGTGCGGGAGGGGCTCGCCGACGTCCCTCAGGTGCGGTTCCTGTCCCTGTTCGGGGACGACGCGCCGCGTGTCGGTGTGCTCTCCTTCGTCGTCGAGGGCTGGAACAGCTCGCACTTCGCCGCCGCCCTCTCCGCCGAGTACGGCATCGGCGTCCGGGACGGTCTCTTCTGCGCCCACCCGCTGGTGCGCACGCTGCTCGGCAGCGACCCGCAGACGCAGGGCGAGTGCGGCGCACCGGAGGCGGCGCCCGGCGAGAAGTCCCTCAACGCCATCCGCGTGAGCTTCGGCGCGGGCACGCCGGACGAGCACGTGGAGCGGTTCGTACGGGCCGTGAAGGAGCTCGTCACGGACGGGGCACGGTGGAACTACCGCACGGAGGACGGGCGTTGCGTGCCGGACACGTCGGCCTGAACGGCCGGGTCGGAGACCAGGGGTAGCCGGGTGCCGAGGACGATCATCCGCAGGGCCCGCTCGGTGGCGTCCGTGAGCAGTTCGCTCGCCCGGACCAGGGCCTGAGCCAAGGCCATCGGCGCCGGCAGGATGCCGCTGAACGCGTCCACGCCCGGCACCTCGTGCGCGCCCTCCCCGAGCGTGCCCGCCAGGGCCAGGACCGGGCGGCCGTAGAGCTTGGCCCGGCGGGCCACCTCGGCGGGGACCTTGCCGCGCGGCGTCTGGTGGTCCAGGGCGCCCTCGGCGGTGATCACCAGGTCGGCGCCGGCCAGCCGGGCGTCCAGGTCGAGGTGGTCCAGCAGCACGTCGAAGCGGGGCAGGAGGCGGGCGCCGAGGGCGGCGAGGCCGGCGCCCAGGCCGCCGGAGGCCCCGGTTCCGGGACCGTACCGGAGGTTGGTGTCCGGGACGGCGACGTCGCGGGTGAGGACGAAGGCCCAGTTCTCCAGCCCGGCCGACAGCTGCTCGACCTGCTCGGGCGTCGCGCCCTTCTGCGGTCCGAACACCCGGGCCACGCCCCGTTCACCGCACAGCACGTTGTACGGGTTGCAGGCGACGAGCAGCTCCACGTCCGCCAGGCGGGTGTCCAGGCCCCTCGGGTCGATGCGGTGCAGCCGCGTCAACTCCCGGCCGCCGACCGGGAGTTCCTCGCCCTGCTCGTCCAGCAGCCGGGCCCCGAGCGCCTGGAGCGCGCCCGCGCCGCCGTCGGAGGTGCCCGAGTCGCCGCAGCCGACGAGGATCCGCCTCACGCCCCGGTCGAGCGCGGAGCGGATCAGTTCGCCGACGCCGTACGTGGTGGTGGCGCCCGGGTCGCGCAGGTCGCGCGGGACGAGGGAGAGGCCCGCGACCGCCGCCATCTCCACGACGGCCGTGTCCCCGGAGCCCAGCAGGGCGAAGTGGGCGCCGATGGTCTCCCCGACCGGGCCGGTGGCGGGCACGGTGACGATCCGGCCCCCGGTCGCGGCGGCCAGGGCGACGGCCGTGCCCTCGCCGCCGTCCACCAGCGGGACGAGGTCGAGCTCGGCGTCGGGCAGGACACGGCGTACACCGGCGGCGATGGCGTCGGCGGCGGCCTCCGCGGACAGGGACTCCTTGAAGCCACTGGGGGCTACGACGACACGGGTCAGCATGGGTGGGGCTCCTTAACGGGTGACGGAGATGCCGAGCAGCGGCCACACCGCGACGGCGAAGAGCAGCACGAGCGCGGCGGTCAGCGGGGCCAGGAAGGCGGACAGCCGCAGCAGATCGCGCGGTGTGTAGGTGGGAGTGCCGGGGATCTGCGCGAAGAGCGTGACCGGCTTGGCGGAGGCGGGCAGCGTGTGGCAGAAGCCGGCGGCGGCGGTGGAGGCGAGCGCGGCGGCGACCGGGTTGACGCCGACGCCGGCGGCGGCGGCCACGACGAGCGGGACCAGGACGGAGGAGCGGGCCGAGCGGGACTGGAGGACCAGGTGGGCGGCCGTGCTGACCGCGATCACGACCGCCAGGAACACCACCGGGGCCGCACCCGTCGGCAGCCCGGAGACCAGCCACTTCGCCGCTCCCGAGTCGGTGAGCGCGACACCCATCGCCATCGTCGCCGCCATGAACAGCAGCAGCGACCAGGGGACGGTCTTCAGCGCGTCCTTCAGGCGCACGGTGCCGAGGGCGGGCGAGGAGGCGATGACGGCGCCGATCAGCGCCACCAGCGCCGGCGGCACGCGGTGCAGCGGCTCGCTGCACCACAACAGCACCACCGTGGCCATGAGCAGGGCGCAGCGCTTCTCGGCCTGGCTCCAGGGGCCGGTGACCGGCTGCTCGTTGTGCCGCTGGATCTGCTCGGGGGTGATGTGGACCGGGCCGCGGCGGTCCGCCCGCCGGGTCGTCGTCAGCAGGACCAGCTCGGCGGCCAGGTGCGAGGAGGCCACGGCCAGCGGCAGGCCCAGCAGCAGCCACTCCGTGAAGCCGATGTGCTGTCCGGTCGCCTCCCACAGCACCGACACGGTGATCAGATGTGCGCCGGCGCCGATCAGGGTCGCCACCGCCGACAGCAGGATCACGGTCGGGAACAGCAGCGCCAGCATCACGACCAGTCGCTTCCGGTCGGCGAGGACCTTGGCGAGGGCGAGGAACACCGGCAGGGCGAGCGCGGCCCGGCCGGAGGTGGCGGGCACCGCGAACGCCGTGACGACCAGGGCCGCCGTCGTCAGGTGCACGAGCTGCCGTACCGTGCGCGCCCCGCTGACCAGGAACACCGCCGCCCGACCCGCGAGCCCGGTCCGGCTCACCGCGGCCGCCAGTACGAACGCGCAGATCAGCAGCCACACCGTGGCATCACCGAGCGTTCCGAACAGGGTGTCGCTGCTGATCACGCCGGTCACCGTGAGCGCGAGCCCGGCGCCCAGCGCGATGTAGGTGTCGTCGATCGACGTCCCGATCCAGGCGCAGGTCGCCAGTACGAACACGGCGAGCGTGAAGCGGGCGTCGGCGCCGAGTCCCGGGACGTTCCCGGGGACCGCGAGCAGGAGGCAGACGGTCAGTGCCGCGCACAGAGCGGTGGTGGAGCGGAGGTTCAGCGTCACGTCATCGAGGATTCACCCGGGGGGTGAGCCGTCGATGAGCCGAAAATGAAAGGAACTTCACCCTGTCCCTCAGCCAGCGCCCGTGGGCAGCCGGTATCCCATCCCGCGTACCGTCTCCACCCGCTCCGCACCCAGCTTCTTGCGCAGTGTCCGCACGTAGACGTCCACGATGTTGGACCCCGGGTCGAAGTCGTACCCCCACACATGGGACAGGATCTGCTCCCGGGACAGCACCTGCCCGGGATGCCGCAGGAACAGCTCCAGCAGCACGAACTCACGGGCCGTCAGGTCGACCGTGCGTTCCCCGGAGCGGGCCCGGCGCGTGCGCAGGTCCAGGCTCAGGGAACCGGATCTGAGGACCGTCACCTCCGGTGCCCGCGCGGCCGTCCGCAGCCTCAGCCGCACCCGGGCCAGCAGCTCCTCGAAGCGGAACGGCTTGGTCATCCAGTCGTCGGCGCCGCCCTCCAGACCGGCCACCGTGTCCCGTACGGAGTCCCGCGCGGTCAGCACGATCACCGGCACCGTCACCCGCGCCTCGCGCAGCTCGCGCAGGATCGTGAAGCCGTCCCGGCCGGGCAGTCCGATGTCCAGGACGACGAGGTCGAAGCCGCCGGTCAGGGCGTACTCGTAGCCCGCGTCGCCGTCGGTGACGACGGTCGTGGTGAAGCCGTTGGAGCGCAGGCCCTTCTCCACGAAGGAGGCGATGCGCTCCTCGTCCTCGACGATGAGGATGCGGTTCACGTGGGATCCCCTTCCGGTGCCCGGGGTGCGTGCAGAACGAGGGCGAAGGTGGCGCCGCCCCCGGGGGTGGCGTGGAGCCGTACCCGGCCCCGGTGCCCCTCGGCGATCGCCTTGACGATGGACAGTCCCAGCCCGGCGCCGGAGCCCCGGGCACCGCGGCGGGCCGTGCCGCGCCGGAAGCGTTCGAAGATCACCTCGGTGTCCTGGGGCTGCACACCGGGCCCTGAGTCGGCGACGTACAGCTCCAGGTGCGGGCCGTCGGTGCGGGAGCCGATGCGGATGGTCTGGCCGGGCGTGGTGTGCTGCACGGCGTTCTGCGCGAGCTGCACCATGGCCTGGGTGATCCGCTGCGGATCCAGCTCGGCCTCCAGGTCGGCGACCTCGGCGAGCTGCCAGTCGCGTTCGCCGAGCGTGCGGGCCTTGACGTAGACATCGGCGGTGAGTTCGGCGACCTGGACCGGCTCGGGGGAGACGAAGTCGGGACGTTCGGCCTTGGCGAGCAGCAGCAGGTCCTCGACGATGCGGCTCATCCGGTCCAGCTCGTCGGTCACCAGCCGGACGGTCTCCTCGCGTTCGGCCGGGTCGTCGCCCATCAGTTCCAGGTGGCCGCGCACGATGGTGATGGGTGTGCGCAGCTCGTGGCCCGCGTCGTCGACGAACTCGCGCTGGGCGGCGAAGGCCCGCTCCAGCCGGTCGAGCATGCCGTTGAACGTGTCGGCGAGAGCCGCTATGTCGTCGTTGCCGTGCACCGGGATCCGCCGGGTGAGGTCCTGCTCGGTGAGCTGCGCCGCCGCGGTGCGCACCACCCGCACGGGTCTGAGGATCCGCCCGGCGACCGCCCAGGCGATCCCGACGGTCAGCAGCAGGGCGACCCCGGAGATGACGAGCAGCGTGCGGAACATGCTGTTCACGCGGGCCTGCTCGCGCTCGGGATGGAAGGCGACGACGAACGCGGCGTCCGGCTCCCGGCCCTGCTGGGCCACGGTGACCTTGGCCCAGCGGATCTCACCCTTCGGCCGGTGCAGCACACCCGAGGACGCGGGCGAGTCGAAGATGCGGCGCAGCGCGTCGACGTCCCGGTCCAGGGGCAGGGCGACCGGCACGTCGTGCTGCTGACGGAGCGGCCGGAGACTGCCGTCGGTCCTGGTCACGACGCCGATCAGCTCCTCGTCCGCGTCGGGGTTCTGCCGTTCCAGGAACACCGTCAGCAGCCGGTCCGCGTCGGTGAACGGCCGGCCCGTCCGCGGATCCCCGCCCCGCTCCTCGAAGTTGGCGAACTCGCCGGTCTCCTGGGTGAGCAGGCGGTTGATCCGGTTGTCGACGTCCCGCAGCAGGAACGAGCGGGTGGTCATGGCGACGGAGGCGAGCGCGACCGCCATCACGAGCAGCAGCCAGAGCAGGATGCGGACCCGGGCGGAGACGCGCCGGCGGCCGGCGTCAGTTGTCAGAGCCGGCGCCGTCGTCGTCGCCGGGTCCGTCGTCCGATGCGCCCCGGYCGCGGTCGTCGTCGTCATCGTCACTCGCTGAGCTGTCGGTCACCGGAGGCCGCGAGACACCCTCGCCGCCCGGCGTGGGCTCCGGCGGCGTGGACGTCGCGGGGGGTGTGAGCGTGGAGGTGGGCGCGGGCGAGCTGTTGTCCAGCTCCACCTGCTGGGACGGGACCTTGGGCGCCTCGGGGCTGTCCGCGAGGGCGTAGCTGGTCGCGGCGATGCCCAGCGGGATCAGCACGACGGCGGACAGGGCCGCCATACGACGGGAGAAAGCCATGTGCCCGATCCTGCGGCCGGAACCCGGAGCCGATGATGAAACGCGGATGAAGAACTCTTCATCCGGAGTCCGGGTTCGCCGGTCCGCGATCAGGGGCGGTTCCTCAGTTGTCCAGTCCGATCGCGAACGCCGCCTCCAGGTCGTGCTGCGAGTACGTGCGGAACGCCACGTGCGTGTCGGTCCCCTCCACTCCGGGGATCTTGCTGATCCGGCCGGGGATGACCTCCGCCAGGTCCTCGTGCTCCTTCACCCGGACCATCGCGATGAGGTCGTAGGTGCCGGTGACGGAGAAGACCTCGCTGACGTTGTCCAGCGCGGCGATCGACTCCGCGATCTCGGGGATCCGGTCCACGCTGGTCTTGATGAGGACGATCGCGGTGATCACGGCTGGTTCTCTCCCTCGGGGGCCGGAGCAGGGGCGGCCTTCACTCTAGTAGGGCTGGTCGGGCGGCCGTAGCGGACCGAGGCGTAGCCGAAGCCGAGGCCGAAGCCCACCAGGTGGGCGAGGTAGGCGACGCCCGGGCCGTCGGAGGCCCGTCCCGCCGCCAGCCACTGGAGCACCGCCCAGAACGGCAGCACGATCCAGGCCGGGAAGCGCACCGGCAGGAAGAAGAGGAACGGCAGGAGACTGGTCACCCTGGCCCGCGGGAACAGGTAGAGAAACGCACCGAGGACCGCCGAGATCGCCCCCGAGGCACCGACCAGGGACTGCTCGGCGTCCGCGTTGGCGACGGCGTAGCCCAGCAGGGCCAGATAGCCGCAGCCGACGTAGAACAGGATGAACTGCACCCGGCCCATCCGTTCCTCGGTCATCGCCCCGAAGACGTAGAGGAACAGCATGTTGCCGAGCAGGTGCACCCAGCTGCCGTGGACGAACAGGGCCGTCGCGGGGGTGAGGGCCGCTCCGGCGGACCCCTCGAACAGTTCTGCGGGGATCACGCCCCAGTGCCGGAAATAGGCCCGTTGCGCGGCGAGCAGGTCGTCGCCCGTGCCGTACGCCGGACTCAGGCCCGAGGCGGGCCCGGCCAGGAAGACCGCGCAGCACAGGGCGATCAGTGAGTACGTCACCGGCGCCGACGACCCCCGGACCGACCTGCCGGCCCGGACGATCGACGCACTCCACTTGCGGATCATGAACACAGAGCATGACGTAACCGGACGCAACCGCACAGACCGCCTCGCCGCCGTGGACGCGTGGGCGGCGAGGACCCGCCAGGCCGTAGGGTTACGAGCCACACGCACCGGGGATGCCGGTGGCGTCGCGGACACTAGAAGGAAAGAGAACAGGCCACGATGACGGTTCCCCTGCCGACCGCCTCGACGCGGTGGCGCTGCGCCCTCTGCGGCAATCTCACGAGGTTCGACGTGACCCGCTCGTCGAAGGTCGTCGAGTACGTCCACCTCGACCTGGCCGGAGAGCCGAAGGTCGAGGAGCGCGAGGTGCTCAGTGAGACCATCGAGTCGGTGCGCTGCCGCTGGTGCAACGCGGTGGACCAGGTGGAACTCGTGGACAGGCCGGGTGCCGGCTCCTGAGGGGAGCTGGCCCCGCACAGGCATTGGGGTGTGACGGATGGTGGAGACCACGGGCGGGGGGCCGGGCGACGGCGCCGCCGAGGTGCTCGACCGTCCGCTGCCCGACGGCGTGCGCCGCAGGGTCGTCCAGATCGTCTCCGACGGCTTCGGTTCGCTGACGGTCGGCGAGCTGCCCGCGCAGCTCAGGCAGTACGCCCGGTTCGCCCCGAACCGCCGGGCCAAGTTCGCCGGCAACGCCATGGCCGCGGCGCTGGAGACCGACCCGCTGTTCCGGCAGCGCATCGGGGAGAAGCTCAGAGAGGCCCAGCCGGAACTGACCGGCGCCCTCGACTCAGGCTCCCCGCCCCCGGCCGCGGATCCGCTCGACGTGGCGGCCGCGGCCTATGTACTGCGGCCCCCCGGCTGGGTGAAGCTCGTGACCGCCGCCGGCGAGGAGGCCCTGCGGGCCGACGCCGAGCGGGTCGACGAGGAGAACCGGGCCGAGCTGGAGCGGCTGCGCGCCGAGCTGGCCCGGGCCCGTGACCACACCAGGGCCGAGACGGAGCGGCTGCGCACGGAGCTGGAATCGGCCAAGAAGGAAGCCGAGTCGCTGCACCGCAAGCTCCGCGCCGCCCTCAGCGACGTCAAGCGCGGCGAGGCCGCCCTGCGCAAGGCGCACGGCGAGATCGAGGCCGTCCGCGCCGAGGGGCAGGCCCAGGTGTCCGCCGCCGAGAGCGAGACCCGGCGGCTCAAGGGGCGGCTGGGCGAGACCGAGGCCGCCCTGGAGGCGGCACGCCGGGCGGCACGCGAGGGCCGCAGCGTCGAGGACATGCGGGTACGGCTGCTGCTGGACACCCTGCTGGACGCCACCCAGGGGCTCCGGCGCGAGCTGGCCCTGCCGCCGGTGTCGGTCCGGCCCGCCGAGACCGTGGACGCCGTCGAGCCGGGCCGGATGAGCCCCAAGGACATCGCCGCCCGCGCCCTGTCCGAGAACGATCCGCAGGTCCTGGACCAGCTGCTGGCGCTGCCGCAGGCCCATCTGGTCGTCGACGGCTACAACGTCACCAAGACCGGCTATCCGCAGATGCCGCTGGAGAAGCAGCGCCTGCGGCTGCTGGGGCAGCTCTCGCAACTGGCGGCGCAGAGCGGCGCCGAGGTGACGTGCGTCTTCGACGGGGCCGAACTGGCCGCGCCGGTACTGCTCGCGCCGCCGCGCGGGGTGCGGGTGCTGTTCTCGAAGCCGGGCGTCACCGCCGACGAGCTCATCCGCCAGCTGGTGCGCGCCGAACCGCCCGGCCGGCCGGTCATCGTGGCCTCCACCGACCGCGAGGTCGCCGACGGCGTCGCCCGCGCGGGCGCCCGCCCCGTGGCCTCGGCGATGCTGCTGAAGCGCCTTTCGCGTGGCTAGCGGCCGTTCCGGGCTCTAAAGGGCGTACGCCCCATGCGTAACTTCCGGGCGTGATGCCCGAATTGGCGGGACCTTCACGCGACGTACGGTCAAGTTCACCGCACAGCCTGTGAGTCCCGTGCAAAGAATGACCGTTGGGGCGGAATTTTTCATCTGAGGATTTGAACTGATCACAGGAAGGTCACTAGGGTCAGGCCCCGAACCTCCGCTCGGGTGATCGCTCACTGGGAGCGACGGCGGAGGGGCCGAGAAGGAGCTTGTCACCCGTGGCGTCCCACCGTCGTCCCAAGCAGCCGAGCCGCGCACGTGTGACCGTGTTGACCACCGCCGCTGCCGCTGCCGTCGCCTTCAGCTCGCAGGCCGCCAACGCCGCTCCCAGCGAGAAGCCGAGCAAGGACGAGGTCAAGGCCAAGGTCGACAAGCTCTACGAAGAGGCGGAGCAGGCCACCGAGAAGTACAACGGGGCCAAGGAGAAGCAGGAGAAGCTCCAGAAGGAGATCTCCACCATCCAGGACAACGTCGCCCGCGGCCAGGAGGAGCTCAACGAGCTGCGCGACAGCCTGGGTCTCGCGGCCGCGTCGCAGTACCGGACCGGCTCCATCGACCCCTCCGTCCAGCTCTTCCTCTCCGCCAACCCGGACGACTACCTCGACAAGGCCTCCACGCTCGACCAGTTGAGCAGCCAGCAGGTCGAGGCGCTGAAGAAGGTCCAGGAGAAGCAGCGCGAACTCGCCCAGGAGCGCGCCGAGGCGTCCGAGAAGCTCAAGGACCTCGCCTCCACCCGCACCGAACTCGGCAAGAAGAAGAAGGAAGTCCAGGGCAAGCTCGCCTCCGCGCAGAAGCTGCTCAACAGCCTCACCGCCGCCGAGAAGGCGGCTCTCGCCGCCGAGCAGGACCGCGCCAGCCGGACCAGCGAGCGCGACGCCATCACCGCCGACGTCCCGCCCGGCTCGGGCCGGGCCGCCGCGGCCTTCGCCTTCGCCCAGAGCCAGCTCGGCAAGCCGTACGTCTACGGCGCCACCGGCATGAGCTCCTTCGACTGCTCCGGCCTCACCTCCCGGGCCTACGCCGCGGCCGGCGTCCAGATCCCGCGTACCTCCGAGGCGCAGTCGCAGATCGGCACCAAGATCTACTCGGTCAGCCAGCTCAAGGTCGGCGACCTGGTCTTCTTCTTCAACGACCTGCACCACGTCGGCCTCTACGCCGGCAACGGGCAGATCATCCACGCCCCGCGCACCGGCACGGTCGTCCGCTACGAGTCGATGGACACCATCGGCGGCCCGTTCATGTTCGGCGTCCGCGTCTGACGTTCCGCACGACGACCCCGACGGGCCTCCGGCGACTCCGAGATCAGGACACCGTGTCCGCCGTTCGGGCGAATCGCGACAACTTCGACTGAGCCCACGCCCCGCCAGTGACCTGCGTCAGTGGCGGGGCGTCGTGCCGCGTACCCACGGATGGTCGTTGGCGGCCCCCCGTCGCGGGGCTACTGTCTGCCGCGTTTCCTAGTCCGTCAGCGGAAGGAGAGCGGCTTCCCGTGGGGTCCCATCGCCGCCTTGCACCGTCCGGGTTCGACCGGGGCGCCAGTGTCGCGGTCAGCTTCCTTTCCGTCGCGGCCGCCGCCCTGGGCGCGGTACCGGCCGCGGCCGCACCGTACGACGACACCCGGGCCGAGGTGGACCGCCTCTACGAGCAGGCCGAGAAGGCGACCGAGGCCTACAACGAGGCCGACGAGCGCGCCGACGAACTGCGTGACGAGGTCCGCACCGCCCGGGACCGGATCGCCCGGCAGCAGCAGCGCATCAACTCCATGCGGGAGTCGCTCGGTTCGCTCGCCGGCGCCCAGTACCGCTCGGGCGGCATCGACCCGTCCCTCGCCCTGCTGTTCTCCGACGACCCGGACGACTACCTCGACAAGGCGTCCCGGCTGGACCGCATCACGGCCCACCAGGCCGGCGAGCTGAAGGAGCTCCAGGAGGCCATGCGCGAACTCGCCCAGGACCGCGAGGAGGCCGCCGGCAAGCTCCGCGAACTGGAGAAGAGCCGCAAGGCCGTCGCCGCCCACAAGAAGACCGTCGAGCGGAAGCTCGCCACGGCCCGGCGGCTGCTCAACTCCCTTCCGGACACCGAGCGCGACATGTTCGGCCGCGCCTCCCGCTCCGGCCGCGACTCCATTCCCGACCTCGGCAGCGCCACCGCCGCCTCGGGACGCGGAGCGGCCGCCGTCGCCGCCGCCCGCAGCGTGCTCGGCAAGCCCTACATCTGGGGCGCCAACGGCCCCTCCGGCTTCGACTGTTCGGGCCTGACGCAGTGGTCGTACGCGCAGGCCGGGGTCTCCCTGCCGCGCACCTCGCAGGGCCAGCGGTACGCCGGCCGGCAGGTCCCGCTGTCCGAGGCGCGCCCCGGTGACCTGGTCGTCTACCGGTCCGACGCCAGCCATGTCGGGATGTACATGGGCAACGGCCAGGTCATCCACGCGCCCTACCCCGGCGCACCCGTGCGCTACGACCCGGTCGGGATGATGCCGGTCTCGTCGGTCACCAGGGTCTGACCGGCGCGGCCCGGCGCCCGTACGATCGGGAACGTGGCTGGTCGAAGGTCGGGGTCCCCGGTGGTGGCGCTCGTACTGCTGCTCGTCTTCCTGACCGGATGCGGGGGCCGGCCCGCCGCCGACAGCGCCACGGCCGACGTCCAGCGGCTCCTCGACCGGCGGGCCGCCGCGGTCCTCGACCGCGACGAGCGGGCCTACGCGCGCACGGGCACCGGGGCGGATCTCGCCCGTCTGCGCGCCCTGCCCCTGGCCGACTGGTCCTACCGCGTGACCGGCCTGCACCGCACCGGCGACACGGCCACCGCCGATGCCGAACTGCGCTACCGCGTCGCGGGGTACGACCGGGCGCCGGTGACCGCCGGCCGTACGCTGCGGCTCAGCCGCGACACGGACGGGCAGTGGTCCGTCGACGCCGACCGGCCCGCGAGGAAGTCCGCCCAGCAGTTGTGGGACCAGGGGGCGGTACAGGTCGTCCGGGGCGAGCGCAGCCTCGTCCTCGGTGTCGGACAGTCCGGCCGGTCGCTGCGCGGCTTCGCGGACCTGGCCGACCGTGCGGTGCCCGCCGTCTCGGACGCGTGGGGCACGGACTGGGGCCGGCGCGTCGTCCTGCTCGTGCCGAAGTCACTGGAGGGGATGGCGGGGCTGCTCGGCTCGCCCGCCTCCTCCTACCGCGGGATCGCGGCGGTCACCACCGGCGAGACGGGCGCACCGGCGCACGCGCCCGCGGACCGCGTCATCGTCAACCCCGACGCGTTCGCACTCCTGGGCACCCTCGGCGAGCAGGTCGTCGTCACCCACGAGACCACCCATGTCGCCACCCGTGCACACACCACCCCCGCCACCCCGCTGTGGCTGTCCGAGGGCTACGCCGACTGGGTCGGCTACCGGTCCACCGGCCGTACGCCGCGCGAGGCCGCGCCCGAACTGTCCCGCGCGGTGACCCAGGGCCAGATCCCGTCCGCCCTCCCGGACGACAAGGACTTCGGCTTCACCGGCGACGCGAGCCGTCTGGCCCGGGCCTACGAGAGCGGCTGGACGGCGTGCCGGCTGATCGCCGACCGCTGGGGCGAAGCCCGGATGGGCGAGTTCTACCGGGCCGTCGGCGAGCACCGGAAGCGGGCCGGGGCGGTGGAGGAGGCCATGCGCGAGGTGCTGGGGACGACGCCGGAGGGCTTCACGGAGGAGTGGCGGGACTATCTGCGGGTTCAGCTGGGCTGAGTGGGCTGGGGTGGGCTGAGTGGGCTGGGGTAGGCCGGCGGGCGGTCTTGTCTCGGCTGTCGGTGCTGTGGCCGGCTGGGCCGTGGTGGGTCGGGCTCGGTTGGTCGGGGTGTGGTGGCCCGGCCGCTGCGGGCCTGGCTTGGGTGGTTGGGGTGTGGTGGGGGTGGAGCGTGGTGGGTCGGGCCTGGGGGATCGGGTGTGGCGGCGCCGCAGCGCGGTAGCCCGGCTCGGCTGATCGGAGCGTGGCGGACCCGGCCGCCGCATGTTCGTCTCGGCCGATGGTGCGGTGACCGGACCTGACCGGATCGCCCCCGGCCTCAGCCCGGCTGTTCGAGCAGTGTGATGGCCTCCCGCAGCCAGGCGCGTTCCGCCTCGCCCGTCGCCCGGGCGACGCGCAGCATGCCCTGGCGGAACAGGTCGTCGGCCTCCTCGGCGCGGACCGGCTTGCCGGAGTCGTAGAAGAAGCTCGACGGCGTCTCCAGGAAATCCAGCCGGCGGCGCAGCACCGCGGCCTGCTCGTGCCGGTCGGGCAGGTGGCGCAGGAACGCCAGGACCGTGTTGAAGCGGACGTGGTCGGTGATCTCGGTCTGCTTCGGGTGGCGCAGCCGCTCCAGCAGTTCCTCGCGGCCCTTGCCGGTGAGGGCGAGGATCCGGCGCGGGGCCGCGCTCGCGCCCGGCTCGGTGCGCTGGTCGAGCAGGCCCGCCCCGACCAGGCGTGTGATCGCCGGGTAGAGCGCGCCGTCGCTCACCGGCCGGACATGGCCGGTCAGCGCCTTGATCCGCTCCTTGAGCTCATAGCCGTGCAGCGGCTCCTCGGCCAGGAAGCCCAGGATCGACAGCTCCAGCATGGTCCTCCTTGCGGGTGCGCGAGCCCTCATGCTACCTCTTAACGAGCTACCTCGAATCGAGTTAGCTCGCATCGAGGTTCGTCCGGACCCAGGGGGACAGCCACCGTGAACGCCCACCGCAAGCAACTCCTCCAGCTCGCCCGCCCGGTCTACCTCTCGCTCCTCGCGTCCGTGGCCGCCGGGATCATCAACACCGTCTGGGTCGCCCGGCTGGGCGGCCCGGCCGTGGCCGCCGTGGCCGTGGCGACCACCACGGAGAACGTGCTGCTCGGCGTCGCCCTGGTCTTCGGCTCCGGCACGACCGTGCTGGTCGCACACGCCCGGGGCGCCCGCGACCCCGCCGCCGTACGGGCGGCCGTGCGCGGCGGCTGGGCGCTCTGGGCGCTGGTGACGCCCCTGGTGGTGGCGGGCGGTCTGCTGGGGCGCGAACCGCTGGCCCGGCTGGTGCTGGGCGGGGCCGACGGCGCCGCCCTCCCGCTAGCCGTCGCGTACTTCGCGCTCTCCATGCCCGGCATGGCCGTCTTCTTCGCCCAGCAACTCGTCGACGGCATCCTCAAGGGCGCCGGCGACACCAGAACCCCGCTGCGGCTCGCCCTGCTGTCCAACGGCCTGATCCTGGCCCTCGACCCGCTCTTCATCCACCTCTACGGCGTCCGGGGCGCCGCCGCCTCCACGGTGCTGTGCCGGTCCGTGGCACTCGGGGCCGGACTCGTCGCGGTCCGGCGCACCGCACTGCTGCGCAGCGCCCGCGGCGCGGCACCGGCGGAGCCCCTGGCCGTCTCCCTGCGCCGGACGCTGGCGACCGGCCTGCCCATGTCCGCCGACTTCACCGTGCGGCAGACGGGCGCCCTGGTCCTGGTCGCCATCGTGGCGCGGCTCGGGGTGACGGCGGTGGCCGCGTACTCGATCGCCTACAAGGTCATGTACGTGGCGACCATGGCCTTCTACGCCGTCCGCCAGGCCGCGTCCATCCACACCGCGCACACGCGGGGTGAGGGCAGGGACGCGCGGCGGGAGATCGGGCGGCAGGCCGTGCTGGTCTCCGGAGCCATCGGCCTCGCCGCGGCCGTGCTGCTGGCGGTCACCGCCCCGTGGCTCATGGCCGCGTTCGGCGCCGGACCCGCGGTCGCGCGCGAGGGCGTGCTCTTCCTGCGCTGCGTCGGGCCGTATCTGCTGCTGATGGCCTGCCTCATCGCGCTCGGCGGGGTCTTCGAGGGCGGCGGGGACGCCCCGAAGCTGCTGCGCGTGACCGTGCTCGGGACGGCGGTCCAGCTGCCGCTCGCGTACGGCCTGACGGGGCTCGGGCTGCCCGGTGTGTGCCTCGCGCTGGCGGTGGCGACGGCGGTGCAGTGCGGGCTGGCGGGCGTGCTGTTCCGGCGGGCCCCGGCTCAGGTGGAGACCGGGGTCTCGTCGGTGCGGGTGGGCTGAGCGGGYACGGGGGCGGGGGCCGTGCGCGGCACCGTCGCCCGCCACAGGGCGCGGGCCGCGAGGAGCGCGGCGGCCACCAGGAGGCCGTTGCGCAGGAACAGCAGGGTGAGGCCGAGGCCGTCGCTGGCCACCACGTTGGCGAAGTAGAGCGGGAACTCCAGCACCGTCACGAAGCACGCCACCAGGACGAGCCCGATCGGCAGCCGCATCCGGCTCCCGGGGAAGTACAGGCAGACCGCTCCCAGCCCGACCAGCCACACCATGTACTGCGGGCTGATCACCCGGCTGGTGGTGGTGAACATCAGCACCGCCACGAAGGCCGCGTCGGCGACCGTGTGCTCCTCGAAGCTCCGGGCCAGCAGCCGCCACAGCATCAGCCAGCCGAAGGCCGCTCCCGTCAGGAACAGCGCGCCCGTGCTGACCTCGCTCACATACGGCCCGAGGAACTCGATCGAGCCGTAGTTCAGCCGCACCTCGCCCTCCCAGCCGAAGTGCCGGGCGACGTGGAAGACCAGCGCGCCGAGCGACTCCACCTCGGTGCCCCGGTCCCGCTGGAAGGTCAGGAAGGCGAACGCCCCCGGCATGACCAGGGCGAACACACCCGTCACCGCGATGCCGGTCACCAGGGCAGACACCCAGGAGGCGGGCCGGCGGGCAGCCAGGAGGAGCATCGCCGGCCAGATCTTCAGCAGCGCGCCGAACGCGGCCAGCGCCCCCATCGCCCTGGGGTGCCGGGCGCCCGCGAGCAGCGCCGCCACGGCCACGGCCGTGACCATCACGTCGTAGCGCGCGTACACCGTCGGCCCGAGCAGCGGCACGCCCGCCACCCACACCCAGGCGCCGCGCAGCGACCTGCCGGGGTGCCGGCCCGCGTACGCCAGCAGGGCCAGGACGGCCAGGTCGGTGACGCAGACCAGCACGTAGAACGCGGTCGCGTAGGGCAGGAAGGGCAGCAGGCCGGGGGAGAGGATCGCCAGGGCGGCGGCGGGCGGGTACTGCCAGGTGACATCGTCCTGAGGGAACGTTCCGGTGCGCAGGACGTCGTACCAGCCCTGGTAGATCACGGACACGTCGCTGGTCACGTCCGGGCCCGGGAAGACGTACACCTTCAGCACGAACAGCAGCAACACCAGCCTCGTGAGACACCAGGCCACCAGCAGCCATGCCAGGGACCGCCTCGCGCCCGTCGTCCTCACCTGATCCCTGTCCGTCCTGCGTGCCGTGTCGAGGAGGCCATGATGTCCCCGCCGGCTGTGAGCGTGCCATACATACCGGCGCGTACGGCCGTGAGGGGCGGTTCGGTAGGGTCGGCGGCGTGCGCAAGACCCTGATCGTGACGAACGACTTCCCGCCCCGGCCGGGCGGCATCCAGGCGTTTCTGCACAACATGGCGCTGCGGCTGGACCCGGAGCGGCTGGTCGTCTACGCGTCGACCTGGAAGCGGAGCCGGGAGGGCGTGGAGGCGACCGCCGCCTTCGACGCCGAGCAGCCCTTCATCGTCGTACGGGACCGTACGACGATGCTGCTGCCGACGCCCGGCGTCACCCGGCGGGCCGTCGGGCTGCTGCGGGAGCACGGGTGCACCTCGGTGTGGTTCGGGGCGGCTGCCCCCCTCGGCCTGATGGCGCCGGCGCTGCGGAGCGCGGGCGCCGAACGGCTGGTGGCCACCACGCACGGGCACGAGGCCGGCTGGGCGCAACTGCCCGCCGCCCGGCAATTGCTGCGCCGGATCGGTGACGCCACGGACACGATCACCTACCTCGGCGAGTACACGCGCTCCCGGATCGCCGGCGCGCTCAGCCCGCAGGCGGCCGCACGGATGGCGCAGCTGCCACCGGGCGTCGACGAGAAGACCTTCCACCCCGGTTCGGGCGGTGACGAGATCCGGGCGAGGCTCGGCCTGTCGGACCGCCCGGTGGTGGTGTGCGTCTCCCGGCTGGTGCGGCGCAAGGGTCAGGACACCCTGATCCAGGCCATGCCGCGGATCCTGGCGGCCGAGCCGGACGCCGTGCTGCTGATCGTCGGAGGCGGACCCTACGAGAAGGACCTCCGCAAGCTGGCCCTCGACACGGGGGTCGCCGACTCCGTCCGCTTCACGGGCCCGGTGCCCTGGGCGGAGCTGCCCGCCCACTTCGGCGCCGGCGACGTCTTCGCCATGCCCTGCCGCACCCGCCGCGGCGGCCTCGACGTCGAGGGCCTCGGCATCGTCTACCTGGAGGCCTCAGCGACGGGCCTCCCGGTCGTCGCCGGCGACTCGGGCGGCGCACCGGACGCGGTCCTCGACGGCGAGACGGGCTGGGTGGTGAGGGGCGGCTCTCCCGAGGAGGCGGCCGACCGCATCACCACTCTCCTGGGGGACGCGGAGCTGCGCCGCAGGATGGGCGAGCGGGGCCGCGAGTGGGTCGAGGAGAACTGGCGCTGGGACCTCCTCGCCGAGCACCTCAAAAGCTTGCTGTAGGTATGTCAGGGGCGCGGGGCTGTATCGATGTGCGGCCCCGCCGCGTGGGCGCGACCAACCACAAACCACCCGCACCCGCCCACAACGATCAAGTGGCACCCCACTAGGCGGAACCAAATAATCCGCCCATGCTGCGCACATGACATCAAATCTGATGAAGCGTCAGCTGACAAGACGTCAAATCCTCGGCATGGCAGCCCTGCAGACCGCAGCCACCCTCGGCTTCACCCGCATAGGCCTCCAATCAGCCCGAGCCACCCAGCCCGACGCAGTCGACACCGCCCCCGCGATAGTCATCGGCTCCGGCTACGGCGGCGCCGTGGCCGCCCTCCGCCTCGCCCAGGCCGGCATCCGCACCCTCGTCCTGGAGATGGGCCGGCTCTGGAACACCCCCGGCGCGGACGGCAAGATCTTCTGCTCCACCCGCACCCCGGACCAGCGCTCCATGTGGTTCCGCACCCGCACCGAGGCACCCCTGGGCACCTTCCTCTGGCTGGATGTCGTCAACAGGGACATCGGCCGCTACCCGGGCGTCCTGGACCGCGTGCACTTCGCGCAGATGTCCGTGTACGTCGGCCGGGGCGTCGGCGGCGGTTCACTCGTCAACGGCGGCATGGCGGTCACGCCGCCCAGGGCCTACTTCGCCGAGCAGTTCCCCGCCGTCGACGCCGACGAGATGTACGGCACGTACTTCCCACGCGCCCGCGCCGCCCTCGGCGTCAACTCCGTCGACCCGGACTGGTTCGAGTCGACGGAGTGGTACCGCTTCACCCGCGTCTCCCGTCAGCACGCCGAGAAGACCGGACTGCGGACGACCTTCGTGCCGAACGTCTACGACTTCGGCCACATGGCGCGCGAGGCGGCCGGCACCGCCCCGAAGTCGGCACTCGCCGGGGAGGTCATCTACGGCAACAACCACGGCAAGCGCAGCCTGGACAAGACCTACCTCGCCGCCGCGCTCGGCACCGGCAACGTCACCATCCACACCCTGGAGAAGGTCCGCGCGATCAGCCGGGCGCCGGACGGGACCTACGTCCTGACCGCCGACCGCGTCGACGAGACCGGCCGCGTCGTCGAGACCAAGGAGTACGGCTGCACCTACCTCTTCCTCGGTGCCGGCAGTCTCGGCACCACCGAACTGCTGCTGCGCGCCCGGGAGACGGGCGCCCTGCCCGATCTCGACCCCGGTGTCGGCGCCGGCTGGGGCACCAACGGTAACGTGATGCTCGGCCGGGCCAACCACCTGTGGGACACGGTCGGCGCGAACCAGTCGACCATGCCGGTCATGGGCATCGACGACTGGGCCAACACCGCCAACCCGGTGTTCGCCGAGATCGCCCCGCTGCCGACCGGGCTGGAGCACTGGGTGAGTCTCTATCTGGCGATCACCAGGAACCGGGAGCGGGCGTCCTTCTCGTACGACACCGGCTCGGGCGAGGTACGGCTCGGCTGGACGGCCGCCCACAGCGCGGTCTCCGTCGCCATGGCCAAGAAGCTGTTCGACCGGATCAACGCGGCCAACTCGACGATCTACCGGCACGACCTGTTCGGGTCGAGCAGCAAGGTCTTCGCCGACGACTTCACCTACCACCCGCTGGGCGGCTGCGTGCTGGGCCGGGCGACGGACGCCTACGGGCGTGTGAAGGGCTACCCCAGGCTGTACGTCACCGATGGCTCGCTGGTGCCCGGGTCCATCGGGGTCAACCCCTTCGTGACCATCACGGCCCTCGCCGAACGCACGATGGCGCGGGTGCTCGCGGAGGACATCACTCCCTGAGGGCGGTCCTGCCGCGCATCACATGTACTGGAAGTACCGGTCGTACCAGGCTGGCGGAAGATCGTCTTCCTCTTCTTCCCCTTCGTCTGCGGACGCGGCCGCCAGCGCCGCCAGAATCGCCTCGCCGGCCTCGTCGTCTCCCAGGGGAGTCGGTCCGTCGTACGGCTCCATGAGCAGTTCGATGGGCACGTAGACGCAGCCGAGTTCTGTGCACAGCTCGTCGAGCCAGGTCACGAACTCGTCGCCCAGGCCTTCCTCACAACCGGGCAGACCCCATCGCCTTCCCGTTTCGGCGGTGACGAAGGGGCCAAAATTGCTGATCGCCATCTGCAGGGGCCGGCCCGTCCCCGTGGCCTCAGCAGGGACCGAGACGACACCGAGGAAGCTCGAGTCCTGTCCCATGCCGGCCGACACGGACGGCCCGAACCGCCGCTCCGCGGCGTCGGCGAACTGCCGAAAGCGCTGCCGGGCGGCCGGAACGTCGTAATCCCGGGGCATCTCCCGGTGTTCGGGGTCGGGGTCGTCCAGCTCGCGCAGGAGCTCCCGGAGGCGGTCGAGGGGAAGCACAGTGGTTGCCCTTCGTGGTATTCGCCGTACGCCGGCACTCAAGGGGTGATCTTCGTCCGGACACGCGGCCGGGGCCCAGCCAGTTCTGGCCCCGGCCACGCGCATCAATCCGTCGGGCACTGGGTCGACCCGGCCGACGCCCCGATGTACCTGATCCACTCCGAGGACGACTTCGTTCCGCCCGTCCACTCCACCGACCTGGAGGCCACGGCCGAGGCCAAGGGAGTGCCCAAAGGCCGTATCCAGACGCAGGTCGTCACCGGTTCCGCGCACGGCGGCTCCCTGCTGAGCGAGCCGGGCGTGTACGACCGCATCGTGGCCTGGCTGAAGAGCAAGGCATGAGGGTGGAAGCGGGAGCGGCCGCCTTCGTCGCCTGCGCCGTGCTGGCCGTGTCGGGCCTGACGGCGCTTCCCGCACGGGCGGCGGGACCCGGGACGCCGTACGACTTCGACGCCTCGGGCTCCTCCGACCTGGTCGCCGGTACCCCTGAGGCGGCCTCGGCGTCGGGTTCGGTGACCGTCCTGCCCGGATCGACCGCCGGCCCCGCCCCGACCGGCCGGCGCACGCTCACCCAGGACACCGGCTCGGTACCCGGGGCCGTCGAGCCCGGCGACCGCTTCGGCGCCGCCACCGCCTCCGGCGACCTGGACGGCGACGGCCGCCCCGACCTGGTGGTCGGCTCGCCCGGCGAGAACGACACCAGCGGCAACGCGGACCGGGGTTCGGTCACCGTCCTGACCGGGGCCTCGGGCCTGACGGCGGGTACGTCCTTCACCACGGGCGCCCACTGGGGTCCGCCGGACTCGGCCCGGCTCGGGACCGACGTCGAGGTGGGGGGACGTCGACGGCGACGGCCTCGACGACGCGATCGGCCTCGGCCCCGGTACGGCCGGCAGCGGCTCCTGGCTCGTCTGGCGGGACAGTGCCACCGGCACCGTCCACACCCGCGGGGTCGGCTTCGACCCCGCGGTCGCCATCGATGGCGCCGTCGGCGACTTCGACGGCGACGGTTACGACGACCTGGCGGTGACCACCGTCGACACCTACGGCATCGGCAGAGTCTACGAGTTCACGGGCGGCCCGGACGGTCTCACGGCGGCTTCGGCGCCCACGTGCCCCCGGGGCGTTCCCTCGACGTCGGCGACATCGACAAGGACGGCCACGACGACCTGCTGGGGGGTCAGCCGATCGCCGCCGACGCCGGAGGCCGGTCCGGCGGACAGATCACCATCAAGCGAGGCCACCCCTGGGGCCTCAACCACCCCGGCGACACCGTCACCGTCCACCAGGACACCGACGGCATCCCCGGCACCGCCGAGGCCGGCGACGCCCTGGGCGCCTCGGTCGTCCTGCGCGATGTCGATGGTGACGGCGTCCTCGACGTCCTGGCCGGACTGCCCGGCGAGGACATCGGCGTGGCGGGCACCACCCGTGCCGACGCCGGTTCCGCCCTGGTCCTGCGGCTGACCACCGGCCTGACCGTGGCCTCCGCGCAGGCCCTCGACCAGGGTGCGGACGGGATCCCCGGTGCCGCCGAGCCCGGCGACCGCTTCGGCGCGGAGGTCGCCGCCGGCGACTACACAGGGGCCTCGGCCGTCGGCCTGGCCGTCGGCGCCCCGGGCGAGAACTCCGGCGACGGCACCGTCCACGTCGGCGCCGACGGCGCGGCCGTCTTCATCGGGCCCGCCACGGCGGGTACTCCCGCCGGCGGCCGCCTGGGAGCCGTCCTCGCGCCCTAGATGAATGAGTCCGATGTGTGTGCTGGTCGCGACCATGGCGAAGGGCGCCCGTTGGTCAGTGTGTGAAGACAAACCTGGACGCCCTCCTGGCGGCACTGTACGTGTTCATCGACGACCACGTGGCGCCTTGTCGCCGGATCGGGCGACCCCCGAAACTCACGGACGCCGAACTGCTGTGCCTGGCGGTCGCCCAGGTCCTGCTCGGCTTTCCCTCCGCCCGGCACTGGATCCGCTTCGCCCACGCCCGGCTCGGCCACCTCTTCCGCTACCTGCCCCAGCAGTCGGCCTACAA
>NZ_NGFN01000449.1 GCF_002148965.1 Streptomyces swartbergensis | reverse complement strand
CGCGTTCTGCGGGAGGGATGCCAGCAGGCCGGCCGTGTAGGGGGCGCGGGGGCGGGCCAGCACCTCGTCGGCGGCGCCGAGTTCGGCGAGGCGTCCGGCGTACATGACCAGCACCCGGTCCGCGTGGCCCCGCACGACGTCCATGTCGTGCGTGACCAGGACGAGCGCGGCGCCGACCGCCTCCCGCTGCTCGGCGAGCAGCCGCAGTACCTGGTCGCGGCGCTCCTCGTCGAGGGCGGTGGTGGGTTCGTCGGCGACCACGACGTCCGGTTCGTTGATGGTGGCCATGGCGATCACCGCGCGCTGCCGCATGCCGCCGGAGTACTCGTGCGGATACGCCCGCGCCCTGCGGGCCGCGTCCGGGATGCCGACGCGGTCCAGGGCCGCGACCGCCCGGGCCCGGGCTTCTTTGCGGGAGACACCGGCCACCGACCGTACGGCGGCGACCAGTTGGTCGCCCACCGGGTGCACGGGGGACAGCGCCGACAGGGCGTCCTGCGGGACCAGGGAGATGCGGCGGCCGCGGTGGGCCGAGAGGTCGGGCAGGACTGTCCCGCTCGTGGTCGCGCCGCGCGGCAGCATGCCGAGGAGCGCGCGGGCCGTGAGGGACTTGCCCGCTCCCGACTCGCCGACGATCGCCAGCACTTCGCGTGGCCGGACGTCGAAGGACAGGCCGCGCACGGCCTCGACCCCGTCGAAGGCGATCCGCAGCTCGCGTACCGACAGCAGTGGCTCAGACTCCAACGGGGGTCTCCTTCCGGACCGGAGCCGGAGTGACGCGCCGCCGTACCCTCCGGCCCTGTGTGAGTGCCGCGCCCGACACCGCCAGTCCCGCCAGCAGGGCCAGCGCCACCGCCGGGGCGAGGGCCGCCCACGGGGCGCGTTCGACATAGGCACGGGACTCGTCGAGCAGCAGGCCCCACTCGGGGGCGGGCGGCTGAGCGCCCAGGCCCAGGAAGCCCAGCGAGGCCAGGGCCAGGGCGATGCCCGGCAGGCGCAGCAGGGCGTGGCGGGCGACGGGGGCGGCCACGGACGGCAGGACGTGCCGGGTGAGGATCCAGAACGGGCTCGCCCCGATGGCCCGTTGGGCGGTCAGGAACGCCGACGCCCGCACCTCCTGCACCAGCGCCGCCGCGTGCGCGGACAGGGCCGGCCAGGAGATCAGCGCGACCGCGAGGGCCGCGCCGCCGGTGCCGGGACCGGCGGCCGCCGCGACCAGGATGCCGACGATCACCGGGGGCAGGGCGTTGGCGATGTCCGCCGCGCCCTCCGCGATCCGGGGCAGGAAGCCCAGGGCGAGCGCGATCAGCAGGCTCAGCAGGCAGACGGCCGCCGCCGTGCCGACCGTGGAGGCGGCGCCGTGGCCCAGCCGGGCGAGCACGTCACGGCCGAGACCGTCGGTGCCCAGCGGGTGGGCCCAGGAGGGCGCGGCCAGCCGGTCCGTGGTGTTCACGGCGTACGGGTCGCGCGACAGGCCCCAGCCGATCGTCACGGCGAGGACGGTGAACAGCGACAACGGGATCGCGGGATGCGCCCGCACCGGCCGTGCCGGAGGCAGCGACAGCGAGGCGTCACGCAGGGCCGGGCCCAGCAGCCGCCGCCGGGCGAGCGCCGCCAGCGCGCCCGTGACCAGGCCCAGCGCGAGCAGTGCGAGCACCGAGCCCTGGAGCAGCGGCAGGTCCTGTGACTTGGCCGCGCCGAGCGCGGTACGGCCGATGCCCGGCACGGCGAAGACCGTCTCCACGGCGACCGCGCCGCCGGTGAGCCCCACGGAGACCATCCCGAACTGCGGGACCAGCGGCGGCAGGACGCGCCGCAGCGCCGCCCCGGCGATCCGCGCCCGGCTCACCCCGGCGCCCCGCCACAGCTCCACCCACCGCTCGTCGAGCACGGCGGGCAGCGCGTCCGCGACCAGCCGGCCGAGCAGCCCGCCGCCGGGGACGCCGAGGGCCACGGCGGGCAGGACCATGTTCTCCGGCCCCACCCAGCCCGACGTCGGCAGCCACCCGAACCACACGCCGAAGACCAGCAGCGCGACCGTGGCCAGCAGGAACTCGGGCACGGCGGCCAGCATCGCGGCCCACGCCCCGGCCGAGGCCCGGCCCCGCACCAGCACGGGCGCGACCAGCGTGCACGCCAGCAGCAGCGCTACGGCCAGCGAGGCGCCCATCAACGCCAGCGACACCTGGAGCCCGGAGACCACGGAGGGCAGGACCTCGGTGCCCGAGACCCAGGAGGTGCCGAGGTCGCCGCGCAGCAGGTCCGAGGCCCAGCCGCCCAGCAGGGACAGGGGACCGGCGTCCAGACCGAGGTCCCGCCGTACGGAGTCCAGAGCCTCCTTGGTCGGGTCCTGCTCCGCGGAGCGGGCCCGCAGCACGGCCAGGGCCGGGTCCCTGCCGGAGAGCCAGGGCAGCAGGCCCACGGCGGCCAGGACGGCGATCAAGCAGAACAGGCGGGTCAGCGCGGCGGCGCCGGCCAACCGCCGTATAGGGGCCTTCACTTGACGTAGGTGTCCGCCGTGACCAGCTCCCGCTCACGCGGGTCGTGGGCGGCGCCGGTCACGCCGGCGGCGTCGCCCTGGATCACGCGCTCGTGCAGCATGGGCACGGCCGCGTCCGTGCCGAGCACGGCGGCCTCGGCGGCGATGACCGCCTTGCGCCGGGCGTCGCCGGTCGGCGTCTCGCCGGCCTTCTTCAGGGCCTTGTCCACGGAGGGGTCCGCGAGCTGGGCGATGTTGAAGGAGCCGTCGGAGGCGAAGTCGCTGTAGAGGTAGGCGGCCGGGTCGCCGGAGTCGAGGACGGTGGCGCGGGAGAGGATGAACGCGTCGAACCGGCCCGCCAGCGCGTCGGACTCGATGTTGGCGTACTCGCGGATGTCGAGCTTCACCTTGAACCCGGCCTTCTGGAGCTGCTGTTGCAGCGCTGCGGCGACCTCGGGCAGCTCGGCGCGGTCGGTGAAGGTGCCGATGGTGATCGTCTTGCCGGCCGGGTCGCCGGCCTTGGCCCGCTTCACCGGCTCGCGCAGCTCGGCCGCCCACGGCAGGGCGGGGCCGAGCAGTCCCTCGGCGACGTCGGCGCGCCCCTCGTACACGCCCTTCACGAGCGACTCGGCGTCGATCGCCTCACGGGCCGCCGCACGCACCGCGGCGTCCTTGAAGACGCCCTTCTCGGTGTTGAGGTACAGGGTGTTGGTGCGCGGCATCGGGACCTCGGTGATCAGGTCCTGGTCGAGGACGGCGGCCTGCGACACCGGCACCGCCTCGACGATGTCGGCCTCGCCGCTGCGCAGGGCCGCGGCACGGGCGGTGCCGTCCGGCACGAACCGCACGTCGATGCCGGGGGCCTTGGCCTTCTTCCCCCAGTAGTCGTCGTAGCGGTCGAGGGCGGCGGAGGAGGTGCCGTTGACCTTCGTCAGCTCGAAGGGGCCGGTGCCCGCGCCGACGGGGCTGACGGCCTTCCCCTTGTAGGCCTTGGCGGCGAGGATCGACAGCTGCGGGGAGCTGAGCCGCTGGGGGACCAGGGGGTCCTCGGTGGCGGTGGTGACGGTGACCTTGTCGCCGTCGGCCTTCGCGGTCAGGTCCACGCCGTCGAGGATGCGGGGCTTGGGGGAGGCGGCGGCGGCCTTGGTGAGGGAGTTGACGACGGTTTCGGCGGTGAGCTTCGTCCCGTCGTGGAAGGTGACGCCGTCGCGCAGGGTGAAGGTCCAGTTCCGGCCGGACTGGACCCACTCGGTGGCCAGTGCCGGCTCGGCGTCACCGTCGGCGTTCAGTTTCACCAGGGTCTCCGCCGTCGACCAGCGGGACAGCTTGAAGGCGTCGTCCGACAGCGGGGACAGTCCCGAGCGGGGTGGCTGCATCATCGCGACGCGGATGCGCTTACCCCCTGCCCCGGAGTCGTCCGTGGCCGACTGCCCACCGGAGAAACAGCCGGTGAGCAGGGCGGAGGCCGCGGTGACGGCGGCAAGGGGGATGAGTCGAGCGGGGACGCGCACGGGGACACCTCGGTCAAGGCCTGGTAAATGGTTGAACGCGCCATGACCGTAGCATGATGACAATCGTTTTCAGAAGTGGCCGATTTTGAAGTGGCCGATTTCAGGGGACGGGGCGGAAGTACCTCCGCAGGGCCCAGGCGGCGAGCCGGCGCCCGGTGGCGTTGCCCACCTCGTCGGCCGTCCGGGTGTGGATGCCGCCCCAGACCCGGGCGTCGACGACGTCCCGCTCGTACTCGTGGGCGTAGCGATAGTGGCGGGACGCACCGGTGGCGGTCGACCGGATGCGCAGGTCGACGCGGGCGGTGCCGAGGACTCCGGTCAGCGCGCGCATCAGGGCACCGCCCATGGTGGCGTGGCCGCTGAGGTAGTCGGGATGCGCCGGGGTGACGAGCAGCGGCTCCCAGTGCCGGTCCGCCCGGGTCGCCGGGTTGCCGTCGGTGTCCGCCTCCCGGATGGCGGTGACGGGCCGCCAGGTGCCGTAGTGGAGTTTGGCGTCCCAGGCGGCGATGACGGCGTCGGCCTGGGCCGTGTTGGCCGCCGCGTACAGGCGCGCCGTCTCGGCGATGCCGAACCCGTGCCGGGTGGCGTGGTCGCCCAGGGCCCCTTGCAGGTCCAGGTTGGTGAAATACCGCGCGGTGTCCGTCTGTTCGGGGGTCCGGTGCGAGCCGGTCCGGCCTCCGTAGGCCGCCAGTTCGTGGAGGTCCCTCGCGTACCGGGCGGAGTGGAGCGCCGGTGGCGGGCCGGGGCGGAACTGGTGCGGGGAGTCCAGCAGCAGCGGCCGGACCCTGCCGATCCAGGCGCTGGCGAAGGGCGCGTGGTCGGGAGGGGTGGGGCGCCAGACGCCGGGGCGCGGGCGAGCGGGAAACGGCACGGAGGCGCCGCGGCCGTCATCGCGGCGAAGGTCGATGATGTGGTCGGCGGCGAGCTTCCCGAACGCGACGCCCTGGTCCTCTGCCTCACCGTCGGGGATCTTCGCGAGCGTGCCGGTCAGGGCGGTGTCCAGCCGGGGCGCGGCCCCGGGGAAGTGGTGGCGCAGTACCTGGTGCGCCGCCGCGGCGGCAGCCGCCGCGGACGAGGCCGTACCAGGCGCCCGCCCGTCCCACTTGTACGGGGTGAAGCGGCCCTCGACGCCGACGACGGCGTTGTAGACGGCGGTCGAGACGTACGCCTCCCAGAAGAGCTTCTCGGGCGGGGCCGTGCGGGCCTCGGCCGCGATGGTGGCATCCGCCGTGCGCATCCACTCGACGACGGCCGACGCGTCGGACACCGCTTCCGCAGGACGGTCCTCCCCGGCACTCGCATGGGCGCCCGGCAGCGCGAGCGCGAGCACCCCGCAGGCCAGCCCCGCCACCACCGTTCGTGTCGCAGACCAGGCGCGTCGGCTCCGCACGTGAACTCCTCCCAGTCGATGGCACACCAGGAGAACCGTGACCGGGCTCGGCGTCCGACGGCGCGCGGGTCCGTCCTCAAACCGCCCGTTCGGGCGGCGGACTCACCCGGACGGCCCGATGTCCTGGCTCTGCGCGAGCCGGGCTCCCTTCAACGCCATGTGCAGGAGCAGGCGGTCCTCGCCGTCGTCCAGGTCCAGGCCGGTGAGCTTCTCGATCTTGGACAGGCGGTAGTACAGGGTCTGGCGGTGGATGCCCAGCTCGGCGGCGGCCCGGGCGGCCTGGCCGGCGCAGTCGAGGTAGACCTCGGCGGTCCGGGCGAGCTCCTGGTGGACGGGGAAGAGCAGGGCGTGCACCGCCGGGTCGCGGGCCACCTCCGGCGGCAGCGCGGTGAGCAGCCGGAACGGCCCGATCGACGCCCACTGGGCGACGGGCCCCAGCCGGGGCTCGGCCGACGCGGCCCGCGCCGCCGCCGACGCCTCCCGCCAGGCCGTTCCCAGCCCGGCGAGGCCGGAGCGCGGCGTCGCGAGACCGGCGGCGGGGCTGCCGGC
>NZ_NGFN01000448.1 GCF_002148965.1 Streptomyces swartbergensis | reverse complement strand
GCCAGGATCCCCCCGGCCTTGCGCTCCTCGCCCCGCACGGTGACCAGCAGGTCGTTCGGCCACTTCAGCGCCGTGTCGACGCCCGCCGCCCGCGACAGCCCCGTCGCCACCGCGACACCCGTGAGCAGCGGCAGCCACCCCCACCGCTCCACCGGCACCTCGCTCGGAGTGAGCAGCACGGAGAAGAACAGGCCGGAGCGGGGAGGCGCCGTCCACTGCCGGTCGAGACGCCCGCGCCCGGCCGTCTGCTCCTCGGCGACGAGCACCGCGCCCTCGGCGGCCCTGCCCTCGGCCGCCCGGGCCACCAGGTCGGAGTTCGTGGAGCCGGTGCGCTGCACAACGTCCACCTCGGACCACAGCCCGCCCTCGTGCACCAGACCCCGGCGCAGGGCGGTGATGTTGAGGGGCGGACGGTCCAGGTCCGACCAACGGCTACCGTTCGGCTCTGATGCATCTCGCGGCGTCATGCAAGCCACCCTAGGTGTGGTAAACGCCGCACTGCCGATGCGGAGGCACCCCACTAGTCTACGGATGAGTAACCGTCCCCCCTTTTGAGCAGGCAGGGAGCCACATCCCGATGTCCGAGCCGGAAGAGTTGCAGCAGCCCGACATTCACACGACCGCGGGCAAGCTCGCGGATCTCCAGCGCCGCATCGAAGAAGCGACGCACGCCGGCTCCGCACGCGCCGTCGAGAAGCAGCACGCCAAGGGCAAGCTGACGGCCCGTGAGCGGATCGATCTCCTGCTCGACGAGGGTTCCTTCGTCGAACTCGACGAGTTCGCCCGGCACCGTTCCACCAACTTCGGCCTCGACAAGAACCGGCCGTACGGGGACGGGGTCGTCACCGGTTACGGCACCGTCGACGGCCGCCCCGTCGCCGTGTTCTCCCAGGACTTCACCGTCTTCGGCGGGGCCCTCGGCGAGGTCTACGGGCAGAAGATCGTCAAGGTCATGGACTTCGCCCTGAAGACCGGCTGCCCGGTCATCGGCATCAACGACTCCGGCGGCGCCCGGATCCAGGAGGGCGTCGCCTCCCTCGGTGCCTACGGCGAGATCTTCCGCCGCAACACCCACGCGTCGGGTGTCATCCCGCAGATCAGCCTGGTCGTCGGCCCGTGCGCGGGCGGGGCCGTCTACTCCCCCGCCATCACCGACTTCACGGTGATGGTCGACCAGACCTCGCACATGTTCATCACCGGGCCCGACGTCATCAAGACCGTCACCGGCGAGGACGTCGGCTTCGAGGAGCTGGGCGGAGCCAGGACCCACAACTCGACGTCCGGCGTCGCCCACCACATGGCGGGCGACGAGAAGGACGCCATCGAGTACATCAAGCAGCTCCTGTCCTACCTGCCGTCGAACAACCTCTCCGAGCCGCCGGCCTTCCCCGAGGAGGCCGACCTCGAGGTCACCGACGAGGACCGCGAGCTGGACGTGATCGTCCCGGACAGCGCGAACCAGCCGTACGACATGCACGCGGTGATCGAGCACGTCCTGGACGACGCCGAGTTCTTCGAGACGCAGCCGCTGTACGCGCCGAACATCGTCACCGGCTTCGGACGGGTGGAGGGCCGGCCGGTCGGCATCGTCGCCAACCAGCCGATGCAGTTCGCCGGGTGCCTGGACATCAAGGCCAGCGAGAAGGCGGCCCGCTTCGTGCGGACCTGCGACGCCTTCAACGTGCCGGTCATCACCTTCGTCGACGTCCCCGGCTTCCTGCCCGGCGTCGACCAGGAGCACGACGGCATCATCCGGCGCGGCGCCAAGCTGATCTACGCCTACGCCGAGGCGACCGTCCCGCTCATCACCGTCATCACCCGCAAGGCCTTCGGCGGCGCCTACGACGTCATGGGTTCCAAGCACCTGGGTGCCGATCTCAACCTCGCCTGGCCCACGGCCCAGATCGCCGTCATGGGCGCCCAGGGCGCGGTCAACATCCTGCACCGCCGCACGATCGCCGAGGCCGAGGCGAACGGCGAGAACGCCGAGAACGCCGAGGCGGTCCGCGCCCGGCTGATCCAGGAGTACGAGGACGCCCTCCTCAACCCCTACGTCGCGGCCGAGCGCGGCTACATCGACGCGGTGATCATGCCGTCCGACACCCGCCGGCACGTCGTACGGGGCCTGCGTCAACTGCGGACGAAGCGGGAATCCCTGCCTCCGAAGAAGCACGGCAACATTCCCCTCTAGCCCCAGCGATCCAGGAGGCCCACATGACGATCAAGGTCGTACGGGGCAACCCGACCCCCGAGGAGCTGGCCGCCGCACTGGCGGTGGTCAGGGCCCGCGCCGCGGCGGCGGCCGCAACGCCGCCCGGCGCGCCGGACACCCGCGACTCCTGGTCCGACCCGTCCCGCATCGCGGCTCACCGCCTGCCCCAGCCGGGGCCGGCGGCATGGGGTCGCACGTACTGGCCGGGCTGACCCGTAGGGGTGGGGGCCGGACAACTTGAGTACTCGTACTCAGGCGCCGCCCCCACCTCCCGTCCGACCATGGAAGGCATGCTGTGGTCCGACCCCGAGAACGAACCGCCGAAAGAGCTGCGGGACACGCAGGACATGCTTCGGCGGCTGGGCGTTTTCATGGCGTTGGCCATGGTGCTGGCGATGATCGTGATCGGCGTCAGGTGAGACGCGACAGGTGACGCCGATACGCTGAACGCATGACAGATCAGCCGCGCCGCCGACTCGTCCTCGCCTCCCAGTCCCCCGCCCGGCTCGGGCTGCTCCGCCAGGCCGGTTTCGCCCCCGAGGTGATCGTGAGCGGCGTCGACGAGGACGCCGTCACCGCTCCCACCCCCGCCGAGCTGGCGCTCGCCCTGGCCGAGGCGAAGGCCTCCGTCGTGGCGGCCCGGCCGGAGGCCAAGGGCGCGCTCGTGATCGGCTGCGACTCGGTGCTCGACCTGGACGGCCAGGCCCTCGGCAAGCCCGAGGACGCCGAGGAGGCCACCGCCCGCTGGAAGGCGATGCGCGGACGCGCCGGAACGCTCCAGACCGGCCACTGCGTCTACGACACGCTCTCCGGCCGCTACGCCTCTGCCACCGCGTCCACCGTCGTCCACTTCGGCGAGCCCACGGACGAGGAGATCGCCGCCTACGTCGCCTCCGGCGAACCCCTCTACGTCGCCGGGGCGTTCACGCTGGACGGCCGCTCGGCCCCGTTCATCGACGGCATCGACGGCGACCACGGCAACGTGATCGGCCTCAGCCTGCCCCTCGTACGGCGACTGCTCGCCGACCTGGGCGTCGGCATCACGGAGTTGTGGGCGCCGGCGGAGAAGTGACCGGGGTCCCGCCGCCGTCCGTCCCGCCCTGGGGCGCGGTGTCGGCGGGCTCGGCGGCACGGTCGTAGGTCATCAGCAGCAGCACGATCAGGCCGAGCACCAGCATCATGAACAGGAACGCGGGCGGGCCGACGAGTCCCCAGGTGAACGCGCCGAGCAGCCCGTGCACGACCGCCGCGCTGACCAGCAGCACCCGCCCGAACCCCGCCGCGGGCCGGTCCCGCACCGCCACCAGCAGGGCGACCAGGCCGCACAGCGCGAAGTAGAGGCCGAAGACGATCCCGCCGATCTTCGACGACACGGACATCATGTGCGGGTCGAGTCCGGCCAGGGACATGTCCTGCCGGTCGACGGCGATGCCGAGGAACCAGTTCAGCGCGGCGATGCCGAACGCCTCGACGAACAGCACCACCGCAACGACCCACGCCACCGGCCTGCGCACCACCGGGTCCACCCACTTACCGCTAGTACGTTCGGTACATCGCGAACGCTACTAACGAGTAAACCCTGGGACAAGGGTTCTGCGGCGGGCAAAGAATCATTGGGCCATTCGTAGGGACTCCACAAAGAAACCGAGTGGCCCGCAGCACGTGATGACAGAGACCTTGACCACAAGGGAGGGCTAGGGTTTGCCGGAGAAGTACTGCGTACCGCGGTGCGACAAGGGATTTCGCGGGTCGAGCGAGCCTCGCATCACGCTCCGTGTGGGCAAGCTCACCACTGGGGACGGGTCGAAGTGTCGTGTCGGCAGTCCCTAAACTCGGCTTGTTTCAAGGAGGGAGCCTCATCGTGCGCAAGGTGCTCATCGCCAACCGTGGCGAAATCGCTGTCCGCGTGGCCCGGGCCTGCCGGGATGCCGGCATCAAGAGCGTGGCCGTCTACGCCGACCCGGACCGGGACGCTCTGCATGTCCGCGCCGCGGATGAGGCGTTCGCCCTGGGCGGTGACACGCCGGGCACCAGCTACCTCGACATCGAGAAGGTGCTGAAGGCCGCGCGCGAGTCGGGCGCGGACGCGATCCACCCCGGCTACGGCTTCCTCTCCGAGAACGCGGAGTTCGCGCAGGCGGTCCTGGACGCGGGCCTGATCTGGATCGGCCCGCCCCCGCAGGCGATCCGCGACCTGGGCGACAAGGTCGCCGCCCGGCACATCGCGCAGCGCGCGGGCGCCCCCCTGGTGGCGGGCACGCCCGACCCGGTGTCCGGTGCGGGGGAGGTCGTCGCCTTCGCCGAGGAGCACGGGCTGCCGATCGCCATCAAGGCGGCGTTCGGTGGCGGCGGCCGCGGCCTGAAGGTCGCGCGCACGCTGGAAGAGGTCCCGGAGCTGTACGACTCGGCCGTGCGCGAGGCCGTGGCGGCCTTCGGCCGGGGCGAGTGCTTCGTCGAGCGCTACCTCGACAAGCCCCGCCACGTGGAGACCCAGTGCCTCGCCGACCAGCACGGCAACGTGGTCGTGGTCTCCACGCGTGACTGCTCCCTCCAGCGCCGGCACCAGAAGCTGGTCGAGGAGGCCCCCGCGCCCTTCCTGTCCGACGCGCAGGTGGAGGAGCTGTACCGCTCGTCGAAGGCCATCCTGAAGGAGGCCGGCTACGTCGGCGCCGGCACGGTCGAGTTCCTCGTCGGCAACGACGGCACGATCTCCTTCCTGGAGGTCAACACCCGTCTCCAGGTGGAGCACCCGGTCACCGAAGAGGTCGCCGGCATCGACCTCGTCCGCGAGATGTTCCGCATCGCCGACGGCGAGGAACTCGGCTACGACGACCCGGCGCTGCGGGGGCACTCCTTCGAGTTCCGCATCAACGGCGAGGACCCCGGCCGCAACTTCCTGCCTGCTCCCGGCACGGTCACGACGTTCGCCCCGCCGTCCGGCCCGGGCGTGCGGCTGGACGCGGGCGTGGAGTCCGGGTCGGTCATCGGCCCGGCGTGGGACTCCCTGCTGGCCAAGCTGATCGTCACCGGCCGCACGCGCAAGGAGGCGCTGGAGCGGGCCGCCCGTGCTCTGGAGGAGTTCCAGGTCGAGGGCATGGCGACGGCGATCCCGTTCCACCGTGCGGTGGTGCGGGACCCGGCGTTCGCACCCGAGGTGCACGGTCAGGACGGGCCGTTCACGGTCCACACCCGCTGGATCGAGACGGAGTTCGTCAACGAGATCAAGCCGTTCGCGGCGCCTGCGGACGCCTTGGACGCGGACGAGGAGCCGGGTCGCGAGACGGTGGTCGTCGAGGTCGGCGGCAAGCGCCTGGAGGTCTCGCTCCCGGTGTCCCTGGGCATGTCCCTGGCCCGCACGGGCCTGGCAGCCGGGGCCAAGCCCAAGCGCCGCGCGGCGAAGAAGTCGGGCCCCGTCGCCTCCGGCGACACCCTGGCCTCCCCGATGCAGGGCACCATCGTCAAGGTCGCGGTGGAGGAGGGCCAGGAGGTCAAGGAGGGCGACCTGGTCGTCGTCCTCGAGGCCATGAAGATGGAACAGCCCCTGAACGCCCACAAGTCCGGCACGATCAAGGGCCTCAGCGCGGAAATCGGCGCGTCGGTGACGTCGGGCGCGGCGATCTGCGAGATCAAGGACTGAGGCGAACACGGGCGGGTGGGCGCGCTCAGCGCCTACCCGCCCCAGCTACCGCCGCTGCGGGCAATCGTGCCGCAAAGGGCGATGGGGGTCCCCTGCTCGAGCGAAGCCGAGAGCTTGGGGGAGGG
>NZ_NGFN01000447.1 GCF_002148965.1 Streptomyces swartbergensis | reverse complement strand
GGCCACGAACACCCCGGCGACCCCTCCCACCCGGACCACGAACACCGTCACTGAGCGCCGTACGCAACCGAACAGCAACACGGCAAACCATTGACCTCCGATGAATTCTGGTCCACCTTTTCATCAATCGAAGTCCAACTTGGTGATTTGATCCAGCATGACTGGTCCCAGGAGGGCAGCAATGCACGCAAGAAGACTCACCGGATCCCTGACCTGTCTGATCGTCCTGACGCTGACGGCCGCCGGCTGCGGCCTGGCCGGCGGCGGTTCCGACGGCGGCGACGCCACGGCCGGCGGCTGCAAGGTCGACCAGGGCAACGTCGGTTCCGGCAAGCTCTCCGGCGACGTCAAGGGAAAGATCACTTTCCAGACCACCAACCTGAAGAAGGACTTCGGGAAGTACTTCAACGGCGTCATCGACGCCTTCGAGCAGGCCCACCCCGGCACGAAGGTCAACTGGATCGACGACCCCGGCGACGCCACCTTCACACAGCGCCTGGTCGCCGACGCGCAGGGCTGCACGCTGCCGGACGTGGTGAACATCAACGTCAACACGGCGGTGGCACTGACGAAGAACGGCTACCTGCTGAACCTGGACGACAAGGCACCGGACGCGGGCAAGCCGTTCGTGCCCGCGTTGTGGAAGTCGAGCTCGTACGCCGACGCGGACGGCAAGAAGGTGCACAGCGTGCTGCCCTGGTACTCCGGCGGCATCGTGCAGACCTTCAACACCGACCTGATGAAGAAGGCGGGCCTTGACCCCGCGAAACCTCCGACGACCGTGCTCGGCCTGTTCGACGACGCGGAGAAGATAGCCAAGGTCTCCGGCGGCGAGTACTACGCGTTCCTCGCCAACCCACAGCTGCGCATCCCCGCCGACTGGCAGCAGATGGGCATCAACGTCCTGTCCGAGGACGGCAAGAAGTTCACCTTCGCCGACGACCCGAAGACGGCCCGGTGGGTCGAGGCCATGACGAGCCTCTACAAGGCCGGCGGCATGCCGAGGGACTCCCTGTCCTCCACGCAGGACCCGGCCAACGTCTACGGCCAGGGCAAGCTGGTCTACGGCCCCACCAACCCCAACTTCCTGCGGTTCATCCAGCAGAACAACCCGAGCGTCTACAAGAAGACCGGGGTGGCCCGGTACATGCTGGACGCCCTCGGCCACACCGTGGGCGCCCCGCAGTACGTCGGCGTCGCGTCCACCAGCAAGAACGCCTCGACGGCGCTGGCCTTCGCGCGGTTCCTGACGAACGCCGAGAACCAGTTGGAGTGGGCCAAGGACCCGAACGTCGTCATCTTCCCGTCCACCACGGCCTCCCTGAACGACCCGTTCTTCCAGTCGGTCAAGGGCGACGACCCGTTCGCCGAGGCCCGCAAGATCGTCGCCAGTGACCGCAAGACCGCCACGGCCGACGAGATCGCGCTGACGCCCGGTGAGCTGAACGCCATCTCGGCCCAGATCCAGCTGGCCATGCAGGGCAAGAAGAGCGCCGAGGACGCTCTGAAGGAGGCCCAGTCGAAGGCGAACCGGCTGATCGAGCAGGGCAGTTGAGGATGACCCAACCGACGGTCCACAAGGCGCCCGTCCCCGCTCCCCCGGGTGCGGGCGCCCGGCGCCCCGGCTCTTCCCCCTCGCCCGGCACGCCGGGGCCCCTGCGCCGCGCCCTCCGCTTCGTCACGCCCGGCGCGAGCGCCGACGCGGGGGGCGCGGCGCTCTACCGCCGCTGGTGGCTGCCCTGGCTGTGGATGACCCCGGCGATCGTCGGCGCGACCGTGTTCGGGGTCTTCCCGTTCCTCAACACGGTCGTCGTCTCCTTCACCGACGCCAAGCCGCTCGGCGGGGCGTACGACGTCGTCGGCCTGGAGAACTACCGCCGGATGCTGGGCGATCCGGACTTCTGGCTGGCCACCCGCAACAGCCTGCTGTACGCGCTGTTCGTCGTCCCGCTGATGGTGCTGCTGCCGCTGCTGCTCGCGATCCTCGTCGAGAAGAACCTGCCGGGCATCGGCTTCTTCCGCTCGGCGTTCTACACGCCGGTGCTCGCCTCCAGCGTGGTCGTCGGCCTGAGCTGGCAGTGGCTGCTGAGCGACCAGGGGCTGGTCAACACCTGGCTGCAGAAGGCGCACCTCATCCGTGAGGCCATCCCGTTCCTGTCGGACTCGTGGCTGATCCTGCTGTCGGCGATGGGCCTGACGCTATGGAAGGGCCTCGGCTGGTACATGATCTTCTACCTGGCGGCCCTCGGGAACGTCCCCAGGGAACTGCACGAGGCGGCGGCCGTGGACGGTGCGGGCGCCGCGCGCCGGTTCTGGCACATCACCGTGCCCGGCGTCCGCCAGTCGATGATGCTGGTCGGCACCCTGACCGGCATCGGCTCGCTGCGGGTCTTCACCGAGATCTACATGCTCGGCGGCGCCACCGGCGGCCCCGGCGGCGCCGACCGCACGCTGCCCTTCTACATCCGCGACGTCGGCCTCGACCCGCTCACCGGCAACGCCGGCTACGGCGCTGCCGTCAGCGTCGCCCTGTTCGCACTCACCCTTGGCCTCACGCTGCTCGCCCAGCGCCTGACGAAGGAGGACGAGGCATGACGACCGCCGTCGACAAGCGCCGACGCCTGATGCCCCGTTGGCGCGACTACGGCCGCCCGCGCGAACTGGTCGTCCGCTACCTGCTGCTGGTGTTCGTCCTCTTCATCACCGTCGGCCCGCTGCTGTGGCAGCTGCTGTCGTCCCTCAAGGGCGCGGGCGAGGACGTCTTCGGCGCGGGCGCCTCCCTGATCCCCCGCCATCCGTCGCTGCGGGCGTACCGGGAGGTCTTCGACCAGGTGCCGGTGTGGACGTACATCAGGAACAGCGTGTTCGTCGCCCTGCTGTCCATCACCAGCCAGCTCGTCTTCTCCACCATGGCCGGCTACATGCTGTCCAAACCCGGCTGGAAGGGCCGCAAGCTGGTGTGGATCGTGTTGCTGGCCTCCATGATGTTCCCCTTCGAGTCGATCATGGTGTCGCTGTTCCTCAGCATCCGGGACATGGGCCTGGTCGACAACCTGGCCGGTGTCTGGCTGCCCGGCTTCGTCGCCGCGATCAACGTCCTCATCATGCGCGCCGCGTTCCTGGCGGTGCCGCGCGAGATCGAGGACGCGGCGATGCTGGACGGAGCGGGCGAGTGGAAACGCTTCCGGTACCTGTACCTGCCCTCCGCCTACGGCGCGATCCTCGTCGTCACCATCAACACCTTCATCAGCGCCTGGGACGACTTCCTGTGGCCGCTGATCGTGCTGCGAACCGAGGACCACTTCACCCTGACGCTGGGCCTGGCGAGGCTTCAGACCTCGTCCTTCGGCTACGACCAGCGGATGGTGATGGCGGGCTCGGTGATCTCCGTGATCCCCGTGCTGGTGCTGTTCGTCATCACCCAGCGGTGGTTCTACAAGGGCGTTTCCTCGGGGGCCGTGAAGCTCTGAGTCGGTACGGCGGTCAGGGCGGTCCGCGCGGACGCGGCGACCCGGAACTCGACCACCGTGCCGGGCGGAACGGCGGCACCGAGGCCGGCGCCGAGCGGGAACGCGACCGTGCGGCTCTCGCCCGGCGCCAGGCCGACAGCCCGGAAACCGCACAGCTCCAGCCTGCGCGGCCAGACGGGGGTCCGCAGCCGGCGCAGATAGAGCTGCGCGACGCAGCGGCCCGGGCGCCGGCCCGTGTTGGTGATGTCGGCCTCGACGGTGTGCCCCGACAGCCGCGGCGGGCCGTACGCGAAGCTCGTGTACGACAGTCCGTGGCCGAAGGAGTGGAGCGCCTCGGCGCTGCCGTCCGCGTAGCCGCCGTACTCGGTGTCCTTGTGGTTGTAGTAGACGGGGAGCCGGGCCGCCGAGCGGGGCAGGGAGACCGGCAGACGGCCGGCGGGCTCGGCGAGGCCGAGCAGCACTTCGGCGATCGCCTCACCGCCCCACGGGCCGGGGTACCAGGCGGTGAGCAGCGCGGCCGCAGTGTCGGGCACGATGTGCGGGCGGCCCTGGATCAGCACGACCGCCGTCGGCGTCCCCGTCGCGACCACGGCGTCCAGGAGCGCGTACTGGGCGTCGCCCAGCCGCAGTCCGGCCAGATCGACGCCCTCGCCGCAGGTCATCTCCGACACGGCGGTGCGCGCGGCCCCGTTGGCGTCGAACCCGGTCCCGGCGGAACGCGCGCTGCTGCCGCCCAGCACCAGCACGGCGACATCGGATGCGGCGGCCTGGGCGATCGCCTCGGGGATGCCCGACAGGTCGCCGCCGGTGAGGGAGCACCCCTGGGCGTGGCGTATGTCGAGGCCGGCCGGGGCGAGCTTGCGCAGCCCGTCGAGGACGCTGGTGCCGGTGCCGGGCCGTTGCGGGGCGGTGTAGTCGCCCAGTTGGTGGGCGACGGTACCGGAGTGCGGGCCCAGGACGGCGATACGGGAGACGGTCGCCGGGGATATGGGCAGCACGCCGTGGTCGTCGTGGAGGAGGGTGACGGCGGCCCGGGCGAGGGCGGTGCTCAGGTCGCGTCCGACGGCGGGGGGTGGTGACGGGCAGGTGCTGTAAGGCTGTTCGAACAGTCCCAGGCGGAACTTCAGCCGCAGGACGCGCGATACGGCCTCGTCGAGAGCCGCCTCGCTCACCAGCCCCCGCTCCACCGCCGCCTCCAGATGCGTGAAGCCCTCGTCCCACAGGCTCAGATCCACACCGGACTCGAGCGCGAGGGCTCCTGCGGAGACCTTGTCCCCGGTGATCCGGGCCAGCCGGTCCACGGCCAGTCCGTCCGCCATGACGAGACCCTGGAAACCCCAGCGTTCGCGGAGCAGGTCGTGCAGCAGGGCGCGGTTCCCTGAGCAGGGCAGGCCGTCCACCTCGTTGTACGCGGCCATGACGGCGGCGGCCCCGGCGCGGACCCCGGCACGGGCGGCGGGGAGGTGGATCTCGTGCAGCTCCCGGAGCCCGAGCTCGGACTCGGCGGAGTTGCGGCCCCCGACGGTCGCGCCCTGCCCGGCGAAGTGCTTGAGGACGACGGGTGCCTTGTCGGCGGCGAAGTACTCGGCCGGTGCGCCCTGCATGCCGCGCACCAACGCCTCCGTCAGCCGTGCGGCCAGGTACGGGTCCTCGCCGAAGCACTCCTCGGTCCGCCCCCAGCGCGGATCGCGGGCGATGTCGAGGGCCGAGACCAGGGCGACATGCCCGCCCCGGGCGCGCAGTTCGGCGGCGGCGTGGGCGGCGGCCCTCTCGTACAGCCCGGGGTCCCAGCTGGCGCCGACGGCCAGGTTGACGGGCAGGACCGTGCCGTCGAGGGCCATGTGGCCGTGCGGCACCTCCTCGACGAACAGGGCCGGGATGCCGAGCCGGCTGCGCTCGACGACGTGGCGCTGGACGAGGTGGGCCAGTTCGGCGCCGTCCGACGCGCCGGATCCGGTGGCGTGGCCGACCCCCGACCAGGCGTCGGCGCGCAGCAGTCCGTAGAGCGCACCGAGTCCGGCGAAGCGCTCGGTCTCGGCGTACAGGGCGTCGGTGAGCTCGAAGCCGCCGTCGGGGGTGCGGCGGTAGGCGTCCCAGCCGTACATCCGCTGGTTGAGCTGACCGGCCTTCTCCCGCAGTGTCATACGGGAGAGCAGGTCGCGGACGCGGGCGTCGACCGGGGCGGCGGGGTCGCGGTACGGGGGCGTGCCCTGCCGGGTGGCGGTCACGTACGGCCGCCGTGGGCGAGGCGGGCCAGGGCGACGGCGCCGCGGCAGCCGTCGGGGACCCAGTCGAGGGTGAGGCCGAGGGCGTGGAGGCGGGCTTCGAGGCGGTCGGTGAGGGGCCCGTCGGGGCCGAGCAGTCCGCCGGTGGCGACCACCCGCTCCCCGGGGCTGGGCTCCAATGCCCGCACGGTTTCCGTGAGTTGGTCAGCCGCCTCGTCAAGGATCGCCAGGGCGACCGGATCCTCGGCCTCCCGGGCCGCCGCGACGACCAGCGGCGCGAGCCGTGCCAGGCGGATGGGGGGCTCGGCCATGACGGCGGGGAGC
>NZ_NGFN01000446.1 GCF_002148965.1 Streptomyces swartbergensis | reverse complement strand
GGGCAGTCACGAGCCGTACGAGGTCGTGGCGCTGCCGTTCTACAAGCGCCAGAAGTAGACACTGGCCGAGGGCCGCGGCAGCGACCCCGTTGTCCGTCGTCCCGGCTCACCAGCAGTCCCCCCTTCCCCAGCACTCCCGCGCATACAGGAGAATCCAGGCCATGAGCAACCCCCAGCAGCTGCGTTACAGCAAGGAGCACGAGTGGCTGTCGGCCGCCGAGGACGGCGTCGCGACGGTCGGCATCACGGAGCACGCGGCCAACGCGCTCGGCGACGTGGTCTTCGTCCAGCTCCCCGAGGTCGGTGACTCCGTGTCCGCGGGCGAGACCTGCGGTGAGCTGGAGTCGACCAAGTCGGTGTCCGACCTCTACTCCCCCGTCTCCGGTGAGGTCACCGAGGTCAACGAGGACGTCGTGAACGACCCGTCGCTGGTGAACTCGGCCCCCTTCGAGGGCGGCTGGCTGTTCAAGGTCCGGGTCACGGACGAGCCGGGCGACCTGCTCTCCGCCGACGAGTACACCGCGTTCTCCGCCGGCTGAGGAGTCGTAGCCTTATGTCCGTTCTGAACACACCCCTGCACGAGCTCGACCCGGCCGTGGCCGCCGCGGTCGACGCCGAGCTGCACCGGCAGCAGTCCACGCTGGAGATGATCGCCTCGGAGAACTTCGCGCCGGTCGCGGTCATGGAGGCGCAGGGCTCGGTCCTCACCAACAAGTACGCCGAGGGGTACCCGGGCCGCCGCTACTACGGGGGCTGCGAGCACGTCGACGTGGTCGAGCAGATCGCGATCGACCGCGTCAAGGAGCTGTTCGGCGCCGAGCACGCCAACGTGCAGCCGCACTCCGGGGCCCAGGCCAACGCCGCCGCGATGTTCGCGCTGCTCAAGCCGGGCGACACCATCATGGGTCTGAACCTCGCGCACGGCGGGCACCTGACCCACGGCATGAAGATCAACTTCTCCGGCAAGCTCTACGACGTCGTCGCCTACCACGTGGGCGAGGACGGCCGGGTCGACATGGCCGAGGTGGAGCGGCTGGCCAAGGAGTCCAAGCCGAAGCTGATCGTCGCCGGCTGGTCGGCGTACCCGCGGCAGCTGGACTTCGCGGAGTTCCGCCGGATCGCGGACGAGGTCGGCGCGTACCTGATGGTCGACATGGCGCACTTCGCCGGACTCGTCGCGGCCGGGCTGCACCCGAACCCGGTGCCGCACGCGCACGTGGTGACCACGACCACCCACAAGACGCTGGGCGGCCCGCGCGGCGGTGTGATCCTCTCCACGGCCGAACTGGCCAAGAAGATCAACTCCGCCGTCTTCCCCGGTCAGCAGGGAGGCCCCCTGGAGCATGTGATCGCGGCCAAGGCGGTCGCCTTCAAGGTCGCGGCCTCGGAGGACTTCAAGGAGCGCCAGCGCCGTACGCTGGAGGGTGCCCGCATCCTGGCCGAGCGTCTGATGAAGGACGACGTCCGGGCCGTGGGCGTGGACGTCCTGTCCGGCGGCACGGACGTGCACCTGGTCCTGGTCGACCTGCGCCACTCGGAGCTGGACGGCCGGCAAGCCGAGGACCGCCTCCACGAGGTGGGCATCACGGTCAACCGGAACGCGATCCCGAACGACCCGCGTCCGCCGATGGTGACGTCCGGCCTGCGGATCGGTACACCGGCCCTGGCCACCCGCGGGTTCCAGACCGAGGACTTCGCGGAGGTCGCGGACGTCATCGCCGAGGCGCTGAAGCCGTCGTACGACGCGGAGGCCCTCAAGGCCCGGGTGAAGGCCCTGGCCGGCAAGCACCCGCTGTACCCGGGTCTGAACGCGTAACGAAGAAACCTTTCAGGGCGCCCCGTCCCGCGTGGGCGGGGCGCCCTGCCCCCTTGCACCACCCCCGTAGTCAGGAGTTCCCCGTGGCCATCTCGGTCTTCGACCTGTTCTCGATCGGCATCGGCCCGTCCAGCTCCCACACGGTCGGCCCGATGCGCGCGGCCCGGATGTTCGCGCGGCGGCTGCGCAACGAGGAACTGCTGGCCCCCACCGCGAAGGTCCGCGCGGAGCTCTACGGCTCGCTCGGCGCGACCGGCCACGGCCACGGCACGCCCAAGGCGGTGCTGCTCGGCCTGGAGGGCGACTCGCCGCGCACGGTGGACGTGGAGTCGGCCGACGAGCGGGTGGAGACGATCAAGGCCGACGGCCGGCTGAACCTGCTCGGCGAGCACGAGATCGCCTTCTCCTACGACGACGACATGGTCCTGCACCGCCGCAAGGCCCTGCCGTACCACGCCAACGGCATGACCCTGTGGGCGTACGACGCCTCGGGCGCGGAGCTGCTGACCAAGACGTACTACTCGGTCGGCGGCGGCTTCGTCGTCGACGAGGACGCGGTCGGCGCGGACCGCATCAAGCTCGACGACACCGTGCTGAAGTACCCCTTCCGCACGGGTGACGAGCTGCTGCGCATGGCCGGGGAGACGGGCCTGTCCATCTCCGCGATGATGCTGGAGAACGAGCGGACCTGGCGCTCCGAGGAGGAGATCCGCGAGGGCCTGCTGGAGATCTGGCGGGTGATGGAGGCGTGCGTGGCGCGCGGCATGTCCCGCGAGGGCATCCTGCCGGGCGGCCTGAAGGTGCGCCGCCGGGCCGCGAACACCGCCCGCAAGCTGCGCTCCGAGGGCGACCCGAAGGCCCTCGCGATGGAGTGGATCACGCTCTACGCGATGGCGGTCAACGAGGAGAACGCGGCCGGGGGCCGGGTCGTCACCGCCCCCACCAATGGCGCGGCCGGCATCATCCCGGCGGTCCTGCACTACTACATGAACTTCGTGCCGGGCGCCGACGAGGAGGGCGTGGTGCGCTTCCTGCTCGCCGCGGGCGCGATCGGCATGCTCTTCAAGGAGAACGCCTCCATCTCCGGCGCCGAGGTCGGCTGCCAGGGCGAGGTCGGCTCCGCCTGCTCGATGGCGGCGGGCGCGCTGGCCGAGGTGCTCGGCGGCTCGCCGGAGCAGGTCGAGAACGCCGCGGAGATCGGCATGGAGCACAACCTCGGCCTGACCTGCGATCCCGTCGGCGGTCTGGTCCAGATCCCGTGCATCGAGCGCAACGGCATGGCCGCGGTGAAGGCCGTCACGGCCGCGCGCATGGCGATGCGCGGCGACGGCTCCCACAAGGTGTCCCTGGACAAGGTCATCAAGACGATGAAGGACACCGGCGCGGACATGTCGGTGAAGTACAAGGAGACGGCGCGGGGCGGGCTGGCCGTCAACATCATCGAGTGCTGACGGCCCGCGCGGCACCGGGCAGCGGTCGTGGTGGTCGTGGCGGTCGTGGCGGAAGACGCTGTCGTCGCCCGTGCCGGTGAGGCGCGTCAGCTCGTCGAAGGCGGGGCGCGGTTGCGGGGCCCGCGGTCACCGGGCCGACTCGCGGACGTCCGCGACGGCCGCGGGCAGGTCGGCCGGGTCCTCGGTGACGACGATCGCCACGACGGTGTCCGTACCGGGCCAGTCCTCGGCGAGGACGACCCGCGGGCGGGCGAGCGCGGCCACGGCCACCTCGCCCGCCGGGCGCCCGCCCTTGGGCAGCAGCACCATGGCCGCGCCGCGGCTGGGCTCGGGGGTCTCGCCGGGCAGCTCTCCGTCGGTGAGCAGGGCGAGCAGCGCCTCGTAGGGCCGGACGGCTCCCTGGTGCGCGTACGGGATGAGGTGGGAGTTGATCAGGTCGCCGCCGAGTCGCCCGCCGACCTCCAGGACGACGGGGCCCGCGGAGCCGAGCCGCAGGTCGACGTGGAACCCCCCGGTCCCGAGGCCGACGGCGAGCACGGCCTGCTCGGCGGCGCGCATCAGGTCCTTGACCTGCGTGTCCGCCAGGATGGAGGGGACAGCCGTGGCCCAGGACGGGGACAGCGGCCCGTCGACGCTCTTGTCGGTGACGCCGAGGATCCGCACCGTGCCGCCGGAGACGACACCTGAGACGGAGTGCTCGGAGCCGTCGACGTACTCCTCGACGAGGAAGTCGCTGGTCCCCGAGTAGTTGGCGGCCGTGAGCGCGAACACCTCGTCCAGGCCGGTGTCCTGGGTGATCAGCGCCATGCCGCGGCCGCCGGAGCAGTGGGCGGGCTTGAACACCAGGGGGCGGCCCGCGGTGCCGAGCTCCGACGCGACGGCCCGCAGGTCGTCGAGCGTCCGGCCCGCCCGCCAGGGCGGGTTGAGCCCGTACGGCTCCATGGCCCGGCGCTGGGCGGCCTTGTCGGTGGTGACGGCCGCGGCGCCGGTACCGATGCCGCGCACCCCGAACCGCTCGGCGAGCAGCGCGGTGAGGCCGACGTGCTTGTCGCCCCAGCAGACGACAGCGGCGGGGGCCCGGTCCAAAGAGACCTGAGCGGCCTGCTCCGCGAGCGAGGAGCCGCGGTCGAAGGAGCCGAGCCGGTGCCCGGGCAGCCCGGTGTGGGAGACGTCGGCGTCGGACGCGACGTGGACGCTCAGTCCCCGTGCGGCGGCGGCGTCGAGTTCGGCGCGCCATTCCAGGGGGGAGCGCCGCAGACCGAGGTAGAGCACGGTGCTGCTCCCGGCCTCGCCGCCGTCGTCCGCTGCCGTCGGGGTCGTTGCGGGGGTGTGTGCTGTCGTCATCTGGTCGGACACCGTTCTCGTTCGCCGTCGTGGCCTGCGCGCCTTGGAGGGCCTCCGTATCGCCCTCCGCCTAGTCTGGGGCCTTCGGGCACCACGGGTGGGGCACAGTGACGAGGCGGCCGGAAAGCACCGCGCCACCTGGCCGGCCACCTTACGGGCGTCCGCCGACCACCGCCCGGACGAGGCCCGCAGGGTGCGTCTGCGTCCGGACATCGTGCTGTCCGGGCGGGCCACCTCGTCCACGCCGCCACCTCCCAGACGGCCGGCCGACCATGTCATCCGCCGCTCCGGCATCACGGCCACGGCCCACGCCCACCCCACGGCCCACCCAAGTTGACATTTCCACGTCGGTCCACAGCAGCCCGTGCCATGGCGGTGGGCGCCAACTCCCCCTCCCCTACCGCCACTCAGGGAGACCCCCATGCTGCGAACCCAAGATCATCTCCCGTTCAAGATCCACTTTCGATACACGCCCTGAAAGACTCGGTGTGTGTTTGTACTGGTCAGGACGTTTTGTGCTGCTGGGTGGGGTGGATTAGCCGGTTCGTGTGGGGCGGTGGTGTGTTTCGGCGAGGTGGTCGAGGCGGATGCTCCGGGCCCTCGCCCTTACTTCCGGACCGGTCGCCGGCTCAGATGATGCGCAGCTGCCGTGCCTCGCGCATCCACGAGGGGAACTCGGACAGCAGCCGGTCGTAGAGCTCTGCATCCGGTACGCCGCTGATGTCGTCGACGGCGAAGAACCCGACGTTGTCGACGCGCCGGCCCGGCAGGGTGTCGAACCGCTCCAGCACGCCGTAGTTGGAGCGCCCCAGTCCGACGAACTGCCAGAAGACCGGTTCGTCCACCGCCTCCCGCAGCTCGGTCTCGATCTCCTTGTTTCGGTAGACGCCGCCGTCGGAGAAGAAGAGCACCAGCGTGGGGGCTGCCGCCGGGTGCTCACGGACGTAGGTCCGCACCTCGGCGATCACCTTCTGCTCCTCGTTCTGGATTCCGACCGCGCGCATGTCCACCTGGCCTGGCAGCAGACCCTTCCGCGGCTTCTTGCGCCGGAACAACGTCAGTTCACCGACCCGGACATGACGCTGCAGCCACTCCGGCAGGTCACCCAGGGCGAGGTCAGGCAGCCGGGCCGGGTTCGACGCGAACGTCCACGCCTGCATCTCACCGTCGTCGTCGAGCTGCGCGGCCACCGCGGCCATCCGCTCCACGACGTCGGCCACGACACCCTGCGAGTACAGGAACGACATCGACCCGGAGGCGTCCAGGACGAGGATGACGCGCGCGGTCACTCCGTCCGCCCCGTGCTTGCGCAGACTGACGGCTACCTGCTCTTTGCGCAGGGAGAGCCGCTTGCGCATGTCCACCGGCAACTGCTCCTCGCCCTTGACGAGACGCGGGGAGGAGGCGTCCGGGGCGGGGGTCATCGGGG
>NZ_NGFN01000445.1 GCF_002148965.1 Streptomyces swartbergensis | reverse complement strand
CCGCGGACCCCTCCGCCGCCCTCAAGCCCACCGCCATCACCCGTACGGAGATCATCAACCGGGCCAGGACGTGGGTCGCCGCGAAGGTGCCGTACAGCATGAACGACTACTGAAGATCTTCTCCGGCGGACCGGACTCGATGACCCGGCCCGAGTCGAACATCAGTACCTGGTCGGAGATGTCCCGGGCGAAGTTCATCTCGTGGGTCACACAGAGCATCGTGATGTCCGTGGAACGGGCGATGTCCCGCAACACGTCCAGGACGCCCGCGACCAGCTCCGGGTCGAGCGCGGAGGTCACCTCGTCCAGGAGCAGCACCTGCGGCCGCATCGCCAGCGCCCGGGCGATCGCCACCCGCTGCTGCTGCCCGCCGGACAGCTGCGCCGGGTGCTTGTCGAGGTGGTCGGTCAGCCCGACCAGCTCCAGCAGCTCGCGGGCCCGCTCCTCGGCGGCGTCCTTGGACATGCCGAGGACAGTGACCGGGGCCTCGGTGATGTTGCGCAGGACCGTCATGTTCGGGAACAGGTTGAACTGCTGGAACACCATCCCGATCTTCTTGCGGACCTCGCGCACCTGCTTCTCGGGCGCCGGGAAGAGCTGCTCCCCGTCCACGGTGATCGTGCCCTCGTCGGGCTTGAGCAGTGTCATGAGCAGGCGGAGGATCGTGGTCTTGCCGGACCCGGAGGGGCCGATCAGGGTCACGTGCTTGCCGGCGTCCACGGAGAAGTCCAGGTGGTCCAGGACCGTGTGGTCACCGAACCGCTTGGTGACCTGCTCCAGCCGGATCAGCTCGCCGGTGCTCCTGGCGGGGTTCTTCCCGGGGTTGGGGAGAGTGTCAGTGGGCAAGGCGTCGCTCCAGTGCTCGCATGAGAAGGGAGGCCAGGTAGGAGATGAGGATGAAGGCCACGCCGATCACGGTGAGCGGCTCGGTGAACTGGAAGTGCTCCTGCGAGTACAGGCGCGCCTGGCCGAGCAGCTCCAGCACGGTGATCGCCATCACCATCGGGGTGTCCTTGAGCATCGAGATGACGTAGTTGCCGAGCGCGGGGACGACCCGGCGCACCGCCTGCGGCAGGATCACCGCGGTCCACGTCCGGCGCAGCGGCAGGTTCAGTGCCGTCGCCGCCTCCCACTGGCCGACCGGCACGGCCTCGATACCGGCGCGGTAGACCTGCATCGTGTACGTCGAGTAGTGCAGTCCGATGGCGAAGACACCGGTGGCCAGCGCCGAGAAGGTCAGGCCCCACTCGGGCAGCACGTAGAAGAGGAAGAACAGCTGCACCAGCAGCGGGGTGTTGCGGACGAACTCCGTGACCGCCCCGAGCGGCCAGGTCACCCACCGCGAGGGCACCCGCATGAGCAGCGCCCACACCAGGCCCAGCGCGAACGAGATCAGCGAACCGAGGGCCAGGATCTGCAGGGTGACCAGCAGACCGTCCCAGAAGTGCGGCATGAAGCCGCTGACTGCGCTCCAGTCCCACTTCACGCGACAGCACCTCCCACGCCGGTCGTCTCCGGCCGGCTCAGTTCCTGGTCGGCCGTGGACCCGACCGGCTTGCCCGTGCCGGCCTTGAGCTTGCGCTCCAGGCCGCGCATGCCGCGGGTCAGCAGGAAGGCGATCACGAAGTAGATCAGCAGAACGACCGTGTAGATCTCCGCGCTCTCCTGGAGCGCCAGACGCACCAGGTTGCCGCTGAACGCCAGGTCACCCATGCCCATGATCGACACCAGGGCGGTGCCCTTGAGCAGTTCGATGAGCAGGTTGGAGAACGGCGGGATCATCTCAGGCACGGCCTGCGGCAGCAGGATCAGCCGCATCCGCTGCCAGGGCGTGAAGCTGAGCGCGATCCCGCCCTCCTTCTGCGCCGGGTCGACGGCGTTCAGCGCGCCGCGCACGATCTCGGAGCCGTACGCCCCGAAGGTCAGGCCGAGCGCGAGGGAGCCGGCCCACAGCGGCACCAGCTGCCAGCCGAAGGAGATCGGCAGCACGAAGTACACCCAGAAGATCATCACCAGGGCCGAAGTCCCGCGGAACACCTCGGTGTAGAAGCCCGCGAGGAAGCGGACGATCCACAGCCGGTGGGTGCGCAGGACGCCGACGACGAAGGAGACCGCCATGGCCAGCAGCGCGCTGCACACGAGCAGCTGGATCGTGACCCAGACGCCCTTGAGTACGAGTTCCCAGAGTCCCGAGGTCATCCGCCGCAGAGCTCCTTCGCGGTCAGATCCGTCATCTCCGCCTTGGTGAAACCGAAGGGCTTGAGGATGCGGAACAGTTCGCCGCTCTTCTTGAGCTTGTGCAGCTCGACGTTGAAGGCGTCCCGCAGCTTGGTCTCGGTCGGCCGGAACGCGAAGGCGCCGCCGTCGACGTGCGGCTTGCCGTCCACGAGCGGCGCGAACGGCTCGGTCGACTCCGCCTTGCTGGACTTCTTCACGACCTCGCGGGTGGTGAGCGCCGTACCGGCGAACACGTCCACGCGGCCCGCCTCGACGGCGTTCAGCCCCGCCACCTGGTCCGGGACGATCAGGATGTCGCTCTCCTTGTACCCCGCCTCGACGGCGTACTGGATCTCGGCGTATCCGGTCCCGGTGGCGAACTTCGCCTTCTTCTCGACGACGTCCTTGTAGCTGCGCAGCCCCTTGGGGTTGCCCTTGCGGACGATGAACGAGTCGAGCATCTGGTAGTCGGGGTCGGAGAAGATGACCTGCTCGCAGCGCTCGGGGTTGACGTACATCCCGGCGGCGACGACGTCGAACTGCTGGGAGTTCAGGCCCGGGATGAGCGAGCCGAACTCGGTCGGCACGGGCTGCACCCGGTCGACGCCGAGACGCTTGAAGATCACCTTGGCCAGTTCCGGTGCCTCACCGGTCAGCTCGCCGTTCGTGTCGATGAACCCGAACGGGATCTCACCGGCGATGCCGAGGCGCACGACGCCCGCGGCGCGGAGCCGGTCGAGCAGGTCACCGCCCTCGGTGCCCGACGCGGTGGCCACACGACTGCATCCGGCGGCGCCCAGCGCGCCGAGCGCCGCGACCCCCGCGAGCAGCGACCGGCGTGTGGGCCCGGAGGCGGCCTGGGATATGGGTTCCGGACTTCTCAGTGGGCTTCTCTGTGGTGGAGCCATGGGCGCGCGGCTACCCGACCGCATCCGGGTTATGCCGATCTTTTCAAGCCCCGCACGTCTCCCGGTGCGCCCTTGACCGCGGGGGCGGCGGGCACTCCCATGGAGGCATGGCTGATCGATATATCGAAGTCTCGCTGGTCAAGCGCGACGTGACCTGCCGGGCCAAGCTGCTGGACGACCGCGCGCCGATCACCTGCGCGGCCGTCTGGGACGCCCTTCCGCTGGCCGGCGACGTCTACCACGCGAAGTACGCACGCAACGAGATCTACGCCCTTTTCCCGCCCTTCGCCGAAACCGAACCACCCCTGGAAAACCCGACCGTCACTCCCATTCCGGGCGACCTGTGCTATTTCGCCTTCGCGGGTACGGAGTTGGGGACCAAGTCCTACGGCTACGACCGCGAGGTCCGTGCCGGGACCACGCTCGTCGACCTGGCCCTGTTCTACGAGCGCAACAACCTGCTGCTGAACGGCGATGTGGGCTGGGTCCCCGGCATCGTCTGGGGCCAGATCGTCGAGGGCCTGGACGCCATGGCCGAGGCGTGCAACGACCTGTGGAGGTCGGGCGCGGCGGGCGAGACGCTCAGCTTCCGGAGGGCCTGAGCCGGCCGGCGGACGCCACGCCGGCCTCGTACAGCGCGTGGGCCGCCCGCAGCACCAGATCGTCCCGGTGCCGGGCGGCCACGAGCTGCAGGCCGATCGGCAGGCCGTCCCCGTCGGCGCCGACCGGCACGCTCGCAGCGGGCTGCTGCGTCATGTTGAACGGGTACGTGAACGGCGTCCAGCCCGTCCAGCGCCGGTGGCCGGATCCTTTCGGTACCTCGGCGCCCGCCTCGAACGCCGTGATCGGCAGGGTCGGCGTGACGAGCAGGTCGTACGTGTCGTGGAAGCGGCCCATCCGGCGCCCCAGGTCCATCCGCACGTCCACCGCGGCCAGATAGTCCAGCGCCGAGTAGCGGGCGCCCTGTGTGCAGATCTCGCGCAGGCCCGGGTCCAGCAGTTCCCGCTGCTTCGGTCCCAGATGCTCGGTCACCCGGGCCGCCCCACTGAACCACAGGGTGTGGAAGGCCTCCACCGGTTCGGTGAGGTCCGGGTCGGTCTCCGTGACGTAGGCGCCGAGCTCCGCCAGCCGCTCCACGGCGTGCCGCACCGCCGACGCGACCTCCGGACGCACCGCCACCTGCCCGCCCAGCGACGGCGAGTACGCCACGCGCAGCCCGCGCACCCCGCCCGTCAGGCCGTCGGCGTAGGCGCCGGGCGGCGGGGCGAGCGCCGACCAGTCACGCGAGTCCGGATGGCCGATGACATCCATCAGCAACGCCGCGTCCGCCGCGTCCCGGGTCATCGGCCCGACGTGCGCCAGCGTGCCGAACGCGCTCGCCGGGTAGAGCGGCACCCGCCCGTACGTCGGCTTCAGCGCGAAGATCCCGCAGAACGACGCCGGGATACGGACACTGCCGCCGCCGTCCGTGCCCAGCGACAGCGGCCCCGCGCCGAGCGCCACGGCCGCCGCGCTGCCGCCGCTCGACCCGCCGGCCGTGCGCGAGGGGTCGTACGGGTTGCGCGTCACCCCGCTCAGCGGCGAGTCCGTCACGCCCTTCCAGCCGTACTCGGGGGTCGTCGTCTTGCCGATGAAGACCGCCCCGTGCTCCCGCAGCCGGGCCACGGACGGGGCGTCCTCGTCCCAGCGCCCCGCCGGATCCACGGCCTTCGACCCGCGCAGGGTCGGCGCGCCGCGCAGCAGCAGGATGTCCTTGACCGTGACCGGCACCCCGTCCAGCAGCCCCTGGGGCTCACCGCGCCGCCAGCGCTCCTCCGACTCCCGGGCCCGGGCCAGCGCGTCCTCGGCGGTCAGCCGGACGAAGGCGTTCACCTCCGGCTGGATCGCCTCGGCCCGCTCCAGCGCCGCGCGGGTCGCCTCCACGGGGCTCCACTCGCCCTTGCGGTATCCGTCGAGGAGCCGTACGGCGGTCAGCTCGGTGAGCTCGGTCATGCACCCTCCAAGGAACGTCAGTGTCCGGGTACATACCCGCGCTGTTTGTCGACCACGTTCTCCAGCGGCTTTCCCGCCGCCCACAGCTCGTACAGTTCCACGAACTGGGCGCCGAGCTCGTCCCGCCAGCCGATGGTGTCGCCGCTCATGTGCGGGGACACGATCAGGCCCGGGACCTGCCACAACGGGCTGTCGGGGGTCAGGGGCTCGGACTCGAAGACGTCCAGGGCGGCGCCCGCGATCCAGTGCTTGGCCAGGGCCTCGGCGAGCGCCTCCTCGTCGACCAACTGGCCGCGGCCGATGTTCACGAACCGGGCGGACGGCTGCATCACGCCGAAGCGGCGGGCGTCGAACATGCCGTGCGTCTGATCGGTGAGCGGCGCCGCCGCGATCACCCAGTCGGCGCGCGCCAGCAGCCGGTCCAGATCCTCCGGGCCGTGCACGCCGGTGCGCGGGGCGCGGCCCACGAGCGCCGTCGTGATGTCCAGCGCCCCCAGCGTGCGGGCGATCGCCCGGCCGATGGGCCCGGTGCCGACCACGACGGCCCGGCCCCCGGCGACCTTGTGCGACTCGCGGTGCCGCCAGGTCCGCTCCCGTTGCAGCTCCAGCGTGCGCGGCAGGTCCTTGGCCATGGCCAGCACGAGCGCGGCGACGTACTCGGCGATCGGCTGGTCGAAGATGCCGCGCGCGTTCGTCACCACGGTGTCGGAGGTGGCGAGTTCCGGGCACATCAGATGGTCCACACCGGCGCTCGCCGTATGCACCCAGCGTGGCCGTGGACCCTCGCCGGGCCAGGCGTCCCGCACGGCGCGCGAGGTGAAGTCCCACACCAGCAGTACATCCGCACGCGGGAGGCGTGCGGCGAGACCCTCCGCGTCGGTGTGTTCGATACGGGCGCGGCCGGTGAGGCTCCCGAGGCGGGGGAGGGGTTCGGCGTCCAGGACGAGGAG
>NZ_NGFN01000444.1 GCF_002148965.1 Streptomyces swartbergensis | reverse complement strand
GCCCACCGCTTGGGACCCGGGCGACCCCGCCCGGCCCCCCGAGTCCGACCCGGGCGACCCCGCTCAGCCCGCCGAGCCCGGTCAGGACGAGACGGACCAGCCGCCGACCGCGCGGCCGTTCGTCATCCGGTCCCTCGACGACAACCGGGTGGAACTCCGGCCCGGCACCGGGCCGACCGCCGGCGCGCCGTACGGCGACGCGGTGAGTGACCTCGTGCACGCCGCGGTGGCCGACCGGCCGCTGGAGGAGGTCGTCGACCTCATCACCTCCCTGGAGGAGTCGCCCGACCACACGCAGGCCAAGGTAGACGCGTTGCGCACCGCCGGGGTGAGCCGGCCCGTGGAGGACGTCTCCCGGCTGATCGCCATGCTGACGAAGCCCCCGCGCGACGCCGACTGCGCGGACGAGGCCATCCGGGCCGCCGCCGCCCACCGCCCGGTGGAGGAGGTGACCCGGCTGGTGACCCTCCTGCACAAGGAGCCGCAGATGCCCCACGTCCGCGAGGAGGCCCTCCGGGCAGCCGCCACCGGCCGGTCCGTCGGTGAGCTGGTCGAGCTGATCGACCGCCTGGGCCTCGAGCGTCTGGACCGCAACGGCCGCCTGCCGGACGGGACCTCACGTCCGGACGGCGAGACCGGGGAAGCCGAGAAGCCCGGCCGGCCGGGCAAGCGCCGTACGGCACGCCCGGCTTCCGCCCGTGAGACCCACCGGACGCTCGACGACCCGCCTGCGGACCGCGTTCGTGCGACGGACCGGCTCGCCAGGTCCGTGTCGTGGTCGGGCTGGCTCGCGGCCCTGGCGCTGGCCCTGTGCGCGGTGGCCCACTTCCCGCTGCAACGCGGCGGAGCGTCCCTGCGCCTGCACGCGTTCGCCCTCGGCCTGTCGGTGCTGTGCACGGTTCTGGCCCTGCTGCTGGCGCTGCGCCCCGTCGCGGTGGTGCTGGCCGGGGCGGTGGTGGTGCCCACGGTGCTGGCCGGGGCCCAGGCGTACGGGAACTCCTCCCCGTCGGCGTCCCTGTCCCGGGCCGTGGACCTGGCGCTCGCCCCGCCGTGGCTCGCCGCCGCGGCCGCCGCGTGCGCGGCACTGCTGGCCCTCGTCGCCCTGGTCTTCCGTATGGTGGCGCCTCTGGCGCGCAGACAGTGGGCGTCCGCGCCGGCGCCCGAGGCACGCCGGATGGCGGAGTGACGCCTACGCGCCCCGCACCGGACCGGATCCGCCCGTAGCGGGACCGGTCCGGGCGTGGTTCGCCGCGCGGCGGTCGAGCAGCCCGGCCAGCACCCGGTCCGGCGTCAGGGGGAGTTCACGGAAGCGGACGCCGGTGGCGTGGTGGACCGCGTTGCCGATCGCAGCGGCCGTCCCGACGATGCCGATCTCCCCGATCCCCTTGCTGCCCATGGGGTTGAGACGGGGGTCGTCCTCGTCCAGCCAGTGCGCCTCGATCCGGTCGATGTCGGCGTGCACCGGCACGTGGTACGACGCCAGGTCCGACTCCGTGAAGTCACTGAACGCGGCGTCCATCGTGCTGCCCTCGGTCAGCGCCATGCCCAGGCCCATCGTCATGCCGCCGACGAACTGGGAGCGCGCGGTACGGGCGTTGAGGATGCGCCCCGCGGCGTACACCCCGAGCAGCCGGCCGACCCGGACCTCGCCGGTGACCGTGTCCACGGCGACCTCGGCGAAGTGCGCCCCGAAGGCGTGCCGCGCCCAGTCGCTCTCGGCGTCCGCCGAACCCCGGGTRTCGGCGCGGGCGGCGAGGCCCTGCTCGGGCAGCGGTCCCGGGTGCTCGGCCAGCCGCCGCGCCAGCCGGACACCGGCCTCGTGGACCGCCCACCCCCAGGAGGCCGTGCCGGACGAGCCGCCGGCCAGCGGCGCCGGCGGGAGTTCGGTGCTGCCGACCTCGATCCGCACCCGCTCCAGGGGCACGCCGAGGGCGTCGGCGCCGACCTGCGCGAGCACGGTCCGGGCCCCCGTACCGATGTCCGTGGCGTTGATCCGCACCAGGAACGTGCCGTCGGGCAGTGCGCGGGCCGTCGCCGTGGCGGGCGACACCATGGCGGGATACGTCGCCGCCGCCACGCCCGTCCCCAGCAGCAGGGGACCTTCCCGGCGGGAGCCCGGCCGGGGATCCCGCACGGCCCAGCCGAAGCGGCGGGCGCCTTCGCGCAGACACTCCACCAGGTGCCGGCTGCTGAACGGCTTGCCGCTGTCGGGTTCGACGTCCGGCTCGTTGCGGACGCGCAGCTCGATCGGGTCCATGCCCAGCTCGGCGGCGAGTTCGTCCATGGCGGACTCCAGCGCGTACATGCCCGGTGCCTCGCCCGGCGCCCGCATCCACGACGGCGAGGGCACGTCCAGCGCCGCGACCCGGTGCTCCGTGCGACTGTGGGGCGAGGCGTACATCACCCGCGCCGGGACCGCCGCCTGCTCCACGAACTCCTTGATCCGGGAGGTGTGGGTCGTGACCTCGTGCACGAGGGAGGTGAGGTGCCCGTCGGCGTCGGCGCCGAGCCGCAGCCGGTGCAGGGTGGGCGCACGATGCCCGACGACGGCGGGCAGATACCGGCGGGGCAGTGCCACCGTGACCGCCCGGCCGGTCTGCCGCGCCGCCATCGCGGCGAGCACCACGTCCGGCCGCGGCGTGCCCTTGGAGCCGAAGCCGCCGCCGACGTGCTCGGCGGTGACGACGATCCGCTCCTCGGGAATGCCGAACAGCCCGGCGAGCACGCTCCGCACGGCACCGGCGCCCTGGCTGGAGGTGTGCACGGTGAGCCGGCCGTCGTCCCAGCGGGCGGTGCTGGCGTGCGGCTCCATGGGATGGTTGTGCAACGGCGGCACGCGGTAGGCGACATCGACCCGGACGGCCGAGGAACCGAACGCCCCGTCGGGGTCGCCCCGTTCGCGGACAGCCGGATAATCGGCGTTGGCGTCCTCGGGGACGTACACACCCGGGTGCGACGCGGTGAGGGTCACGTCGTGTTCCTCGGCGGCGTAGTCGACGCGCACCGCGGCGGCACCGGCCCGCGCCGCCTCCAGGGTCTCGGCCACCACCAGGGCCACGAACCAGCCGCGGTGCGGAACCCGGGAGTCCTGGAGCACGGCGAGCGTGGCGTCGTCCGGCTCGGCGAGCCGCGGCGCGTTCTCGTGGGTGAGGACGGCGAGCACACCGGGTACGGCCAGGGCGTCCGCCACCTCGACGCCGGTCACCCGACCCCGGGCGACAGCCGCCGGCACGGGCCAGGCCTGGGCCAGGCCGGGGTAGTGGTACTCGGCGGCGTAGCGGGCGGTGCCGCTGACCTTCTCCCGTCCCTCCCGGCGCTCGGCAGGGGCTCCCAGGCTGCCGGTCATGAAGTCCTCCTCGCCGGCGCCGCGTCCGCGAGCCGGGACAGCACGTCCAGGGCGATCCCCCGGGCCAGCGGCACCTTGTAGGCGTTGTCGCGCAGCGGCTGCGCCGCGGACAGTTCCAGGTCGACCGCGTGCTCGAACGCGGCGGCGGTCGGAGCCGCGCCCAGCAGCGCCTCCTCCGACCGCCGGGCCCGCCACGGCCGGTGCGCCAGCGCCCCGAACGCGAGCCCCACGTCGCCGACCACGCCGTCCGACACCCGCAGTACGGCCGCGACGGACGCGAGCGCGAAGGCGTACGAGGCCCGGTCGCGGGCCTTGCGGTACGCCGACGGAAGCCCGGCCGTGGCGGCCGGCAGCACCACGCCGGTGACGAGCTCGCCCGGGCGGATCTCGGTGTCCTGTTCCGGCCGGTCCCCGGGCAGCCGGTGGAAGTCCGCCGCGGCGACGCTCCGGGCGCCCTCGGGGCCGTACAGCTCGACACGCCCGTCGAGAGCGGCCAGCGCCACCGCCATGTCCGACGGATGAGTGGCGATGCAGTGCTCGGAGTGCCCGAGCACCGCGTGATCACGGTGGACGCCGTCCCGCGCACCGCAGCCGCTGCCCGGCTCGCGCTTGTTGCACGGCTTCGACAGGTCCTGGAAGTACGGGCACCGGGTGCGCTGGAGCAGGTTGCCGCCGGTCGTCGCCGCGTTGCGCAACTGCCCCGAGGCGCCCGCGAGCACCGCCTGCGACAGCGCCGGGTACCGGTCGCGCACGAGGGGGTGGGCCGCGAGGTCGCTGTTGCGGACCATCGCCCCGATCCGCAGCGCACCGTCCGGCAGCTCCTCCACCGCGTCCAGCGGCAACCGGGTGACGTCGACGAGGGCGGCGGGCCGCTCCACACCGAGCTTCATGAGATCGACGAGGTTGGTGCCTCCGCCGAGATAACGGGCGCCGGGGTGGGAGGCGTACGCGAAGGTCGCTTCCTCGACGCTCCCGGCGCGGACGTAGGCGAACTCCTTCACGGGATCACGTCCTCCACGGCATCGGCGATCCGCGGATACGCACCGCACCGGCACAGGTTGCCGCTCAGCCGCTCCCGGATCTCCGCCCGGTCCAGCGGCACCGGCTCGGCCGAGGGCGTCGCCGGGTCGGTGACGTGTGACGGGTGACCGGCCGCCGCCTCGGCGAGCATGCCGGCCGCGGAGCAGATCTGGCCCGGGGTGCAGTAGCCGCACTGGAAGGCGTCGCGCTCCAGGAAGGCCCGTTGCAGCGGGTGCGGTTCCTCCCCGTCGCCGGAGAGCCCTTCGACGGTCGTGACCTCGCAGCCGTCCAGGGCGACCGCGAACAGCAGACAGCTGTTGACGCGCCGCCCGTCCACCAGGACCGTGCAGGCGCCGCACTGGCCGTGGTCGCAGCCCTTCTTGGCGCCCGTGAGGTCCAGATCCTCCCGCAGGAGGTCCAGCAGGACCCGCCGGTGGTCGACGGTGAGGGTGTGAGGTTTGCCGTTGACGCGGAGCGTGGTTTCCGAGTGGTACTGGTCGTTGCCCATGGAGTGGAGGACCTTCCCGGACGGGCCGTACTGCCGTACCGGACCGCGTATCCACCAGACCACGACTGACACATGCGGCCCGTCAGGACGGGCCTCTAGTGCTCGTCCCGGGACGGGGCCACGGGACGCTGGGTCCTGCCCTTGAAGCGTTCGAACGTGCGTGTGAGCTGCTGCAGCGGAGACGCCACGGGAGTGTCGGAGGGCCGCTGCCGCACGGGAGCTGCCTCGGCGGACTCCTGGTAGGCGGCCAGGGCCTCGTGGGCGCGTTCGGCCGCCTCCCGGTACAGGTCACGTGACTTCGTCATGGCCTCGAGCGCCTCGGCGTACATGGCCACCAGCCCGCGCTGGCGCTCCAGCTCCTCCTGGAGAGTCAGCAGGTGCCAGTCCTCCCGCAGCGCGGTGAGGGCGTCCTCGGCGCCGTCGGGCAGCGGTCTCGGCAGCGCGGCGTACCGTGTCACCGCGTCGACGAGGTCGGTCGGTTCCGAGCCGTCGAGGAAGACCGCGCGGACGGAGAAGTCCTCGGCCTCGTAACCGTCCGGCGCCGGGTTGCCGGGCAGCACCACGGCACCGCCGCGCGGCACCTGGACCCCCAGATCGCGCAGGGCCCAGTTGAGGCCCCGGTGCTGCTGGGGGGCGGCGCGGTGCTCCACCACGCGGTGCCGCAGGCCCGACGGGAGCCACCGCGCCACCGGCACCCGGCCTCGCTCGTCCGTGGTCATCGCCTCGTGGACCACCACGTGGATGTGCCACCCGCCGCGCACCGCGTTCCTGAACAGGCGCCGCGTCTCCTTGTCGTCGTGGGGGAGCGGATTGACCTCCCGCAGGGACAGCTCCGCGACGCCGTCCCGGTCCCAGGCGACGTCCGGCCCCTCCGGCCAGAACAGCCCGGCGGGCGACGGCCAGTCGTCGTTCCACGGCTGCTCGGCCTCCGCGACCAGCATCCACTCCTGCCCGCCGTCCGGCCCGGGCGTCACGCCGATCCGGGCGCGCACGGTCACCGTCTCGTCGACCCGCCAGCGGGCCTGGAAGACCCGCTCCGCCGGGGCGGCGGCCTCGCTCGCGCCCTCGGTCTCGGCCTCGGGCAACTCCAGAAAGTCGTCGATGGCCCGACTTCGCTTGCGCTGTTCCAGCGAGCGCCGGAGGACGTCTTCCGCGGCGCCTTCGGCATGGCGGCCGCGAGCCAGCCACACCGTGGCGGGAGTCATGGGG
>NZ_NGFN01000443.1 GCF_002148965.1 Streptomyces swartbergensis | reverse complement strand
GCTGGGACCTGGCGCTCGACGCCCGGGGCGCCGAGGCCCTGAGCGACGCGGCGGAGGCCGTCTCCGTGCACGGCACGCGCGTGGCCGCCCTGCCCGGGGACGTCACGGACGCCGCGCACCGTGCGGCGCTGGTGTCGGCGGCGTGGCGGCTGGGCGGCGTCGACCTGCTGGTGCACAACGCGAGCGCGCTGGGCGCCGAGCCGTTGGTGCGGCTGGAGGAGCTGTCCCTGGAGGGGCTGCGGCGGGCGCTGGAGGTGAACCTGGTGGCGGGGCTGGGCCTGGTCCAGGAGGCGCTGCCGCTGCTGCGGGCCTCGCGGGCGGGCACGGTCATCGCGGTCAGCTCGGACGCGGCCGCCGAGGCGTACGAGACGTGGGGCGGCTACGGGGCGTCCAAGGCGGCGCTGGAGCATCTGATGGCGGTGCTGGCCGTGGAGGAGCCGGGGCTGCGGGTCTGGGCGGTGGATCCCGGGGACATGGCCACGGACCTCTACACGGCGGCCGTACCGGACGATCACGGTCCGCGGCCGGAGCCGGCGACCGTGGTACCGGGGTTCCTGCGGCTGCTGGACGAGCGGCCGGCGAGTGGGCGGTACGGGGCTCCGGCTCTGGTGGACGGGGCCCGATGACGTCGGCCGTGCGGGTACCGGAGGAGTTGTCGGCCCGGGTACCGGTGGAGCAGCGGGGGGCCGGGCTGGAGCGGGACGCCGTGCGGATGCTGGTGTCGCGGGGTGCGGAGGTGGCGCATCACACGTTCAGGGAGCTGCCGCGGCTGCTGCGGGCCGGGGATGTGCTCGTGGTCAACACCTCGGCCACGCTGGCGGCGGCCGTCGACGGGTGGATCGGGCACGCGCGCGTGGTGGTGCACTTCTCCACCCGGGGGGACGACGGCCGCTGGGCGGTGGAGCTGCGGGAGCCCGACGGGCGGGGCACCACGCGCGCGCGTGCGGGTGGGCCGGCGGGTACGGAGGTGTGCCTGCCGGGAGGCGGAGGGCTGGTTCTGGAGGAGCCGCTGAGCGGGCGGAGCGGGCGGCTGTGGTGGGCGCGGGTCGCCGGGCCTGACGTGCCGGGGCTGCTGCGGGAGCACGGGCGGCCCATTCGCTACGCCTATACCGAGCGCGACCAGCCGCTGTCCGTCTATCAGACGGTGTTCGCGCTGCCGTCCGCGGACGGGGCGGGCAGTGCTGAGATGCCGAGTGCGGCGCGGCCCTTCACGGCGCGGGTGGTGGCTGAGCTGGTGAGCCGGGGGGTGTGGTTCGCGCCGGTCACGCTGCACACGGGGGTGGCGTCGGCGGAGGTGCACGAGCCGCCGTATCCGGAGCGCTTCGCGGTGCCCGAGGCGTCGGCGCGGCTGATCAACGCCGCGAGGGCCGGTGGCGGCCGGGTCGTGGCGGTGGGCACGACGGCGGTGCGGGCCGTGGAGTCGGCGGTGGGCGCCGACGGGGTCGTACGCGCGCGTGCGGGGTGGACCCGTCTTGTCGTCACGCCGGAGCGCGGGGTGCGGGTGGTGGACGGGCTGCTGACCGGGCTGCACGAGCCGGAGGCCTCGCATCTGCTGATGCTGGAGGCGGTCGTGGGGCGGGTGGCGATCGAGCGTGGCTACAGGGCCGCGCTCCAGGGCCGGTACCTGTGGCACGAGTTCGGGGACGTGCACCTCGTCCTGCCGTGACAGGGCCCTCACACAGAGCATCGCTTGTGCAACGGGTGGTGAGAACGCATGGCGCCCGGTGTGAGCCCGCGCATAGGACCCACGTCACGTACGAAAGGGCGTAGGAGACAAAGCCCCACCTTTTGAGCGGCACATACGGTCCAATCTGCCCCGATTTGCCCCTCCCTGATCCACTATCGGGCTTCGTACGTCACACCTTTGCCACGCGATTTTGCGGCCGCTAAGAATTGGCGGCGTCGCTCAGCGCCGTGGGTTCACCTCCGCGGCGTTCGTGTCGGAAACACACCGAGTCCAACGCCGGACGCCGAGCGACTCCCGCGCTATTCGAAGAGGTCCCACCACCATGCCCAAGAACATCTTCAGCCGTGGCCGTAGTCGTACCCTGACCCGTCACCACAAGATCGCCATGGCGGGTGTCGCCACCCTCGGCGCCGCCGCCATCGGTTTCTCCGCGGTGCCGAGCGGTGCGTCGACCAAGACCACGACCGAGGCCGCTCAGCCGGCTGCGGTGGCGTTCAGCACCGAGCAGATCAAGGACGTCAAGGCCAGCGTCACCGACCAGATGGCCGGTGCCACGGTGAAGGCGCAGCAGATCGCTGCGAAGAAGAAGGCCGAGGCCGAGGCCGCCGCCAAGAAGAAGGCCGCCGCCGAGGCGGCGAAGAAGAAGGCCGAGGCCGCTCGCAAGGCCAAGGAGGCCGCGAGCCGGGACGCCAAGCGCGCCCAGGTCAAGAAGGCCGCCGCCAAGAGCTACCCGAACAACCTCGACGGCTGGATCCGCGAGTCCCTCGACATCCTGAAGAAGCACGACATCCCGGCGTCCTACGACGGCATCCACCGCAACATCATGCGAGAGTCCTCGGGTAACCCGAAGGCGATCAACAACTGGGACATCAACGCCATCAACGGCGTCCCGTCGAAGGGTCTGCTCCAGGTCATCCCGCCGACCTTCAAGGCGTACCACGTCCCCGGCACCTCCTGGGACATCTACAACCCGGTCGCCAACATCACCGCCGCCTGCAACTACGCGGCCGACAAGTACGGCTCCATGGACAACGTCTTCGGCGCGTACTGAGGCCGGCGCGGACCTCTGCTCGCTGGATCGAACGCCGAAGGGCGGCACTCTCCTGACGGAGTGCCGCCCTTCGGGCGTGGTGCAGCGGTGACTACTTGCGCATGACCTCGGGCTCGTGGCGGCGCAGGAAGCGGGCCACGAAGAAGCCGCAGATCACGCCGAGGGCGAGGAGCGCGCCCATGTCCATGGCCCAGGCCCCGACCGTGTGCTCCCACAGCGGGTCGGTGTCGCCGGCCGTCTCGGGCGGGCTGATCTTGTTGAAGTCCAGCGTGGCACCGGAGGCGGCGACCGCCCAGCGCGACGGCATCAGGAACGAGAACTGGTTGACGCCGATCGAGCCGTGCAGCGTGAACAGGCAGCCCGTGAAAACGACCTGGATGATCGCGAACATCACCAGCAGCGGCATGGTCTTCTCGGCGGTCTTGACCAGCGACGAGATGATCAGGCCGAACATCATCGAGGTGAAGCCCAGCGCCATGATCGGGATGGAGAGCTCGATGAGGGTCGCGCTGCCGAGGACCAGGCCCTCCTCGGGGATCTCCCGGCTGGAGAAGCCGATGACGCCGACCAGCAGGCCCTGCAGGACGGTGATCATGCCGAGCACGAACACCTTCGACATCAGGTACGCCGAGCGCGACAGGCCGGTCGCGCGCTCCCGCTCGTAGATGACCCGTTCCTTGATCAGCTCACGGACCGAGTTCGCCGCGCCCGCGAAGCAGGCGCCGACCGCGAGGATCAGCAGGACCGTGGTGGCCGTGCCGTTCGGGATGATCCGGCCGGTCTGCGGGTTGGGCGGGTTGGGCAGCAGACCCCGGTCCGCGTCGATGAGCAGGCTCACCGCGCCGAGCACGGCCGGCAGGATCACCATCAGGGCGAGGAAACCCTTGTCGGACGCGATCACCGAGACGTAGCGCCGCACCAGCGTGACGAACTGGGACATCCAGCCCTGCGGCTTCGGCGGCTTCATCGCCTGCATCGGCGCGACCTGTACGGACTGCGGTGCTACGGCGTCGATGTCCGCGGCGTACATCTGGTAGTGCTGCGAGCCCTTCCAGCGGCCCGCCCAGTCGTAGTCGCGGTAGTTCTCGAAGGCGGAGAAGACATCGGCCCAGGTGTCGTAGCCGAAGAAGTTCAGCGCCTCCTCCGGCGGGCCGAAGTAGGCCACCGCGCCGCCGGGCGCCATCACCAGCAGCTTGTCGCACAGCGCCAGCTCCGCCACGGAGTGGGTGACGACGAGGACCGTACGGCCGTCGTCCGCCAGGCCGCGCAGCAGCTGCATGACGTCGCGGTCCATGCCCGGGTCGAGGCCGGAGGTCGGCTCGTCCAGGAAGATCAGCGACGGCTTGGTGAGCAGCTCCAGGGCCACGGAGACGCGCTTGCGCTGGCCGCCGGAGAGGGAGGTGACCTTCTTCTCCTTGTGGATGTCCAGCTTCAGCTCGCGCAGCACCTCGTCGATACGGGCGTCGCGCTCGGCGGCCGTGGTGTCGGCCGGGAAGCGGAGCTTGGCCGCGTACTTGAGGGCCTTCTTGACGGTCAGCTCCTTGTGCAGGATGTCGTCCTGCGGGACCAGACCGATGCGCTGGCGCAGCTCGGCGAACTGCTTGTACAGGTCGCGGTTGTCGTAGAGGACCTCGCCCTGGTCGGCCGGGCGGTAGCCGGTGAGCGCCTTGAGCAGGGTGGACTTGCCGGATCCGGACGGGCCGATGACCGCGATCAGCGACTTCTCCGGGACGCCGAAGGAGACGTCCTTGAGGATCTGCTTGCCGCCGTCGACCGTGACGGTCAGGTGGCGGGCGGAGAAGGAGACCTCACCGGTGTCGACGAACTCCTCGAGCCGGTCGCCGACGATCCGGAACGTCGAGTGGCCGACGCCGACGACATCGGCCGGGCCGAGCAGCTGTGTACCGCCCTTGGGGATCGGCTGGCCGTTGACGTACGTGCCGTTGTGCGAGCCGAGGTCGCGGATCTCCATGCGGCCGTCGGGCGTCGAGTGGAACTCGGCGTGGTGCCGGGAGACCTGGAGGTCGGAGACGACCAGCTCGTTCTCCAGGGCACGGCCGATGCGCATCACGCGGCCGAGGGAGAACTGGTGGAACGTGGTCGGGCTGCGGTCGCCGTAGACCGGCGGCGCCCCCGCGACGCCGCCGGGGCCCTGCTGCTGCGGGATGTGCGCCGCGGGCTGCTGCGGCTGCTGCCAGCCGGCCTGGGGCTGCTGGTGGGGCGCCTGATGGTGCGGCGCCTGCTGGGCGGGTGCCTGCTGGGCCCAGCCGGGGTTCGCGGCCTGCGCCGCGTACGGCTGCTGCTGGGGCTGGGCCTGCGGCGTGGCGACGCCGGCCGCGGCGTCCGACAGGTTCAGGCGCGGGCCGTCGGTCGCGTTGCCCAGGTGCACCGCCGATCCGGGGCCGAGCTCCATGTGATGGATCCGCTGCCCCTGCACGAACGTGCCGTTGGTGCTGCCATGGTCCTCGATGACCCAACTGCGGCCGTTGAAGCTGACCGTGGCGTGACGCCAGGAGACCCTGGCGTCGTCGAAGACGACGTCCCCCTGCGGATCACGTCCGAGGGTGTATGCCCTGGACGGATCGAGCGTCCAGGTACGTCCGTTTGATTCCAGTACGAGTTCCGGCACTCCATGCCCCACTGAGTTGTCCCCCGAGTTACCCCCGACATGGGGAGTCTAGGGATGTCGAACATCGGGTGGAACTATTTCAGTAGCGGCCACCTGACCGAAAGTCGGGCCTTGTGAAGACCGCGTTCGGACGCATCAGCCGTTTCCGTTGACGGGGTTGAAAACGGGCCGGAGAGTGGTATTTCGACGCGACGGGGACATGCGCGATGTCCCCGCCGCGCAGCGGATCGGGGGGTCTGCCATGGGTGCCGGTACAGGTGTCGGGACGGCGAAGTACGGCACGCGCGTGCCGTGGGCGGACGTGCTGATGTCCGCCGTCGCCGCCGTGAGCTGGGCGTTGATCGGGATGGCGGGTACGGCGGCGCTGGGTCTGCGGCTGCTGGAGGCGGACACGGCGGGCTCGTTGGGGCCGATGACCGCGGCGGTGGTGGCCCTTGGGGCGGGTGGTTCCGTCACGCCGTCCGGTGATGTGTCGGCGTTCGGTCTCACGGGCGCCGAGGCGGACACGGCCATCGAGATCACGCCACTGGGGGTGAGCCTGGTCGGGGCGTTGCTGCTGTCGTACTTCTTCCTACGGTCCTTGCGAGCGGCGGGAGTTGTGATAACGCCGGCCGAACTCCTCGCCCGTGCGGGTGCGGTGGTCGCGCTGTTCGTGGCGATGCTGGGCGGACTGGCCTGGGCGGGTCACGACGTCATCACGATCGACGGCGGAGCCCTGGGTCTGGACGACCTGACGGGCGGGGGCGGTGGAGGTGGAGAG
>NZ_NGFN01000442.1 GCF_002148965.1 Streptomyces swartbergensis | reverse complement strand
GCCCTACTCGGGGGGGGAGGAGTCGGGCCGGGTTAGCACGGTCGCGAACGATCCGTGACTTCCATGGTGTACCCGAGAGCCCTCTCAGGCAAACCCACACGCCCCACCTTACGCCGAATGGGCTGCCCCTATGCTCAAGGGCGTGGAAAACCACTCGTTGCCCCGCACAGCGGCCTTCTTTGACCTGGACAAGACGGTCATTGCGAAGTCGAGCACGCTCACGTTCAGCAAGTCGTTCTACCAAGGCGGTCTGATCAACCGCAGGGCCGTCTTGCGAACTGCATATGCCCAGTTCGTCTTCCTGGCCGGCGGCGCCGACCACGACCAGATGGAGCGCATGCGCGCCTACCTGTCCGCGCTGTGCCGCGGCTGGAACGTGCAGCAGGTCAAGGAGATCGTCGCCGAGACGCTGCACGACCTGATCGATCCGATCATCTACGACGAGGCGGCCTCCCTGATCGAGGAGCACCACACCGCCGGCCGCGACGTGGTGATCGTGTCCACGTCCGGCGCGGAGGTGGTCGAGCCGATCGGCGAGCTGCTCGGCGCGGACCGCGTGGTGGCGACCCGCATGGTCGTGGGCGACGACGGCTGCTTCACCGGCGAGGTGGAGTACTACGCGTACGGCCCGACCAAGGCCGAGGCCATCAGGGAGCTGGCCGCGTCCGAGGGCTACGACCTCAGCCGCTGCTACGCCTACAGCGACTCGGCGACCGACGTGCCGATGCTGGAGTCCGTCGGCCACCCTCATGCCGTGAACCCGGACCGCACCCTGCGCCGCGAGGCCCTCGCGCGCGGGTGGCCGATTCTGGACTTCCACCGTCCGGTCCGGCTCAAGCAGCGCATTCCCGGCTTCTCCGTGCCGCCGCGTCCGGCGCTCGTCGCGGTCGCCGCGATAGGCGCCGCAGCGGCCACCGCCGGCCTCGTCTGGTACGCCAACCGGCGCCGGGCGACCGTCGTTTGACCTGGGACGACCCGAAGTCCTATTTGAACCCAAAAGTAAAGAAGTGCAGTCTGGACTTCCGCTTACTCCGGGGCAGGAGTACAAAGGACTCAACGGCCCGCGAGACCAAGGACATCCGAGAGGATCACCTTAAGTACGCATTTGGCCCCACGGACCGAGCATGAACACCGGGCACCCACGCGACGTCGACCCGTCGATTACGGGCCAGCCGCACCAGGGACGGGCGAAGTTCCCGACCTGATGGGCATATATCGAGGACGCTTGGTACCCCGATGTTCATGCCAGCGGCGGTACGAGTTCTCGTACCGCCGCATTTGTCTGCCGACCCCGTCCTGCTACGCCGCTCCGCGCTGCAACGCCTCGCACACCGCCGTCGACTCGCGTGCGCCCAGTTCGACCGCCCTGCCGCAGTGGGCGATCCAGGCGGCCATGCCCTGCGGAGTGCCGGAGACGTACCCGTCGAGGGCTTCCAGGTAGGCCTCACGGCCCAGCTCGGCGTGGCCCACCTCGGCCGGGCAGACCGACTTCGGGTCCAGGCCGCTGCCGATCAGGACGATGCGTTCGGCCGTGCGCGCGACCAGGCCGTTGTGGGACGTGAAAGGACGCAGCGCGAGGAGTTCGCCGTGCACGACGGCGGCCGTCACCAGCGCCGGCGCGGTGCCGCCCGCGATGATCAGCTCGGCCAGCCCCTCCAGCCGGCCGTGCGCCTCGGCCGCGCTCGGCAGCGGCAGCCCGAAGAGCGGTTCGTCGACCGGCTCGCCCTCCTGCCGCGGCCGTCCCACCTGGTCGGCCTTGTCGGCCGCCGCCACCAGGTGCAGCCGGGCCAGTACCCGCAGGGGCGACTGCCGCCAGATGGACAGCAGCTGACCCGCCTCCGCGGTCAGCCGCAGGGCCGCACCCACGGTGCGCGCCTCGTCGTCGCCGCTGAAGTCCGTACGCCGGCGGACCTCCTCCAGCGCCCAGTCCGCGCCGGCCAGCGCCGCCGAGCCACGGGCGCCGCGCAGGGCCGCCTCCGAGGTGATCGCGTTGCTGCGCCGCCGCATGATGCGGTGCCCGTAGACCCGGTCCACGGACTTGCGCACGGACTCCACGGAATCGGCCACTCCGGGCAGCGCCCCCAGGGCCGCGAGAGGGTCGGCGGTCGCGCCTGCTGTACTCATGAGTACGACCCTACGCACCCCGAGGGCCCGCCCCACGGCGGAGTGGCCATCTTCACTCGGGCCGCTGCTTCGCCGCCGGAGCCCCGGGCACGCCCTTCGGGGCCGGGGCGGGCCGGCCCGCGAGGAATGACGCCCAGCCCTGCTTCGGGGCCTCGCCGACCTTCAGCGTGCGCAGCTTCTCCAGCGTCGTCGGGTCCTGGGCGTCCAGCCAGTCCACGAGCTGCCGGAACGACACACAGCGCACCTCCTTCTTGGTGCACACCGTCTCGATGACCTCCTCGACGGCCCGCATGTAGGTGCCGCCGTTCCAGGACTCGAAGTGGTTGCCGATGATCAGGGGCGCGCGGTTGCCGTCGTAGGCCCGGTAGAAGCCCTTGAGCAGGCCGTAGCGCATCTGGTCGCCCCAGAAGCGGTGCATGGCGGGGTTGCCCCGGGTGGTGGTGCCCGACTGGCTGACCATGAAGTTGTAGTCCATGGTCAGCTGCTCGTAGGAGTGGCCCGGGAACGGCACGAGTTGCATGGACACGTCCCACAGGCCGTACTTCTTCTTCGGCCAGACCTGGTCGTTGACGCCGCTGGTGTCGTAGCGGAAGCCCAGTTCGCGGGCCGCCTTCAGGAAGTTCCGCTGGCCCTCCAGGCAGGGCGTGCGGGCGCCGATGAGCTCCTTGTCGTAGTCGAAGGGCAGCGGGGACGCGTTCTTCATGCCGGTGTTCGTCTTCCAGGTCTTCACGAACTGCTTGGCCTGGGCGATCTCGTCCTTCCAGTCCTGCACGGACCACTCGCCGACCCCGCCGCCGCTGCCGCAGAAGTGGCCGTTGAAGTGGGTGCCGATCTCGTTGCCCTCCAGCCACGCCAGGCGAAGCTGCTTCACGGTGGCGGCGATGCCGCGGCGGTCGTTGAAGCCGATGTCGGAGCGGCCCGGGGAGTGCTGCGGCGGCCGGTACCGGTCGCGTTTGTCGTCCGGGAGGAGGTACACGCCGCTCAGGAAGTAGGTCATGGTCGCGTTGTTCGCCCTGGCGACCTTGCGGAAGTGCGAGAACAGCTTCCGACTGTCCTCGCCCGCGCCGTCCCAGGAGAAGACGACGAACTGCGGGGGCTTCTGGCCGGGCCGCAGCCGCTCGGGTCTGGGCAGGTGGGGCTGCGCACCGGTGTAGGCGGTGGAGCCGTCTCCGATCAGCCGGACCGCGCTCTCGGGCGCCTGAGCCGGTTTCGCCTTCCGCGGGGCGGGGGTCTCCTGCCGCGATGTGCCGGTCCCGCAACCGGCGAGCGATGCGGCGCAGAGCGCGGCGATCACGGAGCCCGCGGCGATCCTGTGGGTGGCTGCCATGGTCCGCCCACCTTCTTCCTTCTCTCGGGTGCGGACAGCGCCGCCAAATTCGCACGAGACCGAGAAGGAATTAGTAAGACAAGCCGATCACATGGCCACTTCACTCCTCGGGGTGATTTATTCGCCCATTTGCCCGTAAAGTCCTTGCTCCCCCTTTACTCTGCATTACGATCCGTTTACCGAGCGTTGAAACATCCCGCCGATTTACACCGTGACCACGGCCGCGACCGGCCTCCGCCCCGAGCGGAGAGCCCGCGTTACGCGACCGCGCAGCCCCGGAGGAGACGGGAAAACATGTCAGCCTGCGTCCCCACCCGTGCCGCCGATCCGAACCGGACCGAACGCACCCATCCACCCCACAGCCCGCCACCGGGCGGCCCCCGCCGCTTCCGGATCGCGGGGGCCGACGTGTCGGCCTCGATCGCGGTCTTCCTGATCGCACTGCCCCTGTCGCTGGGGATCGCCCTGGCCACCGGCGCACCGCTCCAGGCCGGCCTCGTCGCCGCCGCCGTGGGCGGGCTCGTCGCCGGACGGCTCGGCGGCTCCCCGCTCCAGGTGAGCGGACCGGCCGCCGGACTCACCGTCGTCACCGCCGATCTCATCCAGCGCTATGGCTGGCGGACGACCTGCGCCATCACGGTCCTCGCCGGCCTGACCCAACTCGGCCTGGGCTGCCTGCGCGTGGCCCGTGGTGCCCTCGCCGTCAGCCCCGCCATCGTGCACGGCATGCTCGCCGGGATCGGCGTCACCATCGCCGTCGCCCAGCTGCACATCGTGCTCGGCGGCACACCGCAGAGCTCCGTCCCGGACAACCTCCGCGCGCTGCCCGCCCAGTTGGCGGACACGGGCCTCGCGGCCGTGTCGGTGAGCGCGCTGACCCTGGCGCTGCTGCTGCTCTGGCCGAGACTGCCCGGCCGGGCCGGACGCCTGCTGCGCAAGGTCCCGGCCGCGCTCGTCGCCGTCGCCGGGGCCAGCGCGGCCGCCGCCCTCGCCGGGCTCCGCCTGCCCAAGGTCGACCTGCCGTCCTGGAGCAACCACGCCCTGGCCGGACTGCCCGAGGGGCCCGTGCTCGGCCTCGTCGCCGCGGTGCTCACCACGACGCTGGTGTGCAGCGTGCAGTCGCTGCTCGGCGCGGTCGCCGTGGACAAGCTGGTGGCCGGCCGCCCGGGCCTGCCCACCCGTGTCCGGCGCTCCGACCTCGACCGCGAACTGCTCGGGCAGGGCGCCGCCAACATCGTCTCCGGCTCCCTCGGCGGACTGCCCATCGCGGGCGTCGCCGTGCGGACTTCGGCGAATGTGCACGCGGGCGCGGTGAGCCGGAACTCCACGATGCTGCACGGCGTTCTCGTAGTGATCGCCGCGCTGCTGATGGTCCCCATCCTGGAGCTCATCCCGCTCGCCTCGCTCGCCGCCCTGGTGATGGCCGTCGGCATCCAGATGGTGTCCCTGCACCACATCCGCACGGTGACGCGCCACCGAGAGGTGTGGGTCTACGCCGTCACGACCCTGGGTGTGGTGTCCCTGGGCGTTCTGCAGGGCGTGGCGCTGGGCATCGCCATGGCTGTCGGCGTCGCCCTGCACCGCCTCACCCGCACCCGCATCACGCACGAAGAGACGGAAGGAGTCCATCACGTACACGTCAGAGGACAGTTGACGTTCCTCGCGGTGCCACGGCTCAGCCGGGCCCTGCATCTCGTACCCCACGGGGCCGACACCGTCGTCGAGCTGGACGGGTCGTTCATGGACCACGCGGCCTACGAGACGTTGCAGGACTGGCAGAAGACGCACACCGCGCAGGGCGGCACCGTCGAGATCACCGGCCGGCACCCCGGCACCCGCATCTCCGAGCCCCAGGCCGTCACCGGCTGCCGCTGCCGGCCCTGGACACCCTGGCGCAACCACCAGTGCGACCGCCCCCAGTCCGCTCCCCCTTCCCGGAACGACCGGGGCGGGACGGACCGCACCGAGCCGGACCCGACAGGCACCGGCGGGGCCAGTGGGCACGAACTGGTGCGTGGCATCAGCGCGTTCCAGCGCAACACCGCGCCCCTGGTACGCAGCGAGCTGGCCCGGCTGGCGCGTGAGGGACAGCGGCCGTCGCAGCTCTTCCTGACCTGCGCCGACTCACGACTGGTCACATCGATGATCACCTCCAGCGGTCCGGGCGACCTGTTCGTCGTGCGCAACGTGGGCAACCTCGTCCCACGGCCGGGCGACGAGAGCGGCGACGACTCGGTGGCGGCCGCGATCGAGTACGCCGTGGACGTGCTGCGGGTGCGGTCCATCACGGTGTGCGGGCACTCGGGCTGCGGCGCCATGCAGGCGCTGCTCAACTCCGAGCCCGGCGGCGCCCGGACACCGCTGAAGCGGTGGCTGCGGCACGGACTGCCGAGCCTGGAGCGCATGGCCGACGACAGCCTGCCGTGGGGCAGCCTGGCCGGGCGGGCGCCCGAGGACGCGGTCGAGCAGCTCTGCCTGACCAACGTGGTCCAGCAGTTGGAGCACCTGCGCGCCCACGACTCGGTGGCCCGGGCCCTCGACGAGGGCGCCCTGGAGCTGCACGGAATGTACTTCCACGTGGGCGAGGCCGAGGCCTACCTGCTCACCGAGACGGACGACGGCGTCGTCTTCGACCGCGTACGCGAGGCGGACCTGACGGCGTGAGCCCATGACGGCGTGCGCTCGGCACGTGCGCGGGTGTGCGGCCCCGACAGCCTGCTGGGCCGCACACCCACCGCGCAC
>NZ_NGFN01000441.1 GCF_002148965.1 Streptomyces swartbergensis | reverse complement strand
ACCTCCCTCGCCCTCGGCGACATCGACGGCGACGGCTACGACGAGATCGCCCTCGGCAACGTCTTCACGAAGGACGACGACCACAGCGGCTCCCTCGGCGGCCGGGTCGTCGTCATCCGCGGCTCCGAGGGCGGCCCGGTCAACGGCGACGCCCCCATGGCCGAGCTGACCCAGGCCTCCACCGGCGTCCCCGGCACCGACGAGGCGAACGACGGCTTCGGCAGCTCGGTCTCCATCGRCGACACCAACGGCGACGGCTACGGCGACCTCGCCATCGGCGCCGTCTTCGAGGACGTCGGCACCCTCGAGGACGCCGGTTCCACGGTCCTGATGAACGGCTCCGCCTCGGGCGTCTCGCGCACCGGCGGCCGCACCCTCACCCAGGCCACCGCCGGTGTCCCGGGCACCGCCGAGGCCATGGACTACTTCGGCTCGGACGTCCTGCTGGCCGACGTCACCAAGGACGGCCGCGCCGAGTTCACCGTCACCGCCGGCTTCGAGGACGAGGGCATCGGCGGGATCACGACGCTGCGCGGCTCGGCCACCGGCCCCGTCACCGACGGCGCCCGCTCCTTCGGCCCGGGCAGCCTCGGCCAGACCCGCTCCTACGGCGCGTTCGGCGCCGGCCTCATCGGCTGACGAACCCAGGAGACACCATGCGCAGATCCACCACGACCGCCCTGGTCGCCGCCCTGCTGGCGACCGGCGTCACCCCCGTGTTCCTCACCGGCCCCGCCTCCGCGGCGGTGGCCAAGCACTACGACGACTTCAACGGCGACGGCCGCCGCGACCTCGCCTACGGCGGCTACAACGACGTCGACCGCGAGGGCGGCACAGTGACGGTCGTGTACGGCACGGCCACCGGCCTCGACACCGCCCACCCGACGTACCTCCACCAGGACAGCGCCGGCATCCCCGGAGCCGGTGAGGAGGACGACCAGTTCGGCGAGTCCCTCGCGAGCGCCGACCTCAACAATGACGGCTACGCGGACCTCCTCGTCGGCAACTCCATGGAGCACGTCGGCAGCACCGACTACCGCGGCACGGTCACCGTCGTCTGGGGCTCGAAGTCCGGCCTGTCCGGCGGCACGAACCTCACGCCCGCCGGCGGCGCGGGCAGCTACTTCGGCCGCGACCTCGCCACCGGCGACTTCACCGGCGACGGCTCGCCCGACCTGGCCGTGATCGGCGGCGGGGAGACGTGGCTGTACCGGGGCCCGTTCACCAAGTCCGGCACGACCGGAAAGGTCAGCGAGATCGACAAGGAGTCCGGCTGGTACTCGACCGCTCTCGGGGCCGGAAAGGTCGACGGGGACGGCAGGACGGACCTGGTGGTGATCGGCACGGAGATCACCGGCAGCGACATCCGCGAGCGCGCCTGGTTCCTCAAGGGCACGTCCTCCGGCCTCGCCTCGGGCGCGTCCAGGACCCTCAGCGACCGGCAGGAGGGCCTCTACCCGAGCCCGGTCGTCGGCGACTTCGACAAGAACGGCTACGGCGACATCGTCCTCGGCGTGCCCGACAAGGACAACGGCAAGGGCGCGGTCACGATCTGGCGCGGCACGGCGTCGGGCCCGGGCACGTCGACCACGTTCACCCAGGCCACCTCGGGCGTCTCCGGCAGCCCGGAGGCGGGCGACGACTTCGGCTACGCCATCTCGGCCGCCGACGCCAACGGCGACGGCTACGCGGACCTCGCGGTCGGCGTGCCGCACGAGGACGTCGAGGGCCTTCAGGACCAGGGCGGTGTCCACGTCTTCCGCGGCGGCTCCGGCGGCCTCAGCGGCGCCCGCTCCTCCTGGATCGCCCAGACGGTCCTGGGCCCCGCCGACTCCCACGCCTCCTTCGGCTACACCCTCCGCCTGCGCGACCTGACCGCCGACGGCAAGGCGGACCTGGCCGTGGGCGCGGCGAACGGCGCGCTGCTCATGCGGGGCACGGGCACGGTGCCGACGAAGACCGGCGCGGTCGCCCTGCCGGAGCTCGGCGGCTCGCTTCCCGACTGACCTGCTCGGTCCCGGCTCGGGGCAGACCACCCGGGCCGGGCCGGCTCACTTCACCCCACAAGGACCCCACATGGCCCACCGCACCCCCTACGCCCTGGCGGCCCTGACCACCGCGGCCGCGCTGGGCGCCGCCCTCTTCACCGCCGTACCGGCCGCCGCGGCCCCCGCCAAGTACGCCGACGACTTCAACGGCGACGGCTACCGCGACCTCGCCACCGCCGCGCCCTACACCCCCGTCGGCGGCAAGACCGACGCGGGTGCCGTCGTCGTCACCTACGGCTCCGCGAACGGCATCAGCGCCGCCCGCCGCACCGTCCTCACCCAGGACACCGCCGGCATCCCCGGCACCGCCGAGCAGGGCGACCGCTTCGGCAAGTCCCTCACCTCCGGCGACCTCAACGCCGACGGGTACGCCGACCTCGTGATCGGCAGCGTCGGCGAGGACGTCGGATCCGACGCCGACGGCGGCTCCGTCACGGTCGTCTGGGGCGGCAGGAGCGGCCTGTCCAGCGGCAAGGGCGTCCCCGACCCGGCGGTCTCGGCCCACGACGAGTACGGCATGTCCCTCACCGTCGGCGACTTCGACGGCGACGGCCGCCCCGACCTCGCCGCCGGCAGCACCGGCAGCGACATCTGGATCCACGAGGGCTTCACCAAGGCCTCCGGCCCCGGGGCCCGCCACGAACTCGCCACCGGCCTCCAGACCGGCAACAGCATCTACGGCGCCCAGGACCTCTCCGCCGGCGACCTCGACGGCGACGGCACCGACGACCTGGTCGTCACGGGCAGCGAGGCGTCGACGTACGACGACGGCAACATGATCTACCTCGGTTCCGCCTCCGGCTTCACGTACCAGACGTTCCTCAGGAGCGGCGGCTGGGAGCTGGCGGCGGTCGGTGACCTGAACGGCGACGGCTACGACGACGTCGTCTCGGCGGCGTACGGCGGCGTCGCCGGCGACGGCAAGAGCATCGGCGGCTCCGTCACCGCCTACCTCGGCAGCGCGCAGGGCGTCCGCACCCAGCCCCAGACGACGATCAACCAGGACACCCCCGGAGTCCCCGGCGCGGACGAGGACGGCGACTGGTTCGGCAACGCCCTGTCCATCGCCGACGTCAACGGCGACGGCTACGGCGACCTGGCCGTCGGCACGCTCTACGAGTCCGTCGGCACCGTGCAGAGCGCCGGCAGCGTCACCGTCCTGCGCGGCTCGGCCGCCGGCCTGACCGCCACCGGCGCCCAGTCGCTGACCCAGAACAGCGCGGGCGTCCCCGGCACCGCCGAGTCCGCCGACCGCTTCGGCGCGTCCGTACGCCTGTCCGACCTCAACGGCGACGGCAAGGCGGACCTGTCCCTGGGGGCCGACGGCGAGAACCACCCCTCCGGCGCCGTCCACAGCCTGCGCGGCTCGGCCTCGGGCGTGACGACGAAGAACGCGATCAGCTTCGGCCCGGGCTCGCTCGGCATGTCGACGACCGGCTACCTGAGGCTCGGCCAGGACATGCTCGGCTGACGCCGCCGCGAGGGGCCGTGGGGCTGCCCTTACGGCTGCCCGTACGGCGGAACCCTGACGGCCCACGGACGCCCAAGGCCCCTTCCCCCTAAGGGATGTCACAGCTCGGCCGCAAAGCCGGGCCCGGAAGCCCGGGCCCGGCACACCACCGCGCGGGACCAGGTACGTTCGAAGACGTGGCTGGATTCAGGATCGGACGCGGCCGGAACAACGGCGCTCCTCAGACGCGACCGCAAAACCCTCCGTACGGGCAGCAGACGCCGCAGGGACCGTCGTACGGCTACCCGCCGGCGCCGCAGCCGTACCCGCAGCAGCCGCCGTACGGCAACGGCGGCGGCCCCACCTGGCCGCAGCCGAACGCCGGGCGGCCCGGCGGCGGCTACGGCGACCAGGGCGAGCCGGAGTACTTCGGCGACGGCGCGTACCCGCCCGGCCCCCAGGGCCCGCCCGACCCGTACGCGGCGAACAACCCGGGCCACACCCAGGCCTTCACGGTCGGCGAGGACCCCTACAACCAGGGCGACACCTACCGCGCCGGCTCGGCCGCCCCGCCGCCCGGCCCGGTCGGCCCGCGCCTGCACTGGAAGGCCCTGCTGAGGGGCATCGTCCTCGCCCCCCGGCAGACGTTCCTCCAGATGCGGGACTACACGATGTGGGGCCCGGCCCTCATCGTCACGTTCCTCTACGGCCTGCTCGCCGTCTTCGGCTTCGACGGCGCCCGCAAGGACGCGATAAACGCCACACTCTCGAACGCCATCCCCATCGTCCTGACGACGGCGGTCGCGATGGTGATCAGCGCGTTCATCCTGGGCGTGGTCACCCACACCCTGGCCCGCCAGCTCGGCGGCGACGGCGCCTGGCAGCCCACGGTCGGCCTGTCCATGCTGATCATGTCCATCACGGACGCACCCCGCCTGGTCTTCGCGATGTTCGCCGGCGGCGACGCGACGTTCGTCCAGCTGCTGGGCTGGGCCACCTGGATCGCGGGCGGCGCACTGCTGACCCTCATGGTCAGCCGCTCCCACGACCTGCCCTGGCCGAAGGCGCTGGGCGCGTCGGCGATCCAGCTGATCGCGCTGCTGTCGATCGTGAAGCTGGGCACGGTCTGAGGCGCTGCACGGCGTGAGAAAGGGGCTCCCCGGAAGGGAGCCCCTTTTCTTGTTTCTTGGCGCTCCTTGAAGTTCCTGGTCTCAGGCGTCGAGCACCTGGCCGTCCCGCCGCACCACGGGCGGCTCCACGGACCACGGGAAGTTGATCCACTCGTCGGTCCGCTTCCACACGTACTCGCACTTCACGAGCGACTGGGACTTCTCGTAGACGACGGCGCTGCGCACTTCGGCGACGGTGTCGAGGCAGAAGTCGCGGACCAGCTTGAGCGTCTTGCCGGTGTCGGCGACGTCGTCGGTGATCAGCACCTTCTTATCGGAGAAGTCGATCACGTTCGGGACGGGAGCGAGCATGACGGGCATGTCCAGGGTCGTCCCCACGCCCGTGTAGAACTCCACGTTCACGAGATGGATGTTCTTGCAGTCGAGGGCGTAGGCGAGCCCGCCGGCCACGAAGACGCCGCCGCGGGCGATGCTGAGCACTATGTCGGGCTCGTACCCGTCGTCGGCGATGGCCTGCGCGAGCTCGCGCACGGCGACGCCGAACTGCTCGTAGGTCAGGTTCTCCCGGACGCCGGTCATACCTGGCTCCGATGGAAGTTGAGGAAGGACCGGGAGGCGGTCGGCCCCCGCTGTCCCTGGTACCGCGACCCGTACCGCTCGCTCCCGTACGGGAAGTCGGCGGGCGAGCTGAGCCGGAACATGCACAGCTGCCCGATCTTCATCCCCGGCCACAGCTTGATGGGCAGGGTGGCGAGGTTGGACAGCTCAAGGGTCACGTGCCCGCTGAACCCGGGATCGATGAAGCCGGCCGTCGAATGCGTGACCAGCCCGAGCCGCCCCAGCGAACTCTTCCCCTCCAGCCGGGAGGCGAGATCGTCGGGCAGCGAGATGACCTCGTAGGTACTGGCGAGGACGAACTCCCCGGGATGCAGGATGAACGGCTCGTCCCCCTCCGGCTCGACGAGCCGGGTCAGATCGGCCTGCTCGATCGAGGGGTCGATGTGCGGGTACCGGTGATTCTCGAACACCCGGAAATAGCGGTCGAGCCGCACGTCGATGCTCGACGGCTGCACCATCGCGTCGTCATAGGGATCGATCCGTACGCGCCCGGCATCGATCTCGGCCCGGATGTCCTTGTCTGAGAGAAGCACGCCCCGAGGATACGCACGGCGCGCGGAGCGACCACAACCGGACGTCTCCGCGCGCCTGCCTGCGTGCTTGTGGCGGGCCGTGCCGCTACCGCTCCTACCGCTTCTCGTAGCTCACGGGCACCACGCTCCGGAGCCGCGCACATCGCGGACACCGAAGCAGCCGGCCAGGGCCGAGCCGCTCGGCCTGCTGCATCGGGAACGAAGCGGTGGTGAACACGTGCCCATCCGCACAACGGACGACGGTGCGCTCCATCAAGTCCAAGAGTCCCTTCCCCAAGAGCCGCGTCCGGCTGCTGCTTGCCTGACGACAAAAGCCACAGTACGGGATCAAAGGGACGGCCCTCCAGGCGGCACTCCGGTCCCGTCCGGGCCCTCGCCCGCGCCCCCACCGTACGCCCCAACTCCGGTCACCCGCAGCCCGATCCCACCC
>NZ_NGFN01000440.1 GCF_002148965.1 Streptomyces swartbergensis | reverse complement strand
CCTCACACCCGGACATCCAGCCCAGCTACCGTAAACCCCCGTGAGCACCCTCCAGCGGGTCAAATGCCAGGCCAAAGCACATCCCCTGGCCATGGACGCGGTCCTGGCCGCAGGCGTCCTGGTCTGCATGGTCGCCGGGTCGTTCGTGGAGCCCCGGCACCGCGACAGCGTCAGCTGGGCCCTGCGCACCCCCGACACCCTCAGCCTCGTCCTCATAGCCCTCGGCGCCGCAGCACTGGTCTTCCGCCGCCGCGCCCCGATGACGGTCCTCTGCCTCACCGGCACGGTCTCCGTCGTCGAGTCCGTCACCGGCGACCCCCGCGCCCCCGTCGCCATGTCCGCGGTCATCGCCCTGTACACCGTCGCCTCCACCACCGACCGCCCCACCACCTGGCGCGTCGGCCTGCTCACCATGACCGTGCTGACGGGCACCGCCATGGCCGCCGGCAGTCTGCCCTGGTACGCCCAGGAGAATCTCGCGATCTTCGCCTGGACCGGCATCGGTGCCACCGCCGGCGACGCGGTCCGCAGCCGCCGCGCCTTCGTCCAGGCCATCCGCGAACGCGCCGAACGCGCCGAACGCACCCGCGAGGAGGAGGCCCGCCGCCGGGTCGCCGAGGAGCGCCTGCGGATCGCCCGCGACCTGCACGACGTCGTGGCCCACCACATCGCCCTGGTCAACGTCCAGGCCGGTGTCGCCGCGCACGTCATGGACAAGCGCCCCGACCAGGCCAAGGAGGCCCTCGCCCACGTCCGGGAGGCCAGCCGCTCGGCCCTCAACGAGCTCCGGGCCACCGTCGGACTGCTCAGACAGTCCGGCGATCCGGAGGCCCCCACCGAACCCGCCCCCGGCCTGGACCGCCTCGACGAACTCACCGGCACCTTCCGCAACGCCGGCCTGCACATCGAGGTCGCCCGCGCCGACCAGGGCACCACCCTCCCCGCAGCCGTCGATCTGGCCGCCTACCGGATCATCCAGGAGGCCCTCACCAACGTGCAGAAGCACGGCGGGCCACAGGCCAAGGCCGAGGTCAGCGTCGTACGGGTCGGGCCCAACATCGAGATCACCGTCCTGGACGACGGCAGCGGCGAGGACCAGGACCCGGGCAGCGGCGGCGGGCACGGGCTGCTCGGCATGCGGGAACGCGTCAGCGCCCTGCGCGGCACCCTCACCACCGGTCCCCGCTACGGCGGCGGTTTCCGTGTCCATGCGATCCTGCCGGTCAAGAACCGCACACCCGGGGAGGACCCCGCATGACGATCCGTGTCCTGCTCGCCGACGACCAGGCGCTGCTCCGCAGCGCCTTCCGCGTACTCGTCGACTCCGAGCCCGACATGGAGGTGGTGGGCGAGGCCTCCGACGGCGCGGAGGCGGTGCGGATGACGAAGGAGCAGCGCGCCGACGTCGTCCTCATGGACATCCGGATGCCCGGCACCGACGGTCTCGCCGCGACCCGCATGATCAGCGCCGACCCGGAGCTCGCCGACGTCCGCGTGGTCATCCTGACGACGTTCGAGGTCGACGACTACGTCGTGCAGTCGCTGCGCGCCGGCGCCTCCGGCTTCCTCGGCAAGGGCTCCGAGCCCGAGGAACTGCTGACCGCCATCCGGACGGCGGCCGGCGGCCAGGCCCTGCTGTCCCCGGCGGCCACCACGGGCCTGATCGCCCGTTTCCTCGCCCAGGAGGACCCCGACGCGGGCGACCGCGACCCGGCCCGCGGCGAGCGGCTCGACTCGCTCACCGGGCGGGAGCGCGAGGTGCTGGTCCTGGTCGCGGGCGGCCACTCCAACGACGAGATCGCCGAGCGGCTGGAGGTCAGCCCGCTGACGGTGAAGACGCACGTCAACCGGGCCATGGCCAAGCTGGGCGCCCGGGACCGGGCCCAGCTCGTGGTCATCGCGTACGAGTCCGGCCTGGTCCGTCCAAGGGTGGAGTGAGTTCGGCCCGGGCGTACTGCGCCGGGAGTATGCGGCGCATAAGGAACGGGACCTGGGGCCTACGGATCGGGTCTCGCCGATGGCTCAGGGTGTAGGGGCGGGCGCTCATCTGCGCGCCCGCTGCCGCTTCTGCCGTTAAACAGAAGAGAGACCCTGACCCATGTCCTGGCTGTCGAGATTCAGCCTCGCGCAACGGGCCCTGATAGGGCTGATGTCGATCATCGCGCTCGTCTTCGGGGCGATCGCGATACCCCAGCTCAAGCAGCAGCTGCTGCCCACCATCGAACTGCCCATGGTGTCCGTGCTGGCGCCCTACCAGGGCGCGTCCCCGGACGTGGTCGAGAAGCAGGTCGTCGAGCCGATCGAGGACAGCCTCGAAGCCGTCGACGGCATCAGCGGGGTGACCTCCACCGCCACCGAGGGCAACGCCGTGATCATGGCGTCCTTCGACTACGGCAACGGCACCGAACAGCTCGTCGCCGACGTGCAGCAGGCCGTCAACCGGGCCCGCGTCCAGCTCCCGGACGACGTGGACCCGCAGGTCGTCGCCGGTTCGACGGACGATATCCCGACCGTCGTCCTCGCCGTCACCTCCGACCGGGACCAGCAGGCCCTGGCCGACCAGCTCGACAAGACGGTCGTGCCGGACCTGAAGAGCATCGACGGCGTCGGCCAGGTCACCGTCGACGGTGTGCGGGACCTCCAGGTCACCGTCACCCCCGACGAGGCGAAGCTGGCGAAGGCCGGCCTCACCTCGCAGTCCCTCGCCCAGGCGCTCCAGGCGGGCGGCGCGACCGTCCCGGCCGGCTCCTTCGACGAGGGCGGCGCCAACCGCACGGTCCAGGTCGGCGGCGGCTTCACGTCGCTGAAGCAGATCCAGGACCTGATGGTCACGGGCGAGCCCGGCAAGGGCAAGCCGGTGCGCCTCGGCGACGTCGCCACGGTGAAGCAGCAGGAGGCCCCGGCCGACTCCATCACCCGCACCGACGGCAAGCCCAGCCTCGCCGTCGCCGTCACCATGGACCGCGACGGCAGCGCGGTGGCGATCTCCGACGCCGTCCAGGACAAGCTCCCCGATCTGCGCAAGGACCTCGGCTCCGGCGCGAAGCTGACGGTCGTCAGCGACCAGGGCCCGGCCGTGTCCAAGTCCATCAAGGGCCTGACCACCGAGGGCGCGCTCGGTCTGCTCTTCGCGGTCCTGGTGATCCTGGTCTTCCTGGCCTCGATCCGCTCGACCCTCGTGACGGCGGTGTCCATCCCGCTGTCCGTCGTCCTCGCCCTGATCGTGCTGTGGACGCGCGACCTGTCGCTGAACGTCCTGACGCTGGGCGCGCTGACCATCGCCATCGGCCGCGTCGTCGACGACTCGATCGTGGTCCTGGAGAACATCAAGCGGCACCTCGGCTACGGCGAGGAGCGCAACTCGGCCATCCTCAACGCGGTCCGCGAGGTTGCGGGCGCGGTGACGTCCTCGACGCTCACCACGGTCGCCGTGTTCCTGCCGATCGGCCTGGTCGGCGGCATGGTGGGCGAACTGTTCGGCTCCTTCAGCCTGACGGTGACGGCCGCGCTGCTGGCGTCCCTGCTCGTCTCCCTGACGGTCGTGCCGGTCCTGTCGTACTGGTTCCTGCGCCCACCGAAGGGCACCCCGGAGGACGCGGACGAGGCCCGCCGGCTGGCGGAGGAGAAGGAAGCGAAGAGCCGCCTCCAGCGCATCTACGTCCCGGTCCTGCGCTTCGCGACCCGCCGCCGGCTCACCAGCGTGGCCATCGCGATCGTCGTCCTGGTCGGCACGTTCGGCATGGCACCGCTGCTGAAGACGAACTTCTTCGACCAGGGCGAGGTCGAGGTCCTCACCGTCAAGCAGGAGCTGAAGCCCGGCACCAGCCTGGAGGCGACGAACACCCAGGCCAAGAAGGTCGAGCGGCTCCTCGCCGACACCGAGGGCGTGAAGAACCACCAGGTCACGGTCGGCTCGTCCGGCTTCATGGCGGCCTTCGGCGGCGGCACGGACACCAACCAGGCCTCGTACCAGGTGACGCTGGAGGACTCGGCGTCGTACGAGGACGTCCAGGACCGCATCGAGAAGGGCCTGGCCGGGCTGAAGGGCATCGGCACGACCACCATCTCCGCCGGTGACGGCTTCGGCGCCCAGGACCTCAGCGTCGTGGTGAAGGCCGCCGACGCCGGCGTCCTGCGCACGGCGGCCGAGGAGGTCCGCAAGACGGTCGCCTCGCTCGACGACGTCACGGACGTCACCAGCGACCTGGCGACCAGCGTGCCGCGGATCTCCGTCAAGGCCAACGACAAGGCGGCCGCGGTCGGCTTCGACGACCAGACCCTCGGCGCCGCCGTCGCCCAGGCCGTCCGCGGCACCAACGCCGCCAAGGCGGTCCTGGACGACACCGAGCGCGACGTCGTCATCCGCTCGGCGAAGCCCGCGCAGACCCTGAAGCAGCTCCAGGACCTGCGCCTGGGCGCGGTGAAGCTCGGTGACATCGCGACGGTGAAGCTGGTCGACGGCCCGGTCTCCATGACCCGCATCGACGGCCAGCGCGCGGCCACCATCACCGCGAAGCCGACCGGCGACAACACGGGCGCGGTGAGCACCAAGCTCCAGTCCGAGATCAACGCGCTGAAGCTCCCGGACGGCGCCACGGCGTCGATCGGCGGTGTCTCGGAGGACCAGGAGGAAGCGTTCGCCAACCTGGGCCTGGCGATGCTCGCGGCCATCGCGATCGTCTTCATGCTGCTGGTCGGCACCTTCCGGTCCCTGATCCAGCCGCTGATCCTGCTCGTCTCCATCCCGTTCGCGGCCACCGGCGCGATCGGCCTGCTGGTGGCCACCGGCACGCCGATGGGCGTCCCCGCGATGATCGGCATGCTGATGCTGATCGGCATCGTGGTGACGAACGCGATCGTGCTGATCGACCTCATCAACCAGTACCGCAAGCAGGGTTACGGCGTCGTCGAGGCCGTGGTCGAGGGCGGCCGGCACCGTCTGCGGCCCATCCTCATGACCGCCCTGGCGACGATCTTCGCCCTGCTGCCGATGGCTCTCGGCATCACCGGCGAGGGCGGCTTCATCGCCCAGCCGCTCGCCGTGGTCGTCATCGGCGGCCTGGTGACGTCGACCCTGCTGACGCTGCTGCTGGTGCCGACGCTGTACGCGATGGTCGAACTCCGCAAGGAGCGCCGGGCGAAGAAGCGCGCGGCGAAGAAGGGCCTCCCGGCCCAGCGCACGGACGCGGCTGAGCCGGAGCACGCGGGCGTGTGACGGCCTGACCCGGCGGCGGCCGGGCACCGGACCTCCACGGCCGGTGCCCGGCCGCCGCCTCGTCCCGCTGCGTATCCTGTGCCCTCGAACGGCTTTACGGGGGAAGGGGATTCGGGCGTGCCGCTGCACAGCGACGATCCGAAGTCGGTCGGCGGCTACCAGCTCGTCGACCGGCTCGGGGCGGGGGGCATGGGCGTCGTCTACCGGGCAAGGGCGCGCTCGGGCCGTGAGGTCGCCCTCAAGGTGGTGCACGCCCAGTACGCGGCGGACGCCGTCTTCCGCACCCGGTTCCGGCAGGAGATCGCCGCCGTCCGCAAGGTCAGCGGAGCCTTCACCGCACCGGTCCTGGACGCGGACCCCGAGGCCGCGCGGCCCTGGATGGCGACCCAGTACGTGCCCGGGCCCTCGCTCGCCCGGCGGATCCGCGACCGGGGTGCCCTCCCGGACGCCGAAGTGCGCGGGCTGGCCCTGGGCCTGGTCGAGGCACTGCGCGACATCCACCGGGCCGGGGTGGTCCACCGGGACCTGAAGCCGGCCAACGTCCTGCTCGCCGACGACGGCCCCCGCGTCATCGACTTCGGCATCGCCCGCGCGGTGGAGAACCACCAGACGCTGACCGAGACCGGCCAGATGATCGGCACCCCGCCCTTCATGTCCCCCGAACAGCTCGTCGACGCCCGTGCGGTCGGCCCGGCGTCGGACGTCTTCTCCCTCGGCTCACTGCTGGTCTACGCCGTCACCGGCCGCGGTCCCTTCGACATGGACAGCCCCTATCTGACGGCCTACCGGGTCGTCCACGACGAACCCGTGCTGGACGGAGTGGGGAAGCCCCTGCGGGGCATCCTGGAGCACTGCCTGTCCAAGGAGGCCGCGGACCGGCCCGGACTCGACGAGCTGGCCCGGGAGTTCGCGACCGCCCTCCCCGAACAGGCGGACGGCGATCCGGCCACCGTGACCCTCCGCGCGGACAAGCTCCCGGCCGTCGAGGCCACCCGCCCCGCGACCCTGGCGGACCCGCCGAGCCCCGCC
>NZ_NGFN01000044.1 GCF_002148965.1 Streptomyces swartbergensis | reverse complement strand
CGCTTTACCCGCCCCGCGCCCTCGTACGAACGGCAGCCACGGCAGGACCGCCGCCACGGCCAGCCCCGCCCACAGGCCGAGGCCCGACTGCCAGCTGCCGCCCAGGGCGTCGGTCAGGGGCACCGTGACCGCGGCCGCGAGGGCCGTGCCCAGGGCGAGCGCCATGGAGTACAGGCCGGTCATGGAGCCGACGCGGTCGGGGAACCAGTGCTTGACGATGACCGGCATCAGGACGTTGCTGACCGCGATGCCCATGAGGGCGAGGGCGCTGGCGGCCAGGAAGCCGGCCGTGCCGCCGGCGTACGGCCGGATCGCCAGGCCGGTGGCGATGGCGGCCATGCCGGCGCACACCACGGCGCCGGCTCCGAAGCGGCGGGCGAGCCGCGGGGCCATGACGCCGAAGACGGCGAAGCACAGCGGCGGCACGGAGGTGAGCAGCCCGGCCACGCTGCCGCTCATGCCGAGCCCGTCGCGGACCTCCTCCAGGAGGGCGCCGAGGCTGGTGATGGCCGGGCGGAGGTTCAACGCGGACAGCACGATGCCGAGGACGAGCAACCGCGTCGTCCACGCGCGCGTGGACGTACCGCCGGGTTCCCGGGCCTCGGGCGCGGCCGAGCCGCGTACGGTCGGGAGCGTCGTCGTCCGGGTTTCCTCACTAGCCATGAGGTCCATCATAGAATCATAGGATGATTGACTGTCCAGTCTGTCTCGTCCCCGGCTGCCCTCCGGCGCCCCGGTCGTGCGAAGGTGTGCCATGCCCCTGAGCCATCCCCGACGTTCGGCGCTCTCCGAGCAGGTCATCGCCGCTCTGCGGGCCCAGATCACCTCCGGCGAGTGGCCGGTCGGTTCCCGCATTCCGACCGAGCCGGAACTGGTCGAGCAGCTGGGTGTCGCCCGCAACACGGTCCGCGAGGCCGTCCGCGCGCTCGCGCACAACGGCCTGCTGGACATCCGCCAGGGCTCCGGCACGTACGTCGTGGCGACGAGTGAGCTGGCGGGGGTGATGCAGCGGCGGTTCGCCGGTGCCGACCCCCGGCACATCGCCGAGCTGCGTTCCACGCTGGAGTCGGCCGCGGCAAGGCTGGCCGCGGAGCGGCGTACGGAGAAGGACCTCAAGCAGCTGGACGCGCTGCTGGTGCGGCGTGAGGAGGCCTGGGGGTCGGGTGACGCGGAGGCGTTCGTGACCGCGGACGCGACCTTCCACCTGGCCGTGGTGGCAACCTCCCACAACGACGTGATGACCGCCATGTACGCGGACCTGGGCGAGGTGCTGCGGGACTGGCTGCGCGAGGACGTCGGCGAGGAGCTGACGCCGGGGACGTACATGGAGCACGGACGGCTGCTCGACGCGATCCGCGCGGGGGACGCGGCGCAGGCGGCCGTCGAGGCCGCCCGCTACCCCTTCCTGTGCCGCCTGGGCGGGATCAGCTCGCCCGCCGGTGACTGATCCACACCTCGCCGACTTCCTTCCAGCAGCGTCCGGTCAGCCGTACGGTCTGTGCGGGCCCGGCCTCGACCGGGGAGCTGTCGGTGTCGATGTCCCACCAGCGGGCGCACTCGACGTGCAGGCTCACCCGGTCGGCCTCCGGGTAGGGGTTGTGGCAGTACGCGGTCACCCGGGAGCCGGTGACGCGGGTCCGGCACTCGGCGCCGAACGGCTCCGCCGACTCCTGCTCGGCGGCGGGCATGCGCGCGTGGGGCACCGCCTCGTACGCCAGGGTCATCACGAGAGCGACGGCGAGGGACAGTGTGGCCGTTCGGCGGGACAAGCGCACAAGGGGACCTCCTCGGCCGTGCTGGGGAGGGGATCGCGTGATGAACGCGTACTCCAGGGTGCCCGGTTGCGCGCCTCTCCCGCCCGGCCGGATGAGCCGAACGGGTGACGAACGGGTGACGCCCCGCTCCCCGCGCGCTGCGGGAAACGGGGCGCCGACGGCGTACGGGAGATCAGGCTCCGATGGCGTGCAGACCGCCGTCCACGTGGATGATCTCGCCCGTGGTCTTCGGGAACCAGTCGCTCAGCAGCGCGACGACGCCGCGGCCGGCCGGCTCGGGGTCCTTCAGGTCCCACTCCAGCGGGGAGCGGGAGTCCCACACGGACGCCAGCTCGCCGAAGCCCGGGATGGACTTGGCTGCCATGGAGCCGAGCGGGCCGGCCGAGATCAGGTTGCAGCGGATGTTCTGCTTGCCCAGGTCACGGGCCATGTAGCGGCTGGTGGCCTCCAGAGCGGCCTTGGCCGGGCCCATCCAGTCGTACTGCGGCCAGGCGAACTGCGCGTCGAAGGTCAGACCGACGACCGAGCCGCCGTTCTGCATCAGCGGCAGGCAGGCCATGGTCAGCGACTTCAGGGAGTACGCCGAGACGTGCATGGCGGTGGCGACCGACTCGAACGGCGTGTTCAGGAAGTTGCCGCCGAGGGCGTCCTGCGGGGCGAAGCCGATGGAGTGCACGACACCGTCGAGGCCGCCGAGCTCCTCGCCGACGATGTCGGCCAGGCGCCCGAGGTGCTCGTCGTTGGTCACGTCGAGCTCGATGACCTTGACGGGCCTGGGCAGCTTCTTGGCGATGCGCTCGGTCAGCGTGGGCCGCGGGAAGGCCGTGAGGATGGCCTCGGCGCCCTGCTCCTGGGCCAGCTTGGCGGTGTGGAAGGCGATGGAGGCCTCCGTCAGCACACCGGTGATCAGGACGCGCTTGCCCTCGAGAATTCCGCTCATGGTGATCAGTGACCCATTCCCAGTCCGCCGTCAACGGGGATGACGGCTCCAGTGATGTACGAGGCGTCGTCCGAGGCGAGGAACCGCACCGTCGCGGCGATCTCCTCCGGCTGCGCGTACCGGCCGAGCGGAACCTGCTTCACGATGCCGGTGCGCTGCTCGTCGGAGAGCACCGCGGTCATGTCGGTCTCGACGAAGCCGGGGGCGACGACGTTGAAGGTGATGTTGCGCGAGCCCAGCTCACGGGCGAGGGAGCGCGCGAAGCCGACGAGGCCGGCCTTGGAGGCGGCGTAGTTGGCCTGCCCCGGGGAGCCGAGCAGCCCGACGACCGACGAGATCAGGACGACGCGGCCCTTCTTGGCGCGCAGCATGCCGCGGTTGGCGCGCTTGACCACACGGAAGGTGCCGGTGAGGTTGGTGTCGAGGACCGAGGTGAAGTCCTCCTCGGACATGCGCATCAGGAGCTGGTCCTTGGTGACGCCGGCGTTGGCGACGAGGACCTCGACGGGGCCGTGGGTTTCCTCGATCTCCTTGTAGGCCTGCTCCACCTGCTCGGCGTCGGTGATGTCGCACTTGACGGCGAGGAAGCCGGCCGGCGGCTCACCCGAGCGGTACGTGATGGCGACCTTGTCGCCGGCATCGGCGAAAGCGCGGGCGATGGCGAGGCCGATGCCCCGGTTGCCTCCGGTGACGAGAACCGAGCGGCTCAACGGATCACCCTTTCGATAGCGGTCTGATACCCCGCCCCGGGCGCCTGGACGACAGGCGGCGATGACAGGCGGCTTCCTCGAAAACCTATCGGTCCGGACACGCCCGCGGACAATCGGGCACCGACAGTGGCGTACGGGACTGACTGTCGGGTCCCTACAGAAAGCCGCACACCCGGGTCGCGAAACTCGTGGCCCGCGCGCCGGATGAGACGACATGATCGGAGCAGTCACGACGTACGGCAACCACGGTCACCTCGACAGAAAGAGACGGCGGTGCCTCATACCATCGACGAGGCCTTCACGGCCCTCCCCCTACGCGCCCTCGCCGACGCGGCCCTCGCACGCGCGCGTGCGCTGGGCGCCGACCACGCGGACTTCCGGTTCGAGCGGGTGCGCAACGCCTCCTGGCGGTTCCGGGACGCCAAACCCGCCGGCTCCTCGGACACCACCGACCTCGGGTACGCGGTGCGCGTCGTGCACGGCGGCACGTGGGGTTTCGCATCCGGTGTCGACCTCAGCATGGACGCCGCCGCCAGGGTCGCCGGGCAGGCGGTGGCCATGGCGAAGCTGTCCGCGCAGGTGATCAAGGCGGCCGGCTCGGACGTGGGGGCACCTCCCACGCCTTTCGGGCAGTGGGGGAGCGTCGAGCTGGCCGACGAGCCGGTGCACGCCGACAAGACGTGGGTCTCGTCGTACGAGATCGATCCGTTCACGGTGCCCGACGAGGAGAAGGCCGGGCTGATCGCGGACTGGAGCGCGCGGCTGCTGGCGGCCGACAGGGTCGACCATGTCGACGCCTCGCTGCTCACCGTCCACGAGAACAAGTTCTACGCCGACACCGCCGGGACCGTGACCACACAGCAGCGGGTGCGGCTGCACCCGGTGTTCAACGCCGTGTCCGTGGACGAGTCGAGCGGCGAGTTCGACTCGATGCGCACCCTCGCGCCGCCCGTGGGACGCGGCTGGGAGTACCTGCGGGGCACCGGCTGGGACTGGGAGGGCGAGCTGGAGCAGATCCCCGAACTGCTCGCCGAGAAGATGCGCGCGCCGAGCGTCGAGGCGGGCCTGTACGACCTGGTCGTCGACCCGTCCAACCTGTGGCTGACCATCCACGAGTCCATCGGGCACGCGACCGAGCTGGACCGGGCGCTCGGCTACGAGGCCGCCTACGCGGGCACCTCCTTCGCCACCTTCGACCAGCTGAACAAGCTGCGCTACGGCTCGGAGCTGATGAACGTCACCGGCGACCGCACCGCCGAGCACGGGCTCGCCACCATCGGGTACGACGACGAGGGCGTCGAGGCGCAGTCCTGGGACCTGGTGAAGGACGGCACGCTCGTCGGCTACCAGCTGGACCGGCGGATCGCGAGGCTGACCGGGTTCGAGCGGTCCAACGGATGCGCCTACGCCGACTCCCCCGGGCACGTGCCCGTGCAGCGCATGGCCAACGTGTCGTTGCGGCCGGACCCGGCCGGGATGTCCACCGAGGACCTGATCGGGGGCGTGGAGCGGGGCATCTACGTCGTCGGCGACCGGTCCTGGTCGATCGACATGCAGCGGTACAACTTCCAGTTCACGGGGCAGCGCTTCTACCGGATCGAGAACGGCCGGCTCGCCGGGCAGCTGCGGGACGTGGCCTACCAGGCGACGACGACCGACTTCTGGGGCTCGATGGCCGCCGTCGGCGGACCGCAGACCTACGTCCTGGGCGGCGCCTTCAACTGCGGCAAGGCCCAGCCGGGCCAGGTCGCGGCCGTGTCGCACGGCTGCCCGTCGGCCCTCTTCAAGGGCGTCAACATCCTCAACACGACCCAGGAGGCCGGTCGATGAGCGCCCGTACCAGCAAGCCGCACGAGATCGTCGAGCGGGCCCTCGAACTGTCCCGGGCCGACGGCTGTGTCGTCATCGCCGACGAGCAGTCCACCGCCAACCTGCGCTGGGCGGGCAACGCGCTCACCACGAACGGTGTCACGCGCGGACGCACGCTCACCGTCATCGCCACCGTCGACGGCAAGGAGGGCACGGCCTCGGGGGTCGTGTCACGGTCCGCCGTGACGGCCGACGAGCTGGAGCCGCTGGTGCGGGCCGCCGAGGCCGCCGCGCGCGGCGCCGGGCCCGCCGAGGACGCGCAGCCGCTGGTCACGGGCGTCGCGCAGGCACCGGAGTTCACGGAGGCTCCCGCCGAGACCTCCTCCGCCGTGTTCGCCGACTTCGCTCCGGCGCTCGGCGAGGCCTTCGCACGCGCGCGTGCGGGCGGCCGGGAGCTGTACGGCTTCGCCAACCACGAGCTGGTGTCGACGTACATGGGGACGTCCACGGGGCTGCGGCTGCGGCATGACCAGCCGAACGGGACGCTGGAGCTGAACGCCAAGTCGCCGGACCGGACCCGGTCCGCCTGGGCCGGGTCCTCCACGCGGGACTTCAAGGACGTCGACCCGGCGGCGCTGGACGCGGAGCTGGCGGTGCGCCTCGGGTGGGCGGAGCGGCGCGTGGAGCTGCCCGCGGGCCGGTACGAGACGCTGCTGCCGCCCACGGCCGTCGCGGACCTGCTGATCTACCAGATGTGGTCGGCGTCGGGCCGGGACGCGGTGGAGGGCCGCACGGTGTTCTCCAAGCCGGGCGGCGGTACGCGGGTCGGCGAGAAGCTCACCGACCTGCCGCTGACGCTGCGCAGCGACCCGAACGAGCCAGGCCTGGAGTCGGCGCCCTTCGTGATCGCGCACTCCTCCGGGGGCGACCAGTCGGTGTTCGACAACGGGCTGCCGCTCGCGGCCACCGAGTGGATGAGCCGGGGCGAGCTGCGGCACCTGACGACCAGCCGCCACAGTGCCGGGCTGACCGGCCTGCCCGTGGCGCCGGGCATCGAGAACCTGATCCTGGACGGGGGCGAGGACCGCTCCCTGGAGGAGATGGTCGCGAGCACCGAGCGAGGGCTGCTGCTGACGTGCCTGTGGTACATCCGGGAGGTCGATCCGGCGACGCTGCTGCTCACCGGGCTGACCCGGGACGGCGTCTACCTGGTCGAGAACGGCGAGGTCACCGGCGAGGTGAACAACTTCCGGTTCAACGAGTCGCCGGTCGGCGTCCTCGGCCGGGCCACGGAGGCCGGGCGCACCGAGAAGACGCTGCCCAGGGAGTGGAGCGACTGGTTCACCAGGGCCGCGATGCCCGCGTTGCGCGTCCCTGATTTCAATATGAGCTCTGTCAGTCAGGGCGTATAACCTCGTAGTCGGCTGTCACCCGACTGCCCGAAGATCATCGAGGAGACACGAGAACCGTGACGGACATCGTCGACGAGCTGAAGTGGCGCGGGCTGTTCGCCCTGTCCACTGACGAGGACGCTTTGCGCAAGGCGCTCGCGGACGGTCCCGTCACGTTCTATTGCGGCTTCGACCCGACGGCGCCGTCGCTGCACGTGGGGCACTTGGTGCAGGTGCTGACCGTGCGCCGGCTCCAGCAGGCCGGTCACCGGCCGCTGGCACTGGTCGGCGGAGCCACGGGCCTGATCGGCGACCCGCGTCCGACCGCGGAGCGCACGCTGAACGATCCGGAGACGGTCGCCGGCTGGGTCGGCAAGCTGCGCTCCCAGATCGAGCCGTTCCTGGACTTCGAGGGCGAGAACGCGGCCGTCATGGTCAACAACCTCGACTGGACGGAGAATCTCTCCGCGATCGAGTTCCTGCGGGACATCGGCAAGCACTTCCGCGTCAACAAGATGCTGACCAAGGACTCCGTGGCCCGGCGCCTGGAGTCCTCCGAGGGCATCAGCTACACGGAGTTCAGCTACCAGATCCTCCAGGGCATGGACTTCCTCCAGCTGTACCGGAGGTACGGCTGCACGCTCCAGCAGGGCGGCAGCGACCAGTGGGGCAACCTCACGGCGGGCCTGGACCTGATCCACCGGCTGGAGCCGGACGCCACGGTGCACGCCATGGCGACGCCGCTGATGACCAAGGCGGACGGCACCAAGTTCGGCAAGACCGAGGGCGGCGCCGTCTGGCTCGACCCGGACATGACGACGCCGTACGCGTTCTACCAGTTCTGGCTGAACGTGGACGACCGGGACGTCTCGAAGTACCTGCGCATCCTGTCCTTCCGCTCCCGCGAGGAGCTGGAGGAGCTGGAGAAGCAGACGGAGGAGCGTCCGCAGGCCCGTGCCGCGCAGCGGGCGCTGGCCGAGGAGCTGACCACGCTGGTGCACGGCGCCGACCAGACGGCCGCCGTGATCGCCGCGTCCAAGGCCCTCTTCGGGCAGGGCGAGCTGGCGGAGCTCGACGACAGGACGCTGGCCGCCGCCCTGTCGGAGGTCCCGCACATCCAGGTCGCCGAGCTCGGCCCGGTCGTCGACCTGTTCGCCGAGGTCGGCCTGGTGGCCAGCAAGTCGGCCGCGCGGCGCACGGTCAAGGAGGGCGGCGCCTACGTGAACAACGTCAAGGTCGCCGGCGAGGACGCGGTCCCCGCCAAGGAGGACCTGCTGCACGGTCGCTGGCTGGTGCTGCGCCGGGGCAAGAAGAACCTGGCGGCGGTGGAGGTCACCGGCGCCTGAGCGCGCGGGCGAAGGGGGCGGTCGCCGGTGACGGAGACCGCCCCCTTCGCCGTGTGCCCCGTTATGCCCTTCGTCTGCGTGTGCCCCGTTATGCCCTTCGTCTGCTTCCCCTGGCCGCCGTCCAGGCCCGGTCGCCGAGACCGACGAGGATGACCGCCATCACAAGCTGGAAGACGTGCCGCCACCAGTCGATGCCCGCTGTGGCGTCGACACCGGCCGCCCGGGCGATGGCGTTGCCGGCGACGGCGCCGATCATGCCCAGGATGACGGTCAGCCACAGGGGGACGTGCTGCTTGCCCGGAATGATCGCCTTGGCGAGCAGACCGAGTACCAGTCCCACGATGATCGCCCACAACCAGCCCATCGCTGCCTCCTCGTACGGCTCGACGTGAGCACTACGCCCAGTGTCGGCCCAGGTGCCCTACGCCGCATGCCGGGGGTAGCCGTACGAGGCACGGCTCAGGACGTTCGCCCGGGCCGGACCGGCCCCGGTCTCGTAGCCGGCGCAGGCGCGGCGTAACGTGGAAGCTGTCCTGGCCAGGCTCCCCGACCGGCCCGGGGCGGCTACGGGGCGGGGAGATCCGATACGGGCGGATGGTGGAATGCGATGCGGAAGCAGCATGGCGGCGGACACACCGAGGTGTTCCGGATCACCGGCGCCCGGGCCGGACTCCAGGAGGACGTCCGAGGGCGGCAGCGCCGGTACGTGATCTCGATGACGGTCCGCACGATCTCCGTGATCCTCGCGGCGACCCTGTGGAACGTCGAACGGCACGTCGCCGTCGTGGCGTTGGTGCTCGGGCTGGTGCTGCCGTACATCGCGGTGGTGATCGCGAACGCCGGGCGCGAGAACGCGCCGTCCCTGCCGTCGACGTTCGTGGTGCCGCCGGTGCGGCCGATGATCGCGCCGCCGGGGACGCAGGACGGTCCCGCGGAATCCGTCGCGGAAGACACCGTGTCCGGGACGGTGCCGGGGGCGCGGACCGAGTCGCAGGAGCGGTAGGGGCGCTCGCGGGCGAGCACAAACGGAAGTCATCTTCCCGCCAAGCTCAAGAAAAGCTCAGATCAATCATGTTGTTCAGGTGCCGGGCGCGGGGTTACCCGTGACATACTTCGTACGCGCTCCGCATCCCCCGTCGGAGCGACGGACCGACGCCGGGCAGCTCCCCCCGTGGCTGCTCGGCGTCGCCTTTTCTGTGTGCAGTGGTGAGACAAAGCTGTGAGTGACGAGACGCCCATCTGTTCCGCGAAGGGCTGCCGTGCGGATGCCGTGTGGGTGCTGGCGTGGAACAACCCGAAGATCCATACGCCGGAGCGGCGCAAGACGTGGCTGGCGTGCGAGGAGCATCGCGAGCATCTGTCGCAGTTCCTCGGGGTGCGGGGGTTCTTGAAGGACGTGGTTCTGCTGAAGGAGTGGGAGTCCTCGCAGAGCCCCTAGCTAGCCACCGATCGCCGACATAGGCCGGTCCGGCTGGACAAAGGTGGGGTCGTCCAGGCCCGCTCCTGCCTTCTTGCCCCACATGGCCAGGCGCCAGATGCGGGCGATCTCCTCGTCCGGGGCGTCCGAGCGGAGGGCGGCGCGGAGGTCGGTCTCCTCCTGGGCGAACAGGCACGTGCGTATCTGGCCGTCGGCCGTGAGGCGGGTGCGGTCGCAGGCCGCGCAGAACGGGCGGGTGACCGAGGCGATCACGCCGACGACATGCGGGCCGCCGTCGACCAGCCAGCGCTCCGCCGGGGCCGAGCCGCGTGCCTCCTCGCCCTCGGCGGTCAGGTCGAAGCGCGTGCGCAGGGACGTCAGGATGTCGCCGGCCGTGATCATGCCGTCGCGCTTCCAGCCGTGCTGGGCGTCCAGGGGCATCTGCTCGATGAAGCGCAGCTCGTAGTCGTGCTCCACGGCCCAGGCGAGGAGGTCGGGGGCCTCGTCGTCGTTGAGGCCCGGCATGAGGACGGAGTTGACCTTGACCGGCGTGAGGCCCGAGTCGCGCGCGGCGTGCAGCCCCTCGATGACGTCCTTGTGGCGGTCGCGGCGGGTGAGGGTCTTGAAGACATCCGGGCGGAGTGTGTCGAGGGAGACGTTGACCCGGTCCAGGCCCGCCGCCTTGAGGGCGGCCGCCGTGCGCTTGAGGCCGATGCCGTTGGTCGTGAGCGACATCTGGGGGCGCGGCTCCAGGGCCGCGACGCGCTCGACGATGCCGACCAGGCCGGGGCGCAGCAGGGGCTCGCCGCCGGTGAAGCGGACTTCCTCGATGCCGAGGGAGGTGACCGCGATGTGTATCAGGCGGACGATCTCGTCGTCCGTGAGCAGGTCCGGCTTGGCCAGCCACTGCAGACCCTCCTCGGGCATGCAGTACGTGCAGCGCAGATTACACCGGTCGGTCAGCGAGACCCTCAGGTCGGTGGCCACCCGGCCGTAGGTGTCGATGAGCACGTGGGCCCCCTCCCTCGACGCGGATCATGCCCGGAGCCATGTTTTCCCCGGCACCTGCGAGCCTACGTGACGCCACTGACATCACCACAGGCCCGATCCCACGACGCGGGACGCGGCCGCGCCGCAGGGACCTGGAGGTTCCTACGACGCGGCCGCGCGAGAGGGTTCGTGCTCAGTGGGCTCCGGTGCCGGTCAGGGACCGGACCTCCAGCTCGGCGAACTTCTTGACGTCCGGCTCTTCCTTGGACAGGACCGTGCCGAGCCAGCCCATGAGGAAGCCGAACGGGATGGAGATGATGCCCGGGTTCTTCAGCGGGAACCAGGCGAAGTCGACCTCGGGGAACATCGCCTTGGGGTCGCCGGAGACGACGGGCGAGAACAGCACCAGGCCGACGGCGACGATCAGACCGCCGTAGATCGACCACAGGGCGCCCTGGGTGGTGAACCGCTTCCAGAACAGGCTGTAGAGGATCGTCGGCAGGTTGGCGGAGGCCGCGACCGCGAAGGCGAGCGCGACCAGACCGGCCACGTTCAGGTCGCGGGCGAGGGCGCCCAGGCCGATGGAGACGACGCCGATGAAGACGGTCGCCCAGCGGGCCGCGCGGACCTCCTCGGCACCTGAGGCCTTCCCCTTGCGGATGACGTTGGCGTAGATGTCGTGCGCGAAGGACGACGACGAGGCGAGGGTGAGGCCGGCGACGACGGCGAGGATCGTCGCGAAGGCCACCGCCGAGATCGTGGCGAGCAGGATCGCGCCCCAGGTCGAGTCGACGCCGCCGAGGTGCAGGGCGAGCAGGGGTGCCGCCGTGTTGCCGGACGGGTTGGACGCGATGATCTCTTCCTGCGAGATGAGCGCGGCGGCGCCGAAGCCGAGCGCGATCGTCATCAGGTAGAAGCCGCCGATGATGCCGATGGCCCAGTTCACGGACTTACGGGCGGCCTTGGCGTCGGGCACGGTGTAGAAGCGGATCAGGATGTGCGGCAGGCCGGCGGTGCCGAGCACCAGGGCGATGCCGAGGGAGATGAAGTCCAGCTTGGAGGTGCCGGTCGCGCCGTACTGGAGGCCGGGCTCCAGGAAGGCGGCGCCCTTGCCGCTCTTCTCGGCGGCCGTGCCGAGCAGGTCGGAGATGTTGAAGTTGAACTTCAGCAGCACCAGGAAGGTGATCAGGAGGGTGCCGCCGATGAGCAGCACGGCCTTGACCATCTGGACCCAGGTGGTGCCCTTCATACCGCCGATGGAGACGTACACGACCATCAGGAGGCCGACGAGGGCGACGATGAGGATCTTGCCGGCGTCGGAGGTGATGCCGAGCAGCAGCGAGACGAGGACGCCCGCGCCGGCCATCTGGGCCAGCAGGTAGAAGATCGACACGACGATCGTGGACGTACCGGCCGCGGTACGGACCGGGCGCTGGCGCATGCGGTACGCGAGCACGTCGCCCATGGTGTAGCGGCCCGAGTTGCGCAGCGGCTCGGCCACCAGGAGCAGGGCGACCAGCCAGGCGACCAGGAAGCCGATGGAGTACAGGAAGCCGTCGTAGCCGAAGATGGCGATCGCGCCCGCGATGCCGAGGAACGACGCGGCGGACATGTAGTCGCCGGAGACGGCGAGGCCGTTCTGGAAGGCGCTGAACTGGCGTCCGCCCGCGTAGAAGTCGGCGGCGTCCTTGGTCTGGCGGCCCGCCCAGATGGTGATGCCGAGTGTGGCCAGGACGAACAGCGCGAACAGGGTGATGATCAGCGGGCGGTGCTCGCTGGCCTCGTTCGCGGCGATCAGGGTCTGCTGTGCGGGGCTCATGCGCCGCCCTCCATCCGGGACTTGATGGCCTCGGCCTTGGGGTCGAGGTTCGCGGCGGCGTGCTTGGAGTACCACCAGGCGATGAGGAACGTGGTGACGAACTGGGCGACGCCGAAGACGAGGGCGACGTTGATGTTGCCGAACAGCTTGGTGCCCATGAAGCCGCCCGCGTAGTTCGACAGCAGGACGTACAGCAGGTACCAGGCGATGAAGGCGACGGTCAGCGGGAAGGCGAAGGAGCGGTAGGAGCGGCGCAGTTCACCGAACTCCGCGCTCTCCTGCACCTCGGTGAACTCCTCGGGTGAGGGGAGTTTGTGTTGCTCTTTCGAGGGGGGCGGTGCGTCGGTGGCCACGGAGCGTCTCCTCGCGATGACGGAAGCGGTTTTGATCGGGGACGGAGGCGAGTGTCCTCGCGCTCCTTGTCCAACGTCACGGCGGCACGCGAGAACCGGTTCAACCGCCCGGCGTTCTTTCCGAAGTCGTTTCGGCAAAACGTTGCTGGCCAGCGAGAGCGCGGGATAGCTTCACCCTGCACCACCTCGTCATGTACCTGCCCGAGCACCACCTGTGCTTCGGGCCGGTTTCGTTTCCGGAGGATGTGGAGACCCCATGYCTCATCTGCTTTCCAGACGCCGGCTCGCCCTCGCCGTGCCCGTCGTTCTGTCACTGACGGCCTCGCTGGGCTTCCTGCCCGCTGCCGCGTCGGCGGCCCCGCGCGCCGAGTCGGCCGCGCGGACGGCGGACGCGCCGACGCTCGCGTACGTCGTCAACACCAAGGTGGACCGTCGCACGATCGCGTCGGTGGAGAAGGCGATCGGCGCGGTCGGCGGCACGGTCGTGGCCACGTACGAGCGAATCGGCGTGATCGTCGTCCACTCCTCGAACCCCGACTTCGCCAAGACCGTCCGCACGGTGCGTGGGGTCCAGTCGGCGGGTGCGACGCGGACGGCACCGCTGACCGCCGCGGGGACCAAGGAGGAGGGCGCGGTCGAGTACCTGACGGCCGCCCAGGCCAAGCGCACGGAGGCCGCCTCGGCGAAGACGCCCGAGAGCGAGCCCCTCGAGGCCGACCAGTGGGATCTGCGCGCGATCGGCGCCGACAAGGCCGCGAAGATCAACCCGGGCAGCAGCAAGGTGACCGTCGCCGTGATCGACACCGGCGTGGACGACACCCACCCCGACATCGCCCCGAACTTCTCCGCGTCCCAGTCCGCCAACTGCGCCGGCGGCAAGCCCGACACCAGCCAGGGCGCCTGGCGGCCGTACACCCCGGAGGACTACCACGGCACGCACGTGGCCGGTGAGATCGCCGCCGCGCGCAACGGAATCGGCGTGGCGGGCGTCGCACCCGGTGTGAAGGTCTCCAGCATCAACGTGACCGACCGGGCGAACGGTCTCTTCTACCCGGAGAGCGTGGTGTGCGCCTTCGTGTTCGCCGCCGACCACGGCGTCGAGATCACGAACAACAGCTACTACGTCGATCCGTGGCTGTACAACTGCATGGACGATCCGGACCAGCGAGCCGTCGTCGACGCGGTCAACAGGGCGCAGCTGTACGCGCAGAAGAAGGGCACGCTCAACGTCGCCGCGGCGGGCAACTCCAACCACGACCTGGACGCGGACGCGATCGTCGACGCCTCCAGCCCGAACGACACCACGCCCGTCGAGCGCACCATCGACCCGCACGAGTGCTTCGACATACCGACCCAGCTGCCGGGCGTCGTCACCGTCAGTGCGACCGGCGTCAACAGCGTCAAGTCGTACTACTCGACGTACGGCGAGGGCGTCGTCGACGTCGCGGCGCCGGGCGGTGACCGGCGTTACCAGATACCGGACACGCCCTCGAAGGACGGCCGCATCCTGTCCACCATGCCGAACGGCGCGTGGGCCTTCCTCCAGGGCACCTCGATGGCCTCCCCGCACGCCTCCGGTGTGGCCGCGCTGCTGAAGTCCAAGCACCCCTGGGCGTCCCCGGCCCAGCTCCAGGCCCTGATGAAGGCGCAGGCCGACCGGACCGCCTGCCCCGAGTCGTACGACCAGGACGGTGACGGCAAGCAGGACGCGGTGTGCGAGGGCGGCAAGCGCGTCAATGGCTTCTACGGGTACGGCATCGTCAACGCGCTGCGCGCGGTCAAGTGACGCGCGCTTCCCGGACCTCCGCACAGCCCGCTCGTACCGCGAACGAACTGGAGACACCATGACAGCGCCGCACGCGCGCTACCGCCGCGCCGTCGCGATCCCGGCCGGGATGGCCATGGCCACGGCCCTCGCGTTCCTGCCGAACACCACGGCCACGGCCGCCGACGAGGCGCCCGCGGCGGTCTCGGCCAACGCGACCTCGCTCAGCTACGTCGTCAACGTCAAGCCGGGTCACGGCACTTCGGCGTACGTGAAGAAGGCCGTCGGCAAGGCCGGCGGCACGATCGTGACGTCGTACGACCAGATAGGCGTCATCGTCGTCCACTCCTCCGACCCCGACTTCGCCAAGACGATCCGCAAGGTGCGCGGCGTGCAGTCGGCCGGCGCCACCCGCACCGCGCCGCTGCCCACCGCGGTGACGGCCGACCTGGGCACGCCGAAGGCGCTGAGCGCGGCCGAGGTCGCCAAGGCGGAGGCGGCACCCGGGCAGGACCCGCTGGAGTCCCTCCAGTGGGACCTGCCCGCCATCAAGGCGGACAAGGCGCACGAGAAGTCGCTGGGCAGCGAGAAGGTCACGGTCGCCGTGATCGACACCGGCGTCGACGACACCCACCCCGACATCGCGCCCAACTTCGACCGCGGCGCGTCGGTCAACTGCGTGTCGGGCAAGCCGGACACGTCCGACGGGGCCTGGCGGCCGGGCGCCTCGGAGAGCCCGCACGGGACGCACGTGGCGGGTGAGATCGCCGCCGCGAAGAACGGCGTCGGCATGACCGGTGTCGCGCCCGGGGTGAAGGTCTCCGGCATCAAGGTGTCCAACCCGGACGGCTTCTTCTACACGGAGGCCGTGGTCTGCGGCTTCGTGTGGGCGGCCGAGCACGGCGTCGACGTGACGAACAACAGCTATTACACCGACCCCTGGTACTTCAACTGCAAGAACGACCCGGACCAGAAGGCGCTGCTGGACGCGGTCACGCGGGCGTCGCGGTACGCGGAGAAGAAGGGCGCGGTCAACGTCGCGGCGGCCGGCAACGAGAACTACGACCTCGCGGCCGACGAGATCACCGACCCGTCGTCGCCGAACGACTCCACGCCGGGCGAGCGGGTCGTCGACCCGTCGAAGTGCCTCGACATACCGACCCAGCTGCCGGGCGTCGTCACGGTCGCCTCGACGGGCGCGAAGGGCATCAAGTCGTCCTTCTCCAACTACGGTCTCGGCGTCGCCGACATAGCCGCCCCGGGCGGCGACTCGACCGCCTACCAGAAGCCGGAGCCGCCGGCCACGAGCGGGCTGATCCTGGGCACGCTGCCGGGCGGCAAGTGGGGCTACATGGCCGGTACGTCGATGGCGTCCCCGCACGTCGCGGGCGTCGCCGCCCTCATCAAGTCGACGCACCCCTACGCCTCTCCGGCCCTGGTGAAGGCCCTGCTGTACGCGCAGGCCGACGCCAAGGCGTGCACGGACCCCTACGACATCGACGCCGACGGCAAGGTCGACGCGGTGTGCGAGGGCTCGAAGAACCGCAACGGCTTCTACGGCTGGGGCATCGCGGACGCGCTGGACGCGGTGACCAAGTAGAGCTCGTGTGGAGGTAGTCCGGGCCGGGCGGGGACACCTGCCCGGCCCGCTTCATGTCTGCGGCAGGATTCCTTGTCATGGACGTGTACGTGGATTGCTCGACCTGGACAGCTCGACCGGTCCGGCCGAGATGGGAGTTGGCCCTGCGGTTCGCCGGGAGCGTGGTGTGGTTTCCGGTGGTGTGTGTGCTGTGGACGGCGGTGGTGGCCACGTTTCTCGTCGTCGGCATGTTCGCCGAGGTGATCACGGCGTTCAGCAACACCCTCGAACGCGGCTATCTCCGCGCCATGGAGGTGACGGTGAACCGGGTCGCGCGCCTGGCCTCCTGGTGCGTGTCCTGGCCGGAGCTGCGGCATGAGGGAGATGCCGAGTACTACAAGGCGCGCGTGGACAAGGCGGTCGCGAAGCGGACCGCCCGGGCCTCGGCTCCGGTCGAACCGAACAAGCCGCGGCCACCGGCGGAGTGCGCGATACCGCTGCGGGCCTACCGCGGCGTAGGCGGCTGGTACGTCGCCGAGGTCGCGCTCGCGCAGGGTTGGGAGTTGCGGCCGACGGACGTGCGCAAGGAAGTCCGGTTGTGGTGGTCGGCCGCGTCGAAGGTCGCCTGAGTCCGTTCTCGCGGATTTGCCAGCCATGTGAAGGCTGGTGAAGATCTCGGGGTGACCTTGACAAGACCCGTCGCCGTCCTGGTGCTGGTGGCACTGGCCGCGCTGATCCCGCTGCTGGGCCCGTCCACCGCGCTGCACGGCTCCGGGGAGGCCTCCGTGCCCGGCGCCGGCGGCATAGCCCTGCTGCGCACCGTGCTGTTCGCGGCCCTGTGCGTACCGATCGGCGAGCTGTCAGTGAACCGGCTGGCGCGTTCCGTGCCGGGCACGGAGAGGGCCGCCGGCCATCCGGTCGTGCCCCGCAGCTGGTCACCGCCCGCGGCCGCCGCCGGGTTTGTCGCCGCCCTCGGGCTCGCCTCGGTCGTGGCCACGGGCAACCTCGTCCCTGACGGCCTGTCGGACATCGACGCGGGCGGGCTCTACGCGTCCCGGGACGGCAAGCTCGCCCTGCTGGAGGTCAACGCGTTCCTCGTGGCGGGGCTGTGTGCCGTGTCCCGCCGGCCGGCCACGCAGCTGTGGCCGCTGGCCGCCGTGGTCGTCGCCGAGGCCCTGCGCGCGCATCCCGCGACCGAGCACACCCCGCTGACCGGCTCCGGGCTGACCCTCGTCCACCTGACCTGTGCGGCGCTGTGGGTGGGCGGTCTGCCGCACGCGCTGCGGACCCTTCGGCTGTGGCGCGGCCGGTACGGCAGGGAGGCGGGCGCTGCCCTGCTGGGTCTCTACGCGCGCGTGGCGGCCGTTCTGCTCGCCGCCATCACCGCGACGGGCGTGTGGAGTTCACTGCGCCGGATGCCGCCGGAGACGGTCCTGGAGCAACTGACGGCGACGGCGTACGGGCGCGCCCTGCTCGCCAAGGTGCTCCTCGTGGCCGCCGTCGCCGCCCTGGCCCTGTGGGCACGGCAGCGGCTGCGCCGGGCGGCCGACCCACTGACCGCCTGTGCGCCGGCGCGGGCGGAGGTGGTCGCGCTGGGCCTGGTGGTCGCCGCGTCCGGACTGCTGACGGCCCTTCCGGTGCCCATCCGCTGGTGACGCTCCCGAATCCGCTGGTGACGTTCCCCCATCCATGGGTGGCGCTCCCCGTCCGCCGATGAGCCGGCCTCAGGCGGCGCGCATCTCTCCGTACGTCGCGGCCGGCGCCCTGCGCGCGTTGAGCGCCTCGATCGTGCCGCCGGCGAGGAGGGCCTGTGCGGCGATGTACGTGAGCATGATCCAGAAGTCCGGCACGGGCGGCTGCGGCCAGTCGGCCACGCCGGTGGCGATGAGCGTGTCGGAGAGCAGGAAGAGCGCGCCGCCGAGCCCGGTGAACAGGCCGAGCCGGATGGCGGCTCTGTACGCCATGGCCGTGAGCAGGAGGCTGTACCCGGCGACGGGCAGGCGCAGGTCCGCGGGCAGGTCCGGCCACAGCAGCGCGACGGTCGTGACCAGGGCGGTGGCGTAGCCCAGGGCGAGCAGGCCCGCACGCGCGCGTGGGACCGCGTACCGGCTGCCGTGCGTCCGGAAGAGGACGAGGTAGCAGACGTGTCCCGCCGCGAAGCAGCCCATGCCGGCGAGGAAGGCCGGCTCGGCGTCGGACAGCAGCAGCACGTCACCGCCCCAGCCGAACAGCAGGGCGGCCACGAGCGGCCGGGGCGCCCGGCGCAGGACGGCCCAGAGCGCCAGGAGCGGCATCAGCAGCGGCTTGGCGACGACGTGCCCGGCGTCGAAGCCGGCCACGAGGGAGCCGAGGTCGACGACGACGGCGAGACCGAAGGCGCCGAGGAAGAACCGGGAGTGGCTCACGCCGACGTGCTCTCAGCAGTCGTACCGGTAGGGGACACCGGTGCCGCAGCCGGCGCAGGCCCCCACCCCGGCCCCCGGAACACGCGGCCCGCGCGCTCGCGCCAGTCGCGCGCCGCCTTCAGGTCCTTCGCGATGGACACGTACTCGTGCGTCGCCACCTTGAGCAGGTTGTACGTGTTGATGTTCTTGGTCAGTCCGTACACGGGCCGCACGGTCTCGGCGACGAAGGATCCGAACAGCCGGTCCCAGACGATGAGGATGCCGCCGAAGTTGCGGTCCAGATAACCGCCTTGAGAGGCGTGGTGGACACGGTGGTGCGACGGGGTGTTGAAGACGAACTCGAACCACCGGGGCATCTTGTCGATCCGCTCGGTGTGGATCCAGAACTGGTACACGAGGTTCGCGGAGGAGCAGAACGCGAGCGCGGCCGGGTGCACTCCGGCGGCGATGAGGGGCACGTAGAACGGCCACACGGTCAGGGACGTCCAGGGCTGGCGCAGCGCGGTGGTGAAGTTGAACTTCCGGCTGGAGTGGTGGACCACGTGGCAGGCCCACAGGATGCGGATGACGTGGTGGCCGCGGTGGGACCAGTAGTAGAAGAAGTCCTGCGCGAGCAGCATCAGCGGGACGGTCCACCACAGCACGGGCACACGCAGGGGCGTGAGTTCGTAGAGGGCCGTGTAGAGGGCGACGATCGGGATCTTCCAGAGGAAGTCGAAGGCGAGGCTGCCGAGCCCCATGCCGATGCTCGTCGCGGCGTCCTTCGCCTCGTAGCCCGCCGCGTCCTCGTCGGGGTGGATTCGGTAGCTCACCATCTCGACCACGGTGAGCAGCACAAAGGCGGGTATCGACCACAGCACGACATCGGGCAGGTTCGGCATGCCTGAACCGTAGGACCGCCGCTCTGCTCCGACTAGACGTTGTTACCGACAAGTATTACCGACGGTACGCGCTTGCTTCTTGGTGATCTCCACCAATCCGGCGAGGCCGTCCGGCCGGGCGACTGAGGGTCGATCAGACGTACGCCTCACGAACGGACAGACCGGACAAGACGCCTGAGGGGGCATCGGAAGAGCGGAGGTTGCGCACCTGACGCACGGCGGTGTCAGTCGTGGCCCGTATCCTCAGGAACCATGCTGGAAGACCTGACGACCGCGACGTTCTCTCCCACGTCGTGGCCGGCCGCGTATCCCAAGGGGTACGCGGTCGTTGACGTGGAGACCACGGGCCTGGCCCGGGACGACCGCATCATCTCCGCGGCCGTCTACCGGCTGGACGCGCGCGGCGAGGTCGAGGACCACTGGTACACGATGGTCAACCCCGAGCGTGACCCCGGCCCCGTGTGGATCCACGGACTGACGAGCGAGTCGCTCGAGGGCGCGCCTCTCTTCCCGGACATCGCCGAGGAGTTCACGACCCGGCTTCAGGGGCGGGTGCTCGTCGCGCACAACGCCGTCTTCGACTGGCAGATGATCGCCCGGGAGTACGCGCGCGCGAAGTGCGAGGCGCCCGTGCGGCAGCGGCTGTGCACCATCGCGCTCTCCAAGGAGCTCGGGCTTCCGCTGCCCAACCACAAGCTGGAGTCCCTCGCCGCGCACTTCGGCGTCGTCCAGCGGCGGGCGCACCACGCGCTGGACGACGCGCGCGTGCTGGCGGAGGCGTTCCGGCCCAGCCTCAGGGCCGCGGCGGCGAACGGCGTACGGCTGCCGCTGCACGAGTGCCGGCCGCTGACGGAGTGGTCGGACCGCCCCGCCACGCCGCGCATCGGGCAGCAGGCGGGCCCGCGAGGCTACGGCGGCTACCGGCAGACCAGTTGGCGCCCCGCCCGGAAGCGACCCGCCTGCCCCTACCCCAACCCGGGGCGCTACGAGGCGGGCGGGCGGCTCAAGCAGGGCATGCGGGTCGCCTTCTCGGGCGACACCTCGACCGAGCGCGAGCTGCTGGAGGACCGGGCGACCGAGGCCGGGCTGCACGTGGCCACCAGCATGTCCCGGCTGACCAGCCTGCTCGTCACGAACGACCCGGACTCGGGCACGTCCAAGGTGGTCAAGGCCCGGCAGTTCGGCACACCGATCGTGGACGAGGCGGCGTTCGGGCAACTCCTCGGGGATGTGGAGCCGGCGTCGGAGGGATGACCCGTCGGAGGGATGACCGTACGCGGAGCGGTGCCGCAGGGGCGGCCGCGGGCGGAGCGGTACCGGAGGGGTGACCGTACGGACGGGTGATTGACGGGCGACTCGCCCGCCGGCCGCTCGCCCGGGCCCGGGCGACGGCTCACCCTGTGGCGCATGGCGACCTGTGAGGTATGTGGCAATCAGTACGGAATGACCTTCGAGGTGCATGCGCAGGGGGCGGTGCACGTCTTCGACTGCTTCGCCTGCGCGATCCACCGCATGGCCCCGATCTGCGAGCACTGCCGGGTACAGATCATCGGCCAGGGCGTCGAGGTCGACGGCCAGTGGTACTGCGGTGCCCACTGCGCCCGCGCGGAGGGAAAGGTGGGAATTGTCGACAAGGTCTGAACCCGTACCCGCCTGAATACACCCCACGACCGAGTTGTACGGTCGTGGGGTGTACCGCTTCCTGATGTCCCGGCAGTGGGTGATCCTCACGCTGATCGCCCTGCTTCTCATCCCCACGATGATCAGGCTGGGCATATGGCAGATGCACCGCTACGAGGAGCGCACCGCCCGGAACCAGCTGGTCACCGACGCGCTGGCGGCGAAGCCGGTACCCGTGGAGAAGCTGACCGCGCCCGGGCACACCGTCACCAGCACCGAGCGGTACCGGACCGTGACCGCGAAGGGCCGCTTCGACACGGAGGACGAGGTCGTCGTCCGCCGCCGCACCAACTCCGACGACGAGGTCGGCTACCACGTCCTGACCCCGTTCGTCCTCGACGACGGCAAGGTCCTGCTGGTCAACCGGGGCTGGATCCCCTCGGACGGCCCGAGCCAGACCACGTTCCCGAAGGTCCCCGCACCGCCGGGCGGCGAGGTGACCGTCAAGGGGCGGCTGATGCCGAGTGAGACGACCGCGGCGAGCGGGATCAAGGACCTCAAGGGCCTGCCGGACCGGCAGATCATGCTGATCAACAGCGAGCAGGAGGCCCGGCGCCTGGACGCGCGGGTGCTCGGCGGATACATCGCGCAGACGGCTCCCGAGCCCAAGGGCGACACCCCCGAGCTGCTCGGCGACCCTGGCAAGGAGGACGCGGCGCTGAACTACGCGTACGCCGTCCAGTGGTGGCTGTTCTCCGCCGCCGTCCCGGTCGGCTGGGTGATCCTGGCCCGCCGCGAGGCCCGCGACCGGGCGCAGGCGGCTGCCGGGAAAACCGCAGCGAGTGAGGCGGAGCCGGCGGCGGTGTGACCCCCGCCGGCCGCCCCCGGTCGCGTCAGCAGCAGCGCCCTTGCCGGCACTCCTCCCGGTGCGACCGGTTCAGTACCTCCGTCAGTTCCCGCACGTACCAGCGCACCGCCCGTGCCCAGCGCAACGCCCTCACGTCCGGGCTCCCGCCAGCGGCTCGTCCGGCACGTCGAGGCGGGACTCGACGTACGGCGCCTCGGTGACCGGAGTCGAGCCCGGGGCCCGGATCGCCCGCACGCAGACCACCGCGGCGTTGCCGATCACGACCGCGACCAGCAGCAGGAACAGGGCGATCAGCACACCGTCGACCGTGGAGTTGGTAACCACGGTGTGCATGTCGTCGAGGTTTTTGGCGGGCGGCAGCACCTGACCGGCGTCGAGGGCGTCGGCGTACCGCGCGCGCTGGGCGAAGAAGCCGATCTTCGGGTCCGGCGGTCGGTGGGGTGGTAGTCGACGCCGTCCTCGATGCGTTCGGCGGGGGTGGCCCTGCGGTCGTCCGGCTCCAGGACGCGGCGGGCGATGAACCGGGAGTAGAAGCGGTAGGCGATGGCGTACGACCCGAGCGCGGCGATCACCAGCCAGACCGCGGAGATCCGCTCGCCACGCGCCAGGGCGAGGACGCCCCAGGTGACCGCACCGAGCAGCGAGACGGCGGTCCACAGCAAAATCGGCCTCTTTCGGAACATTTCCGGCACCTCGGGTCCGGATTCGGGCAGGGCTGATGCGGGCATGGTGGCTCCTCACCTCGACGGGTGCGCACAACGGGGAGTGCGGGTCAGCGGTGTCGATCCGTCAGCGCGTACGCGGCGAGCAGGCACAGGCCGCAGCCCGGTACCCACGCGAGTTGGTACCAGTAGAAGAACCCCGTCGGACCCGGGGGTGATCTTCTCGGGCACGGGCGCCCCGGTCGCCGAAGGCACGTCACTCCCCCGGCCCCCGCCCTGATTGCCGCACCGACTTGCCGGGAACCCGCACTCCGTGCACCCGAGCATCGAGGACTACGCGCTCATCGGCGACGAACAGACCGCTGCCCTGGTCGGCACGGACGGATCCGTCGACTGGCTCTGCCTGCCCCGCTTCGACTCGGCCGCCTGCTTCGCCAAGCTGCTCGGCGACGAGGACAACGGCTACTGGCGCATCGCCCCCGTGGGAGCTGACCGGTGTACCCGGCGCGCCTACCGCCCCGACACCCTCGTCCTGGACACCGAGTGGGAGACGGAGCAGGGAGCGGTCCGCGTCACCGACCTGATGCCCCAGCGCGACCGCGCCCCCGACCTCGTGCGCGTCGTCGAGGGCCTGGACGGCGAGGTGACGCTCCACAGCGTCCTCAAGCTGCGCTTCGACTACGGCTCGATCGTCCCCTGGGTACGCCGGTCCGACGGCCACCGCGTCGCCGTCGCCGGCCCCGACTCGACCTGGCTGCGCAGCGAGCCGGAGGTGCACAGCTGGGGCGAGGACTTCGGAACACACGCGGAGTTCACGGTCCGCAAGGGCGAGAAGGTCGCGTTCGTCCTCACCTGGCATCCCTCCCACGAGCCGCGCCCACCGCTCGTCGACCCGTACGAGTCGCTGCGCCACAGTGTCGAGGACTGGCGGGCCTGGGCCTCGCACTGCCGCTACGACGGACCGTACCGGGACGCCGTCGTCCGCTCCCTGATCACCCTCAAGGCGCTCACCTACGCCCCGACCGGCGGCATCGTCGCCGCCGCCACCACCTCACTGCCCGAGGAGCCGGGCGGGGTGCGCAACTGGGACTACCGCTACTGCTGGCTGCGCGACTCCACCCTCACCCTGGGCGCGCTGCTGGCGGCGGGCTACCAGGAGGAGGCCGAGGCGTGGCGGAACTGGCTGTTGCGCGCGGTCGCCGGTGACCCGGCGGACCTCCAGATCATGTACGGCCTGGCGGGCGAGCGACGGCTGCCCGAGTACGAGCTGCCGTGGCTGTCCGGCTTCGCCGGGTCCGCCCCCGTACGCATCGGGAACGACGCCGTGAAACAGCTTCAGCTGGACGTCTACGGCGAGGTCATGGACTCCCTGTCGCTGGCCCGCATCTCGGGCCTGTCCGCCCAGCCGGACGTGTGGGCACTGCAGACGGCCCTGATGGACTTTCTGCGGACCCACTGGCAGCAGCCGGACGAAGGGCTGTGGGAGGTGCGCGGCCGGCGGCGCCAGTTCGTGCACTCGAAGGTGATGGTGTGGGTCGCCGCCGACCGTGCCGTACGCACCCTGGAGCGCCATCCGGAGCTGGACGGCGACCTGGACGGCTGGCGCGCGCTGCGCGACGAGGTGCACCGCGAGGTGTGCGAGAAGGGCTACGACCCCGAACGCAACACGTTCACGCAGTCCTACGGCTCGCGCGAACTGGACGCCGCGCTGCTGCTCATCCCGCGCGTCGGCTTCCTGCCGCCCGACGATCCACGAGTGCTCGGCACCATCGACGCGGTCCGCAAGGAGCTGGACCACGGCGGCTTCCTGCGCCGCTACAGCACCACCGACTCGGACCAGGCGCAGATCGACGGACTGCCCGGCTCCGAGGGCACCTTCCTGGTGTGCTCCTTCTGGCTCGCGGACGCCTTGCACATGACGGGTCGTACGCAGGAGGCCCGGGAGCTGTTCGAGCGCCTGGTGGGACTCGTCAACGACGTCGGCCTGCTGTCCGAGGAGTTCGATCCGGTGACCGGCCGGCAGCTCGGCAACTTCCCGCAGGCGTTCAGCCACATCGGCCTGGTGAACACCACCCTGGCCCTGTTCGGGGAGGACGGGGCAGGATAGGGACCATGGATCTTGGACTGAAGGACCGGGTGTACGTCGTCACCGGGGCCACCCGGGGCCTCGGCAACGCCTCCGCGCGTGAACTCGTCGCGGACGGGGCGAAGGTGGTCGTCTCGGGGCGGGACGAGAAGGGCGTCGCCGAGGCGGCGGCCGCGCTGGGCCCGAGCGCGGTCGGGGTGGCCGTCGACAACGCCGACCCCGACGCGCCGGCCCGGCTGATCGGGGCCGCGCGGGAGCACTTCGGCCGCATCGACGGGGTCCTCGTCAGCGTGGGCGGACCGCCGGCCGGGTTCGTCGCCGACAACACGGACGAGCAGTGGCAGGCGGCGTTCGAGTCGGTGTTCCTGGGTGCGGTGCGGCTGGCCCGCGCCGCGTCGGCCGAGTTGGCGGCCGGCGGTGTCATCGGGTTCGTGCTGTCCGGGTCGGTGTACGAGCCGATTCCGGGGCTGACGATCTCGAACGGGCTGCGGCCGGGGCTGGCCGGGTTCGCCAAGTCGCTGTCCGACGAACTGGGGCCGCGGGGGGTTCGGGTGGTCGGGGTGCTTCCCGGACGCATCGACACGGACCGCGTGCGCGAGCTGGACGCGTTGTCGGCGGATCCCGAGGCGACCAGGGCGGCCTCGGAGTCGCGCATTCCGTTGCGGCGGTACGGGGCGCCGGAGGAGTTCGGCCGGGTAGCGGCGTTCCTGCTGTCTCCGGCGGCTTCCTATCTGACCGGGGTCATGGTGCCGGTGGACGGCGGGGCGCGGCACGGGTTCTGAGCGGCGGGTGCGGCCAGGGCCGGTCAGCTCACTCTCTCCGCACGGTGCTTGACCCCCCGCAGCCGTACCTCCGCCGGCAGTGACGCAAGGCCCGCCGATGTTCTGGCGTGGGTCAGGGCGCCGGTCGTCAGGTCGTGCAGGGCCGCGCCCGGGTCCACGTGCGGTTCCAGTGCGAGCCGTACCTGGGCCGCGGGGGCGCTGCGGCGGCCCGTCAGGTGCGCGTGGGCCCGGCCGACGCCGTCGATGTGGGACGCCTCCTCGGTGAGGGCGTTCTCCAGGGCCCGGCCGCGCAGCAGGGCGCCCTCGCCGTCGCCGGTGTCCACGAGGACCTCGGCGAGTCGGCGCCGGCGCAGTACCGCGACCAGCCGCCACAGGGCGAGCAGCATCAGTACGGCGAGGACGGCGATGACGACCGGCCACCACCAGCCGTCGTCCCGCCAGCGGGTGCGTTCGGCGTTGGTCAGCAGCACGTCGTGCCGGCTGTCGTGGATCCACCACGAGGGTGCCGGAGCGCCGAGACCGACGGCCAGTACGGAGCCGCCCAGCGCCAGCAGGACGAGGCCCACGAGCCCGAGGAACACGCGGTTGACGACCCTGAGCATCGCTGTCACTCCTTCCGGCCGGGCCGCCGGACGCGCACCGACAGCGCGGGCGGCCGGGAGAGTCCCAGTCCGCGGACCGCGTCGGTGAGCACGGCGTCCAAATCGGTTCGTACCTCGTCCAGTTCACGGAAGTGCGACACGGCACGGGCGTTCGCCCGCCTCCGGCGCACCCGTACCCGCACCGACTGCACGCCGGCCACCTCCATGGCCCGGTCGCGCAACGCGGTCGCGGCGGCGTCCCGGTCCAGTCCGGCGCGTACGTCGGCGTGCGTACGCCGCATCGGGAGCACGTTCCTGAGGCCGGGCGTGGCGGCCAGGAGCAGCAGCCAGAGCCCGAGCGCGGCGGCGACCCCGGCCCCGATGAGCACCCAGATGTCGTCGAGGGGCCGTGCGGCGAGCTGCCGGGCCAGCTCCCTGCGCCAGCTCATGACGGGCCGGTCGGCACGCACGGACGCGATGTCGTAGAGGAAGAGCCCCGCGAGTCCCAGGAGCAGCACGGCGACGATGCCCGCCGGGACGCGGCGTGCCGACCAGAAGCGGCGTTCGCGGCCGCCCTCGCCGTCGGATACGGGCGGCGTTCCGTTCTCGGCGGCCGGCGCGGACCGGTCGGGCCCGGTGCCGGTCTCTGACGTGTCGAGGACGGGCAGGCGCTGTGTGGTGCCCTCGGGCTCGGACGGTTCGGTGCCCCGGGGTTCGCTCATCGCGTCCTCCCCTGTACCGCGCCGGGCCCGGCGACCAGGTGCAGCCGCTCCACCTGGACGACGACCTCCGGCACCTGCATTCCCGCCAGGCCGCCTACGCGCTCGACGACTTGGCGGCGCACCTGGCGGCAGCGCGCGCCGACGTCGCAGGGGTAGTCGAGCTCGACGTGGACCCGGACGTGCGCGACCTGGTGGTGGACGACGACGGTGGCGGACGGGCGGCCGGCGTCGGGCGGCAGCGTCCCGACGGCCTCGCGGGCCGCCTGGGAGGCGATCTTCGCGACGACCCGGTCGGCGATCCGGGTCGCGCCCCGCTCGCCCGGCGGGACGACGGTCAGGGGTCTGTCGAGCTCACCGGCCCCCGCGCTCACGGTCGTCACCGCCGTCGTTCACGGGGACGGAAGAAGTCGCCGAAGTCCATGTCCCCCTCCAGGAACCGGCCGACGACGAAGCCGACGGCGCCCAGCGCCGCCACCAGCAGGAAGGCGCCGAATCCGCCGAAGTACCCGGCGAATCCCAGTGCCATGCCGGCGATCATGCCGACGACGGCCATGTTCATGCTGCGCTCCTCAGCTCCTCATTCGCTGCGTTGTACGGTGGCCGGTGTCTCACTGGATCCGGCGCTCCGGTTCCTCTTCCTCCTCGTCCGGCAGCTTCACGTCGCTCACCGCGATGTTGACCTCGACGACCTCCAAGCCCGTCATCCGCTCGACGGCGGTGATGACGTTCTCCCGTACGTCCCGGGCCACATCGGCGATCGACACGCCGTAGTCGACCACGATCTCCAGGTCGATGGCGGCCTGCACCTCGCCGACCTCGACCTTCACCCCGCGGGACACCGCCTTGGCGCCGCCGGGTACGCGGTCGCGCACTGCTCCGAACGTGCGGGACAGGCCGCTGCCCATGGCGTGCACGCCGTCCACATCGCGGGCGGCGAGCCCGGCGATCTTCTCCACGACGCCGTCCGCGATGGTCGTACGCCCCCGGGAGCCGGGGTCTCCCCCGCCACGCTTGGCCAACGGGCTCCGGCGTGCCGCCGCCGTCTCGGTCTCCCCGCCCCGGTTCTCGGTCATGTCAGTCATCGCCGTTCGTCCTTTTCGGTTGTCGTCCTGCGACCACCGTAAGCACGGTTGCGTGGTTACGCGCCTCTGATGCGGCAGGCTGGAGGAATGACGGCCGACCGGTGGACGCAGGCAGTGAGACATCAGCTGAGCCTCGGCAAGCTCTTGCCGCTGGGTGATGCGCGGGACGGCGCGTGGATCGCCGAGCGGGCAGCCGAGGCGGTGCTGCGGCGCGCGGCACGGGACGCTCCGGGCGTGCGCCTCGAAGCGCTGCGTGTCGCGCTCGCCGATCCGGCGGACACCGGGAGCCCGGCCGTGCCGGCCCCGCCGAGCGCTCTGCCGCCCGGGCCGCTGCGGGTGACGGCGGAGTTCGCGGCCACGGCCTCGCAGCCGCTGCCGACGACGGCTTCCCTGCTGCGGGCGACGCTGGCTACGGCCGCGACGCAGCGGCTCGGTCTGACGGTGACGGAGGTGGATCTGCGCGTGACGGGCCTGCTGGACGAGGAGGCGGAACCAGCCGGGCCCGCCACGCCTCTCCCCGAGCCGCCGCGCGCCGCGCGGGCCGAGGGCGACGACGCCGGCCGCGTCGCGGCCGCCGCGCTCAAGGTCCCGGGCGTGCTTCACCTGACCGGCGCACTGGGCCACCCGGTGCACATCGAGGAACTGCCGGGCGAGGCCGCGCTGACGCACCGCCACGTCCGGCTGGAGATCGCGGTGCGCGAGGACCACCGGTCCCGGGACGTGGCACGCGAGGTCCGCACCGCGGTGCGGACGTCGTTGTCGGACCACCCGACGGTGGCGGTCCTGGTGAGCGGGATCGGCTGAGGGGCGGCACCCGGCGTGGGTCGCGGGCACCGCTCAGCCGGCGGCGACTCCCCTGGCGGCGCCAGGAAGCCGCCAGGAGCCGCCCGGCTCAGTCCCCGACGCCCGCGAGGTCCCGCAGACGGCGGGCCTGGGCCTGGCGTTCCGCGCCGCGCTGGTCCTCGTAGGTGCGGTCCTGCGCGCCGCGCAGCAGTGCCTTGGTCTCGATGACCGCGTCGCGGGGCGCGGCGAGCACGGCCGACGCGAGGTCGCGGACCGTGTCGTCGAGTTGGTCGGCGGGCACGGCCACGTTGGCCAGCCCGGTGTTCACGGCCTCCTCGGCCGTGACGAAGCGCCCGGTCACGCAGATCTCCAGCGCGCGGGCGTATCCGACGAGTCCCACCAGCGGATGCGTGCCCGTCAGATCGGGCACGAGTCCGAGGCTGGTCTCGCGCATGGCGAACTGCACGTCGTCCGCGACGACGCGCAGATCGCAGGCGAGGGCGAGCTGGAAGCCCGCCCCGATGGCGTGCCCCTGGACGGCGGCGACGGAGACGATGTCGCTGCGCCGCCACCAGGTGAACGCCTCCTGGTACTCGGCGATGGTCGCGTCCAGCTCGGCGTCGCTCCCACGCGCGAGGTCGATGAACGACGGTTCCCCGTCGAAGCCCTCGGGCGTGAACGCCTGCCGGTCGAGACCGGCCGAGAAGGACTTGCCCTCGGCCCGCAGCACCACGACGCGAACGGAGCCCGGCAGCTGCCGCCCGGCCTCGGTCAGCGCCCGCCACAGAGCGGGGCTCTGCGCGTTGCGCTTGGCCGGGTTGGTCAGCGTCACCGTGGCGATCGCGTCGTCGACGGTGAGCCGTACGCCGTCCTTGTCGAGTACGGGAACGAGGTCCTTGTCGGGCGAAGCCATGAGACGCCTCCGATGCGTGCGGTCAGCTAAGTGACTGCACAGTAACCACCCGGCCGATCAGACGACCGACCGGGTGGCCACCATCGAAGCCGAAGGGGCCACCCGGGGTCAGGCCGTGGCCTTTTTACCCCGCGTCGCCCCGCCACGCCCTCGCAGCGTGACGCCCGACTCACTGAGCATGCGGTGCACGAAGCCATACGAGCGGCCGGTCTCCTCGGCCAACGCCCGGATGCTCGCACCGGCGTCGTACTTCTTCTTCAGGTCTGCCGCGAGCTTGTCGCGCGCGGCGCCGGTCACCCGGCTGCCCTTCTTCAGAGTCTCGGCCACCCGTGCCTCCTCATGGGAAGTGCGCTCTGGTCTCCTCATGATCACCCCTCCGGGCCCTGATGGCCACCCATTCGGCAAGGTCCGTGAGACAAGGTTGTGACGACGGGAGCGCGTCCCCACAAGTGGAATACAAAGTTCCGAGGAGTGGCGTCCGTACGCCCGAACGGATTGCCACGGGAAATGCCAGGTCAGAAAGGCGGCGCGGCCGAGCCCGGAAGAATCGGGGACTCGGCCGCGAAATCGATGTAGGACACACCTCGGTACGAGGAGATCTCACACAGATGATGGATCACCGCTAGGCCGAATGATCCATACGCCGTTGATCACGCATTCGATCAAGCGAGGGCGACGAGATCCGCGTAGTCGGCGCCCCACAGGTCCTCGACGCCGTCGGGCAGCAGGATGATCCGCTCCGGCTGGAGCGCCTCGACGGCACCCTCGTCGTGCGTGACGAGGACGACCGCTCCCTTGTACGTGCGCAGCGCGCCGAGGATCTCCTCGCGGCTGGCCGGGTCGAGGTTGTTGGTCGGCTCGTCGAGGAGCAGTACGTTCGCCGAGGACACGACCAGGGTGGCGAGCGCCAGGCGGGTCTTCTCGCCGCCGGAGAGGACACCGGCGGGCTTGTCGACGTCGTCGCCGGAGAACAGGAACGAGCCGAGCGTCTTGCGGACCTCCACCAGGTCCAGGTCGGGGGCGGCCGAGCGCATGTTCTCCAGGACCGTGCGCTCCGGGTCGAGGGTCTCGTGCTCCTGCGCGTAGTAGCCGAGCTTCAGGCCGTGGCCCGGGACGACCGCGCCCGTGTCGGGCTGCTCGACACCGCCCAGCAGCCGCAGCAGGGTGGTCTTGCCGGCGCCGTTGAGGCCCAGGATGACGACGCGGCTGCCCTTGTCGATGGCCAGGTCGACGTCGGTGAAGATCTCCAGCGAGCCGTACGACTTCGACAGGCCCTCGGCCATCAGCGGGGTCTTGCCGCAGGGCGCGGGCTCCGGGAAGCGGAGCTTGGCGACCTTGTCGGACTTCCGCTCGGCCTCCAGGCCGGCCAGCAGCTTGTCCGCTCGGCGGGCCATGTTCTGCGCGGCGACGGTCTTGGTGGCCTTGGCCCGCATCTTGTCGGCCTGCGAATGCAGCGCGGAGGCCTTCTTCTCGGCGTTCTGCCGCTCGCGCTTGCGGCGCTTCTCGTCGGCCTCGCGCTGCTGCTGGTAGAGCTTCCAGCCCATGTTGTAGATGTCGATCTGGGCGCGGTTGGCGTCCAGGTAGAACACCTTGTTGACGACCGTCTCGACCAGGTCGACGTCGTGGGAGATCACGATGAAGCCGCCGCGGTAGGTCTTGAGGTAGTCGCGCAGCCAGATGATCGAGTCGGCGTCGAGGTGGTTGGTCGGCTCGTCGAGCAGCAGCGTGTCCGCGTCGGAGAACAGGATCCGGGCCAGCTCGATGCGGCGGCGCTGACCGCCGGAGAGCGTGTGCAGGGGCTGGCCGAGCACCCGGTCGGGCAGGTTGAGCGCGGCGGCGATGGTCGCGGCCTCGGCCTCGGCGGAGTAGCCGCCCTTGGTGAGGAACTCGGTCTCCTGGCGCTCGTACTGCTTGAGCGCCTTCTCACGGGTGGCGCCCTGGCCGTTGGCGATGCGCTGCTCGTTGTCGCGCATCTTGCGGATCAGTACGTCGAGGCCGCGCGCGGAGAGGATGCGGTCGCGGGCGAGGATGTCGAGGTCGCCGGTGCGGGGGTCCTGCGGGAGGTAGCCGACCTCGCCGGAGCGGGTGATGGTCCCGCCGGCGGGCATGCCCTCGCCCGCCAGGCACTTGGTGAGGGTGGTCTTCCCTGCGCCGTTGCGGCCGACCAGGCCGATGCGGTCGCCCTTGGCGATACGGAAGGTGGCGTTTTCGATGAGGACGCGGGCACCGGCGCGCAGCTCGATACCGGAGGCGGAGATCACGGACAGACTCCAGGGCGGATACGGGGGCGGGATGGGCGGCTGAGGACGTTCCCGCCGTCTAATGCGCGAGGAGAAAGGCCATGGGGGACAGTCTAACGGGGCGATGCAACCACTTTTTCTGTGTGCGGGTGTTCGGTTGGTCTCGCCGGGTCTCGTCTCGCCGGGTCGTTGTCAGTGGCGGGTGCGAGACTGAGCAGCAGGACCGGATCATCGGATCTCCGGCGACCGAACACAAGGGAGTGATCGGTATGGCAGGCACGTCCGGCGGGCGCCCGAGCATCTACCCGACGCTGCTGTATGCCGACGCGAAAGCGGCGATCCGGCAGCTCACGGAGGCCTTCGGCTTCACGGAGCTGTCGGTGTACGAGGGCGAGGACGGCTCCGTGCTGCACGCGGAGCTGGTGCAGGGCAACGGCGCGGTGATGGTCGGCAGCAAGGGCCGGGGCGGCGTGTTCGACGCGGCCATGAAGGACGCGGGCACCACCGGGGTGTACGTCGTGGTGGACGACGTGGACGCACACCACCGCCGCGCCGTGGACCACGGCGTGGAGATCCTGATGCCCCCGACGGACCAGGACTACGGCTCGCGGGACTACATGGCCCGGGACCTCGAGGGCAATGTGTGGAGTTTCGGGACGTACGCGCCCGAGATACCGGGCTGACGGCCCACTGCGGCGGCGGGTGCGGCTAGCTGCCTCCGGTGTGCACCTGGAACGCGGCCCGGCGTACGGCCTTGGCCAGGGCCGGGTCCGGGTGGGCCGCGGCGAGGGCGACCAGGACCTGCACGGTCCGCGGGTGGCCCACGGCCCGTACCTCGTCGAGCAGCATCGGGATGGTCGGCTGCACGGCGGACTCCAGGTGGCGCACGAGCAGCGGGGCCTCACCGTGGTCGGCGACGGCGGCCGCGGTGTCCACCCACAGCCAGGTCGCCTCCTCCCGGGTGAGGACCTCGTGGGCGTCCTCGGGGTCGGCCCCGTCGTGCTCGGCCAGCCACAGCAGCGCGTACGGCCTGAGCGTCGGCTCGTCCAGGACGGCGCGGACGTCCGGCTCGGCGGGGGCGCCGACCACGCGCAGCGCCTCGAAGGCGAGGCCGCGCAGCAGGGCGTCCTCGCCGCGGGCGGCGGCCAGGAGTTCGGTGACGGCGCTGCCGACGGTGCGGGCGGCGAGCCAGGCCCGGTACTCGGCGCGGGCCGCGTTCGGGCGCAGCTGGGCGCAGCCGCGGAGCATGTCCTCGGCGGCCTGCTCGATGTTCCCGGCGGGGCTCTGCGCGGCGACGCAGATCTGCTCCAGCTTGACCCAGACGGCCCAGCTGCCGAGCGGGGTGAGCGTGGCCTGGCCGTCCCCGTAGGTGAGGGCGCCGACGGAGGCGAGGGCGCGCAGGGCCCAGTCGAGGAGCGGGGCGAGCGGGGCGTCGGTGGGTGCCTGTTCGGCCTGCGGCTCCGGCTGCGGGCCGTAGGGGATCTCGCAGCGTGCGGTGCGCAGTTCGGTGACGCGCTGCTCCAGGAGGTCGAGGAGCTGCTCCACGGGGACGGGGCCGGCGGACAGCTGGAGGAACGAGAGCACCTGCGGCATGGCCGAGACGACCTCGGCGACGGCGGCGGGCTCGTGGTCCTGGGGTTCCGGATAGGCGAGCGACCAGGCGTCGAAGAGGGCGACCCAGCCGCGCAGTACGGCGCTGTCGTCGCGGTCCCAGGCGCGCAGCCGCCAGCCGGGGCGGGCGCTGTCGCCGTGCACCTCGACGAGACCGGCGAGACGGGCGGTGTCCCAGTCGGCTCTGACCTGATCCGGGGTCAGGCCCAACTCGTGGGCGGCCCGTTCGGCGGTCGCGGCGGAGAGGGTGGCCTTGCCGTCGGCGGTGGCGCTGCCCCGGCCGGGGCCGAGCTCGGTGTCGGCCCAGCGGGCGACGCGGGCCGCGTCGGCAAGACCTGAGCGTGCCATTCTGGCCAGCTCCGCCGGTGCCGGGGTGCCCTCCGGGGGGCGCGGGGCGGGTCGGCGCGAGCGCCGCTGGTTCATCGCTCTGGGGGCTGCGGCCAGGGGTCGCGGGCGGACGAGTCGAAGCCTGGAGTCGCGCGGGATACGGGACGTCACGGGGGCAGTCTCCCGGTTGACGGTCCGAAAACCCAAACGGAATGTCACGGCGGGCGACGGGGATGGCCAACGCACGGGGTCCCGTGAGTGGTCGAGGGCGCGAACAGGCCAGTGGTACGACGCTAAACGGAATCATCACGACCGGTCGGTAGGGAGCGGGTCGGGACGTGGTTGCGACGGGGCGAAGGGGGCG
>NZ_NGFN01000439.1 GCF_002148965.1 Streptomyces swartbergensis | reverse complement strand
GTACGCACACCCTGCGCCGCGCCCACCGAACCCACCGCTTTCACCGAACGCACCAGGTCACGACCGTTCATGCTGCTCACCCTGCCACTGACCGCCCCACGTGGGCGTGTCGTTCAACTGCCGTTCACCCGTGCCACGACCACATCTTCACGACACGGACTATGTGGGGCGCACCCTGGTGTCGAAGTCGATCACATGGCATTGTCCGTGCCAGCCGCGTCACGCGCACACCCCAGCCCGTGCGCGGAGGACGCACACGACGCGCACAGTCCAGGAGCCGACCATGTCGACCGCTAGTCCTCATCCGCTCTGGCAGCCAGACCCCGAGCGCATCGCCCGGGCACGGATCACGAGGTTCCAGGCCTGGGCAGCCGAGCACCACGGCGCCCCCGCCGAGGGCGGCTACGCGGCCCTCCAGCGCTGGTCCGTCGACGAGCTGGGCACCTTCTGGAAAGCCGTCACGGAGTGGTTCGACGTCCGTTTCTCGACGCCCTACGCGCGCGTGCTCGGCGACCGCTCGATGCCGGGCGCCCAGTGGTTCCCCGGGGCGACCCTCAACTACGCCGAACACGCCCTCCGCGCGGCCGACACCCGCGCTGACGAACCAGCTCTCCTGCACGTCGACGAGACACACGAACCACGCCCCGTCACCTGGGCCGAACTGCGCCGCCAGGTCGGCTCCCTGGCCGCCGAACTGCGCGCCCTCGGCGTACGCCCCGGAGACCGTGTCAGCGGCTATCTCCCCAACGTCCCGCAGGCCGTCGTCGCCCTCCTCGCCACAGCCGCCGTGGGTGCCGTCTGGACGTCCTGCGCGCCCGACTTCGGCGCCCGAAGCGTCCTGGACCGCTTCCAGCAGGTCGAACCCGTCCTGCTGTTCACGGTCGACGGCTACCGCTACGGCGGCAAGGAGCACGACCGGCGCGAGATCGTCGCCGAACTGCGCCGCGAGCTGCCCACCCTGCGGGCCGTCGTCCACATCCCCCTCCTCGGCACCGACGCACCCGAGGGCGCCCTGGACTGGTCGGCCCTCACCTGCGCCGACACGCACCCCGTCTTCGAGCAGGTGCCCTTCGACCACCCCCTGTGGGTGCTCTACTCCTCCGGCACGACCGGCCTGCCCAAGGCCATCGTCCAGTCCCAGGGCGGCATCCTGGTCGAGCACCTCAAGCAACTCGGCCTGCACTGCGACCTGGGCCCCGAGGACCGCTTCTTCTGGTACACGTCGACCGGCTGGATGATGTGGAACTTCCTCGTCTCCGGCCTGCTCACCGGCACCACGGTCGTCCTCTACGACGGCAGCCCCGGCTACCCGGACACCGGCGCCCAGTGGCGCATCGCCGAACGCACCGAGGCCACCCTCTACGGCACCTCGGCCGCCTACGTCATGGCCTGCCGCAAGGCGGGCGTACACCCGTCCCGCGACTTCGACCTCTCCTCCGTCCAGTGCGTCGCCACCACCGGCTCGCCCCTGCCACCCGACGGCTTCCGCTGGCTCCACGACGAGGTCCGCGACGACCTGTGGATCGCCTCCGTCAGTGGCGGCACCGACGTGTGCTCCTGCTTCGCCGGAGCCGTACCGACCCTCCCGGTCCACGTCGGCGAACTCCAGGCCCCCTGCCTCGGCACCGACCTCCAGTCCTGGGACCCGAACGGCATCCCCCTGGTCGACGAGGTCGGCGAGCTCGTGGTCACCAACCCCATGCCGTCGATGCCCATCCACTTCTGGAACGACCCCGACGGCAGCCGCTACCACGACAGCTACTTCGACACGTATCCCGGCGTGTGGCGGCACGGCGACTGGATCACCGTCACCTCCCGTGGATCCGTCGTCATCCACGGCCGCTCCGACTCCACGCTCAACCGCCAGGGCGTACGCATGGGATCCGCCGACATCTACGAGGCCGTGGAGCGCCTCCCCGAGATCAGGGAATCCCTCGTCATCGGCATCGAACAGCCCGACGGCGGCTACTGGATGCCCCTCTTCGTACACCTGACCCCCGGAGCCGTCCTCGACGAGGCCCTGCAGAACCGCATCAAGCAGACCATCCGCGAACAACTGTCACCGCGCCACATCCCCGACGAGATCATCGAAGTACCCGGCGTCCCCCACACCCTGACCGGCAAACGCATCGAGGTCCCGGTCAAACGCCTCCTCCAGGGCACCCCGCTGGAGAAGGCGGTCAACCCGGGCTCCATCGACAACCTCGACCTGCTGAGCTTCTACGAGGACCTGGCCCGCAAACGCGCCTGACCGGCACCCCCTCGGACTCACCGGAGGCGACGGTGAGTCCGAGGCCTCCGCGACTGACCACTCGCCGTCACCAGGCCTGTCGACGCAGCCAGGTCGACCACTCGGCCATTGACCTGCATGTTTCTTCCGCATCCGGATGCGCGATCCCCTTGTCGAGCCCCCGTTGTCAGTGCCGCCGATTACTGTGAGTGAGCATTGATCGACCGTGCACAGGGGGAACAATGACGCACACCGACAGCCGGACCATGCGACGGGTCCTGCGCCGCGAAATCGCCGGCACCATCGGCCTGCTCACCGACGAGCACGACTTCCGGGCCATGCGGCGCTACCGCAGCTTCACGTTCGACGACCACGCGGCCTACCTCAAGCATGTGGAAGGCCTCCTCAGGACCCGGGCACTACAAGGCAGCCACACCACGGTGGCCCTCTTCGACCCCGAGGAGTACGCCGAGTTCTGCAAGCAAAAGGGCCTCGACCCCGACAACCCGTCGAGCCGCACACGCTTCACCGCACGACTCGCGGTAACAGGTCCGACCCTTCCGTACGAGGGCCAGCCGCTGTCCGACCTCCTCCCGGCCCTCGTCGACGAGGCCGTGCGACAGGCCACCTGGGAGTACGCGACCACACTGCTCGCTCGCCTGGGTGCCTGCGCCTCATGCGGCGAGGACATCGGACGCGCCGCCTTCGCCCGGGCCTCGGACCTCCTCGTCCGCATCCTCGACACAGCCCCGTCCGGCAACCGGCACCTCGTATGCAGCGTCACGGGACCGCCCGAGACCCTCGTCGCCGCCCTCCACGTCGCCGACACCGGCGGCCCCGTCGAACTGGACGAGACCGAAGCCCTCGAGTTCACCACAGTCCTGGCCCTCGGCCTGGCCACCGAAAGCCCAGGAGGACTCGTCATCCGCGCCAGCGCCCCGGGCAGCCCCGACCGCGTCTACGGCTGGCGCCTGCGCGCATACGGACTCGAACCCCTCACCGCGGGCGAGGTCTTCGATGCCTACTGCACCGACGTCGAATCCGGCGACCTGATCTCCCCGGAATCCAACGTCGATTACTGCGAGCCGCCCGACCTGGGAGAGGAGAAACCCGCACAGGGACACCATCACTGAAAAGCGGGCGGGGCGCCCCACGTCAGTGGAGCGCCCCGCCCGGGCAGCCATCGGCCGGCCATGCCGGCTCACTCGCCGGACAACACCGCCCGCGCCGCGCTGCGCGCGTCCTCGGCGGTGTCCGAGGCCCGAGCCGCCGCAGCGGCCCGCTCACACTGCGCCAGCGTGTACTTCGCCAGCGCGGCCCGGACATAGGGGATCGACGCCGCGCCCATCGAAAGAGAGGTGACGCCCAGACCAGCCAGCACACACGCGAGCAGCGGATCGGACGCGGCCTCACCACAGACGCCACAGCTCTTGCCCTCGGCCTTCGCCGCCTCGGCGGACAGCGCCACCAGGTCGAGCAGCGCGGGCTGCCACGGATCCTGCAGACGGGAGACCGCACCCACCTGACGGTCGGCGGCGAAGGTGTACTGCGCCAGGTCGTTCGTCCCCAGCGACAGGAACTCGACCTCCTGGAGAATCGAGCGCGCCCGCAGGGCGGCCGACGGAATCTCGACCATCGCGCCGAACTTCGCCCGCAGCCCAGCCTCTCGGCACGCGTCCGCGAAGGCCCGGGCATCGGTGCGGTCCGCGACCATCGGGGCCATGACCTCAAGGTAGACCGGCAGCCCTTCCGCGGCCTTCGCGAGCGCCGTCAGCTGGGTACGCAGGATCTCCGGGTGATCGAGCAGCGTCCGCAGGCCCCGCACGCCGAGTGCCGGGTTCGGCTCGTCGGCCGGCGTCAGGAAGTCGAGCGGCTTGTCCGCGCCCGCGTCCAGTACCCGCACCACGACGCGTCCCTCGGGGAACGCCTCCAGCACCTGCCGGTACGCCGCGACCTGCTTCTCCTCGGACGGCGCCTGCTTGCTGTCGTCCAGGAAGAGGAACTCGGTACGGAAGAGACCGACACCCTCGGCACCGGCCTCGACCGCTGCCGCCACATCCGCAGGGCCGCCGACGTTCGCGAGCAACGGCACCTTGTGACCGTCCGCGGTGGCACCGGGACCCGTCGAGGCCGCCAGTGCCGCCCTGCGCTCGGCGGCCGCGGCCTCGAGCTGAGCCTTCTTCTCATCGCTCGGGTCCACGAAGATCTCGCCGGTGCTGCCGTCGACGGCGATCATCGTGCCTTCGGCGAGCTCACCGGCACCCGGCAGCGCGACCACGGCCGGCACCCCGAGGGCTCGCGCCAGAATCGCGCTGTGGCTGGTCGGACCGCCCTCCTCGGTGACGAAGCCGAGCACCAGAGTCGGGTCCAGCAGCGCTGTGTCGGCAGGTGCGAGGTCACGGGCGACAAGGACATAGGGCTCGTCGCTGTCGGGCACACCCGGCATCGGCACCCCCAGGAGACGGGCGACGATACGATTCCGCACGTCGTCGAGGTCGGCTACGCGACCGGCGAGGTACTCACCGGCACCCGCGAGCAGCTCGCGGTACGCGGCGAACGCGTCGTACACCCCGCGCTCGGCCGTGCTGCCGACGGCGATCCGCCGTTCCACGTCTGCTATCAGCTCCGGGTCCTGGGCCATCATGGCCTGGGCCTCGAGCACCGCCTGGGCTTCACCCCCCGCCAGGTTGCCCCGTGCCATCAAGTCGGCCGCCACAGCCTCCACGGCCTTGCGGGCGCGCCCCTGTTCACGCTCCGCCTCCTCCGCGGGGATCTGCTTCGCGGGCGGCTCCAGCACCGCCGTTCCCATATGCCGAACCTCGCCGATCGCCACACCGTGGCTCACGCCGACGCCTCGCAGCGTTGTGTCCATCTCACCCGTCTCCGATAGTGCGGCGGATCCAGCCGCCGTGTTGGTTCTCCTGCCAGCCGCCATACGACGGCACTGACGTCACTTCCAGAGGAAGAGACTGTCACCGGCCTTCACATCGCCGTCGTCACGAAGATCGGAGAGCGCTTCGGCCGTGGCCTCCAGCGCCACGATCGGGCAGACCGCGGACTTGCCGGCGGCCTCCACGGCAGCCGGGTTCCAGCGCACGATGCCCTGACCGCGCCTGACGGTGTCACCCTTGTTCACGAGCAGCTCGAAACCCTCGCCATTGAGCTGCACGGTGTCGATACCGAGGTGGGTGAGCACGCCGTGCCCGTTCTCGTCGACGACGACGAACGCGTGCGGGTGCAGGGAGACGATGACGCCGTCCACGGGCGAGACGGCCTCGGAAGGCTCACGTACGGGGTCGATCGCTGTGCCCGGGCCGACCATGGCCCCGGAGAAGACCGGATCCGGCACGGCTGCCAGTCCGATGGCGCGTCCTGCGAGTGGGGACGTCACGGTGGTCATGGGAAGCCTCCCAGGGGTGGAGATCGATATGGGCCGTCCCTGTCGGTACCGGGACGGCACACTGCTCAGCAGGGTATGCCACCTGAAGTGCCGGTTCCGCGTGAGCACTCCAGAGTGGTCTAGACCATACCGCACATCGATTTGCACCCGCTCCGCGGCCGCGTGTACAGTCGTACTCCTGCCTGGGGCTGAGCGACGCAACCTCGTGTCCTCGCCTGGCAGCATCCAACTTGTCAGATCCTATCTCGGGGTCACCTTCTGCATGCCTGCAGGACGGTGGTCAGAGGGCCGGAAAAACACTGGTAGAGTTGGGAACACGAAGGGAAGCGCCCGGAGGAAAGCCCGAGAGGGTGAGTACAAAGGAAGCGACCGTTCCTTGAGAACTCAACAGCGTGCCAAAAGTCAACGCCAGATATGTTGATACCCCGTCCGTCGGAAATTTCCGATGGTCGAGGTTCCTTTGAAAAAACACAGCGAGGACGCTGTGAACGGTCGGGCTTATTCCGCCTGACTGTTCCGCTCTCGTGGTGTAGCACCGGATTACCGGTACACATTCACGGAGAGTTTGATCCTGGCTCAGGACGAACGCTGGCGGCGTGCTTAACACATGCAAGTC
>NZ_NGFN01000438.1 GCF_002148965.1 Streptomyces swartbergensis | reverse complement strand
CCGCCGCGCTGCAAGCGGCCGGAGTGTCTGCGGCAGGGGGGTGTGACGGCACCGCCGCTGGAGGGGGAGCCGGTGCGGAAGCGGTTGTCGTAGGTGCGGGGGTTCGTGCTGAGGCCGGGGCGTTGCGCAGTCCGGCGTAGCGGGGTGCCGCTTCTGTGGGACGGGTGCCGCCTGGGGGTACCTCCCAGGCCCTTGAGGCACTGGGGGAGGCACGACTGCCCGCAGCTCACGTCTGCGGCAGACTTGGGGCATGTCCATTCACGAGAACCTCCTCGGGGGCCCGCCCCCGACCCACCTCCCCGACGACCCCGGGCCACGGGAAATGCTCGCGTCGGGTACCGCGCCGGTCGACGTCGCCGCCGCGCACCCCACCTCCTCGCTCGCCTGGGCGCAGCTCGCCGACGAGGCGTACGAGCGGGGCGCGACCGTCGAGTCGTACGCGTACGCCCGTACGGGCTACCACCGCGGCCTCGACGCGCTGCGCCGCAGCGGCTGGAAGGGCCACGGCCCGGTCCCGTGGGAGCACGAGCCGAACCGCGGCTTCCTGCGTGCCCTGCACGCCCTCGCCCGTGCCGCACAGGCGATCGGCGAGCAGGAGGAGTACGAGCGCTGCTCCCAGTTCCTGAAGGACTCCTCGCCGACCGCGGCGCAGGTCCTGGGCTGACGGCGGTCCGTGTGCGCGAGGCCCGTCCGCCGAGCGGGCGGGCCTTGCGGATTCGGGGGACGATTGCGGAGTATGCCCGTGGGGACCGGGGCCCCCGTGCCGGCATCGGCAGGGGCGGACCGCTACCCGGAGTTACAAAGCAGGAGACAGCGATGTCCCACGAGGCTCACGAGCCCGAGACCCCGCATCTCGATTTCCACGGCACGACGCCGTACGAGGACTACGTCAAGGCGGACGTGCTCACCCACCTCCAGCACACCCTCTCCGACGACCCCGGAGAGATGGTCTTCCTGGTCACGACCCAGGTGATGGAGCTGTGGTTCACCGTCATCGTCCACGAGTGGGAGACGGCGGCACACGCGCTGCGCGGCGACGACGTACCCACCGCGATCGCCGCGCTGAAGAGGTCCGTACGCGAGCTGGAGGCGCTGAACGCCTCCTGGAAGCCGCTCGGCCAGCTCACGCCGGCCCAGTTCAACTCGTACCGGTCCGCCCTCGGCGAGGGCTCCGGCTTCCAGTCGGCGATGTACCGGCGGATGGAGTTCCTGCTCGGCGACAAGTCCGCGTCCATGCTGGTCCCGCACCGGGGCGCGCCGCGCGTGCACGCCGAGCTGGAGAAGGCGCTGCACGAGCCGAGCCTGTACGACGAGGTGGTGCGGCTGCTCGCGCGGCGCGGGTACGACATCCCGCAGGCCGTGCTGGGGCGTGACGTGTCGCAGCGCTACGAGCCGTCCCCGGAGGTGGAGGCCGCCTGGACGGCCGTCTACTCGGGCGACGAGAGCGACGAACTCGCCCGGCTGGGCGAGGCGTTGAGCGATGTGGCCGAGCTGGTGTGGCGCTGGCGCAACGACCACCTCGTCGCCACCCGCCGCGCGATGGGCGCCAAGACCGGCACGGGCGGCTCCGCCGGAGTGGCCTGGCTGGAGAAGCGGGCGCAGAAGCAGGTGTTCCCCGAGCTGTGGACGGCGCGGTCCTATGTCTGAACTCGCGACGCGGGCGGAGAAGCTGGACGCCGCCGACGACCTGCGCGGCAAGCGGGACGCCTTCGTCCTCGATGACGTTGTCTACCTCGACGGCAACTCGCTCGGCGCGCTGCCGGCCGTCGTCCCCGGGCGGGTCGAGGACGTCGTACGCCGCCAGTGGGGCGAGCTGCGCATCCGGTCCTGGGAGGAGAGCGGCTGGTGGACCGCGCCCGAGCGGATCGGTGACCGGATCGCCCCGCTGGTCGGGGCGGCGCCCGGGCAGATCGTGGTGGGCGACTCGACAAGTGTCAACGTGTTCAAGGCACTTGTGGGGGCGGTGCGGATGGCCGGGGAGGGCCGCGACGAGATCCTCGTCGACGCCACGACCTTCCCCACCGACGGGTACATCGCACAGTCCGCCGCCCGGATGACCGGCTGCACGCTGCGGCCGGTGGCACCGGCGCAGGTGCCGGGCGCGCTGGGCGACCGTACCGCCGCCGTCCTCCTCAACCACGTCGACTACCGCACCGGCCGGCTGCACGACCTGCCGGCGCTGACGGCCGCCGTGCACGGGGCGGGAGCGTACGTCGTCTGGGACCTGTGCCACAGCGCGGGCGCGCTGCCCGTGGGGCTGGACGAGCACGGCGTGGACCTCGCGGTCGGCTGCACCTACAAGTACCTGAACGGCGGGCCGGGTTCACCGGCGTACCTGTACGTGCGCAGGGAGCTTCAGGACCGCTTCGACTCCCCGCTGCCCGGCTGGAACTCCCACGCCGAGCCGTTCGGGATGCGCAGCGGGTACGAGCCGGCCCCCGGTGCCCTGCGTGGCCGGGTCGGCACACCGGACATCCTCTCCATGCTCGCCCTGGAGGCGGCCCTGGAGGTGTGGGACGGGGTGCAGGTCGAGGCGGTGCGGGCCAAGTCGCTCGCGCTCACGGACTTCTTCCTGGAGTGCGTGGCCGCGTACGTGCCCGAGGGCAGGGTCGAGTGCCTGACGCCGATCGCGCACGCGGAGCGGGGCAGTCAGATCGCCCTGCGCTGTGAGGGTGCCGGTGACGTGATGAAACGGCTCGTCGAGCGGGGTGTGGTCGGCGACTTCCGGGCGCCGGACGTGCTGCGCTTCGGCTTCACGCCGCTGTACGTGGGTTTCGCCGACGTGGAGCGGGCGGCGCGGGTGCTGGCCCGGACGCTGGGGTGAGTTCCCGGTGACGAACGGCCCCTGCCGCCGCGGGGGCCGTTCGGTCTTCACCCAGCGTGACATCCCCGTGTCCGCCCACGTCACCTGCCTGATACCGTCCCGGCCAACGGCCGGATCCCCACCTGGTCCGCCATCTACGTTTGATCGCTGAGAGGTTGGAGCATGACGGACGACGTCGCAGCGGCACGGGCCGCCGCGGAAGAGAAGTCGGTGTTCTCGCACGCGCCCGTCGACCCGGACGTGACCGCTGCCTACGGTGACCATCCCGACCAGGTGATCGACTTCTACGCCCCGCGCGGGCAGGGCGGCCCGGGTGGGCCCGCCCCGGTCGTCCTCGTGCTGCACGGCGGTGCCTGGCGGGCGCCCTACGACCGCCGTCACATCAGCCCGTTCGCGGCCTTCCTCGCCCGCCGCGGGTTCGCCGTGGCCAGTGCCGAGTACCGGCGCGGTCGTGACGACGACTCCGTCGCGGGCCGCTGGCCCGACACCTTCGACGACGTCGCGGCCGCGCTGGACGCCCTTCCGGCGCTCGTGCGGGAACACTTGCCGCAAGCCCACCCGGGCCGTACGGTCCTCACCGGTCACTCGGCGGGCGGGCAGCTCGCCCTGTGGGCCGCGGCCCGGCACGTCCTGCCGGCCGGATCGCCCTGGCGCGCCGACAGCCCGGCGGCCCTGCGCGGTGTGGTCGCCCTCGCCCCGATCGCGGACCTCGCGGTCGCCGACAAGCTGGACGTGTGCGGCGGTGCCGTACGGCAACTCCTGGGCGGGGACGAGCACTTCGCCGAGCGGCAGCCGTACGCGGACCCGGCGCTGCTGCTGCCCACCGGCATCGCCACCACTCTCGTCCAGGGCCGCACGGACCTCGATGTGCCGCAGGTGGTCGCCGAGTCGTACGCGGACGCGGCGGCGAAGGCCGGGGAGATGGTGGGAGTGACGCTGCTGGAGGACGTGGGGCACTTCCCGCTCATCGACCCGGCGGCGGACGCGTGTGCCGTGGTGGTGGAGGAGATCGCGCAACTGGCCTGGTGAGGGGCCTTCCTGGGATACCCGTAGGAGCGGTCCCCGGTCATACCCGTAGTACCTGAGAGCCAGGCCACACGTGAGCTCCCCGGTGTGACGCGGACGACGAGTCCCGATCCGTAACTTCCCTTCCGTGCAGACCCGATGGCCGGGTGCGCTGGAGGGGGACGACCATGGGGTTCGCAGCGAAGTACCGCCGTGGCGACGGCGGTCGGCGCCGCGGAGGCCGATGGCGTCGAGCCGCGCTCGCCGCCCTCATCACCGGCGCGGTGGTGTTCCCTCTCTCCGCTGCCGGGCGCCCGGAGATCCCCGCGCCCGCCCCCGCCTCCCTCGCGCCTCTCAGCGCGTCGACGCTCGACGAGGCGTACGCGGCCAACCGTGCCAACGCCGCCGAAGCGGCCCGCACGGCCGCCGCCCACCAGGACCGGGACCGTGCCGCGACGGACCGTGCGCTGGCCGCCCCGGCCCGGCGTCTCCTCCGGTTCGACGGCCGCGGCTCCGGCCGGGTGACGGAGGTCTTGGGCGACCTCACTCGCGCCGACCGCATCGCCGTCCTGGTCCCCGGCTCCGACACGAGCCTCGACACCTATGGCCGGTTCCACGCGGCCGCCGCCGCCCTGTACGGGCAACTCGTCCGGCAGGCCCCCGCGGGCACGCGCACGGCGGTCGTGGCCTGGATGGGCTACGAGACGCCGGGCACGGTCAGCGCGACGGTCACGACGACCGGCAGGGCGGAGCAGGCGGCCCCGCGTCTGCGCGCGCTCGTCACCGACCTGCGCGCCATAGCGGGCGGCGGACCGCGCATCTCGCTGCTGTGCCACTCGTACGGCTCGGTCGTCTGCGGCCGTGCCGCCGCCGGACTCGCCGTCGACGACATCGCGCTGGTCGGCAGCCCCGGCACCGGCGCGGACTCCGCGGCCGCCCTGCACACCCGCGCCCGCGTCTGGGCGGCCCGCGGGGGCCACGACTGGGTGGAGAACGTCCCGCACCTCAGCGCGGACCTGTTCGGCACCACCGTCGGCTTCGGCACCGACCCCCTCTCCCCGGCCTTCGGCGCCCGGGTCTTCGCGGCCGGCGACGGCGGCCACAGCGACTACTTCAGCCCCGGCTCGACCTCCCTGACCAACCTGACCCGGATCGTCCTGGGCGAGACCAAGGCGGTGACTCATGACTGACGCCGGAGTACTCGGAGTGCTCGGAGTACGAGGTGCCCGGCATGCGGTGCGCCGCGGCGCCGAACGCGTCGGTGCGGCCACCCCGGCCGGCCGCGACCGGGCCGTGGACGCCCTGCGCGCCGCCGCGGTCCTCGGTGTCGTCCTCGGGCACTGGCTGGTCACGGCCCTGGTCGCCGACAGCGGCACCCTGCGCACGGCGAGCCCCCTCCAGCACATGCCCTGGCTGACGCCCGTCTCCTGGCTGTTCCAGACGCTCGCCGTGTTCTTCCTGGTCGGCGGGCATGTCGCGACCCGCGGTCTGGCCTCGGCCCGGGCCCGCGGCATTCCCTACCACCAGTGGCTGACGACCCGGCTGACCCGGCTGTTCACACCGGTCGCCGCCGTCCTCACCCTGTGGACGATCGCCGCGCTCGCCCTGCTGCTGTCGGGCGCGGAGTTCGGGACGGTCCGGACGCTGGTGAAACTGGCCCTGTCCCCGCTGTGGTTCCTCGTGGTGTTCGCGGCCCTGACGGCGGCGACTCCGCTGCTGACCCGGTTGAACCCGCTCTGGCCGCTGGCCGTCGTCCTGCATGTGGACCTGCTGCGCTTCGGACTCGGCGGCCCCTCCTGGCTGGGCTGGGTGAACGTGGTGGCGGGCTGGCTGGTGCCCTTCACGCTGGGCGCGGCCTGGACCCGGGGCGAGCTGGAGCGCCGCCGCGCGGGCTGGATCCTGCTCACCGGTGGTGCGGCGGCGACCGCGGGGCTCGTCGCGTGGGCGGGCTATCCGGCGTCGATGGTCGGCGTCCCGGGCGAGGGCATGTCCAACCTGGACCCGCCGACGCTGGCCGTCGTCACCTTCGGGCTGGCCCAGTGCGGTCTCGCCCTGCTGCTGCGCGAGTGGCTGCGGCGGGCGATGCGCCGGCCCGTGGCGTGGGCGGCGGTGGCCCTCGTCAACCTCTCCGCGATGACCGTCTTCCTGTGGCACCAGACGGCCCTGATGGCCACGACGGCCACCGGCCTCCTCGCCGGGCACCTCCCCGGCCTGCACACGCTGCCCGACGGTCTCGGCTGGGTCGGGGCCCGGCTGCTCTGGCTGCCCGTGTTCGCCCTCGCCCTCGCGGTCTGCTGGGCCGCGTTCCGGTCCTTCGAGCGGGGCACGGGCGGCCGGGGCCCCGGTTCGCGGGTGGTGCGGGAGCACCGTCCGTCCGACCGGGGGACGGCGGTGGAGGCGCGCCATGTCTAGGCTGGGGCGCGTGACGGACACGGGGGTTCCGACCGGGGGACGGCGGTGGAGGCGCGCCATGTCTAGGCTGGGGCGCGTGACGGACACGGGGGT
>NZ_NGFN01000437.1 GCF_002148965.1 Streptomyces swartbergensis | reverse complement strand
CCCCCCGGTAGCTGTTCGCCCGCCCCTCCCCTTGCTCACCCAGTATGGCGGGCTGTCGTCCGAGTTTGTACGGTGCGGGACGCGCGTCCGGGCCGAGCCTCGCCATGGCGCGCAGGATGTGTTTGGGCGGGAGTTGCCACCGCACACGTGCGGGAACGCGGCGCAGCAGGAGGCCGGTGAGACGCAGTTGCCGGGTGACGGTGGCGGGTGCGGGGGCGGGTCTGCCGTACAACTCGTGGGCGTACGGAGGCAGGGAGGCGTACGCCAGTTGTGCCACGCGCCGCCACAGCACCTCGCGCAACGGTACGAGAAGGGGATGCGTCGGCGGACGGAGCAGGAAGTCGTCCACCTCGCGCGCCTCGGGCCCCGCGGCCAGTTCGGGACGCACCTTCTCGAAGTACGCCGCCAGCCCGGCCCTGTCGCCGGGTACGGTGCCGGGGTCGAGGCCCACCAGGCGTGCGCTCTCGCGGTGTTCGGCGATGTAGCGGTCGGCCTCGGCGTCGGTGAGCCGGAACCCGGACCTGCGCAGGACGTCCAGGTAGGAGTCGATCTCGGCGCAGTGCACCCAGAGAAGGAGACCGGGTTCGTCGACGCCGTAGCGCTCGCCGGTGTCCGGGTCGGTCGCCGTCAGCATGCTGTGGATCTTCCGGACTCGGGCGCCCGCCCGCTCGGCGGCCTCGGTGGTGCCGTACGTCGTCGTGCCGACGAAGTTCGCGGTGCGCATCAGGCGCCCCCAGGCGTCACGCCGGAAGTCGGAGTTCTGCATGACGCCGCGTACCGCGCGGGGATGCAGGGCCTGGAGGTAGAGCGCTCGGATACCGGCGATCCACATCATGGGGTCGCCGTGCGTCTGCCAGGTCACCGAACCGGGTCCGAACAGCCCGGGGTCCGCGCCGGTCATGCGACTCACCTCCGCCCGGCGCCCACGATGACACAGTTCGAACAATCGGTCGATGCCGCCGGGTTCATCGCCTCGTCCTGCCGTTCACCCCCTGCCGTCCGATTGTTGAGATTTAACCCACCCGGCCCCAGCTTTGGTAAGGCTCTCCTTATATGCTGACGCCGCCGATCAAGCTCCGCACGGGGCCGCTGCGGCATGCCCCACCTCCGCACGACAGGACTGACATGCGCACCACCTCCCGCGCTCTCATAGCGGCGCTCGTTCTCCCCCCTCTGCTGTCCGGCTGCTTCGCGCCGAGCGACAGCGGCGACGACACGGGGGCCGGAGCGGGATCGGGCGGTCGGCTGCGGGTCGCGCTGGCCGTGCCGCCGGTGCAGGCGCTGTCCCCGTACAGCAACGACGCCACCGTGCTGAGCAAGCTGTCCGTCGCCGAGGGCCTCACCGCCCTCGACCGGAACGGCACGGCCAAGCCCGCGCTGGCGAAGTCCTGGAAGCAGGACGACGACACCACCTGGACCTTCGAGCTGCGCAAGGCCGAGTTCCAGGACGGCACCGAGCTCACCGCCCAGTCCGTCGTCAACGCGCTCGACCACGCGAGTGCCGCCAAGCCCAAGCCCCGCGTGCTGAGCGACGTGGCCCTCACCGCCAAGGCCGAGGACGCCGACACCGTCACTCTCACCACCAAGACACCCGACCCCGTGCTGCCGCTGCGGCTGGCCAGCCCCGCGCTGGCGATCCTGTCGGCGAAGGCGTACGGCAACGACGGCGCCGTCAGCCCGGTCGGCACCGGCACCGGCCCGTTCGAGATCACCCGGCTCAGCGGCAAGACCAAGGCGGCACTCGACCGCTTCGACGGCTACTGGGGCGGCAAGGCCAAGGCGCCCGGCATCGACGTGAGCTGGATCGCGGACGGCACGGCCCGCGCCAATGCGCTGCGCGGCGGCGAGGCCGACATCGCCGAGTGGATCCCCACCGCCCAGGCGAAGTTGCTCGACAAGGACACGCGGCACGAGGTGCCCTCCGTGCGCACCGACAGCCTGATCCTGAACACCGGCAGCGGCCTGTTCACCGACGCCGGTCTGCGCGCTGCCGCCCGGGAGGCCGTCGACGGTTCCGCGCTGGTCGACTCCGTCTTCGGCGGGTACGCCGACCCCGCGCAGGGCCTGTTCGGGCCCGCCGTGCCGTGGGCCGCCGACAAGCGGGTGGACGTGACCGGCCGCGCCAAGGCCGACACCGTCGCCCAGGTGAAGGCCGGGACCAAGGGCAGGACGCTGCGGCTGGCCACCTACACCAACCGGGCCGAACTTCCCGAGGCCGCGACCGTGCTCCAGCAGCAGCTGGAGAAGGCCGGGTTCACCGTGAAGCAGGACGTGCGCGAGTACAMGCAGATGGAGGCCGACCTCCTCGCCGGGAAGTACGACGCCCTCGTCTTCTCCCGGGTGACGCTCCTCGACACCGGTGACGCGGTCGACTACCTCGCCAGCGACTTCACCAGCGAGGGCGTCTACAACATCCCCGGGCTGAAGGACGGCGCGGTGGACAAGGCCATCCGGGCCGCCGCCGCGGAGCGCGACACCGAGCGCCGCCAGGAGAAGATCATGCGGGCGGAGGCGGAGATCCTACGCACCGACGCCGTCGTCCCGCTGGTGCACGAGCAGGCGGTGCAGGGCATCGCCACCGGTGTCGAGGGCGTGATCCTCGACCCGCGCGAGCGCTCTCTCGTCGACGTCGACACGCACGTCGGGTAGCGCATGAGCGTCGCCCACGCCCCCGCCGCCCGACTGTCCCTCTGGCCGGCGGCGGCCGGCCGTGTGCTCGCCGGAGCCGCGCTGCTCGGCGCGGTGGCCCTGTTGCCGTGGCTGACCGGCGCGGACCCGGCACGCACGGTGCTGCGGGCCCGCTCCGCCGACCAGAACCCGACAGCCGCGGAACTGGCCGCCGTACGGGAGCAGTTGGGGCTGGACGAGGGGCCGCTCGCGCATCTCGCCCACTGGCTGGGCGGCCTGCCGCGCGGGGACGCGGGCGTCTCGTGGGTCTCCGGTGAGCCGGTCATGCCGCAGGTGGGGGCCGCCCTGTCGGTCTCGCTGACGCTGATGCTGGGCGCGCTCGTGGTGACCGCCCTGGTGACCGCGCTGGTGTGTGCCCGCACCGTGTTCCTCGGCTCCCGGCGACGGCTGCGGCAGGACCGAACGGGCACCACGGCCGCCATGCTGGCCGCCCTGCCGAAGTTCCTGCTCGCCTCGGTGCTGGCGACCGTGTGCGGGGTCTGGTGGAGGTGGTTCCCGTCCAGCGGCTGGGAGGGGCCGCAGTCGATGGTGCTGCCCTCGCTCGCCCTCGGCATCCCGTCGGGCGCGATGCTCGGCGGGCTGCTCGACCAGGCGCTGCCCGCCGCCTTCCACGAACCGTGGGCGCGCACGGCGTACGCCGTCGGGCTCCCGCCCGGCAGCATCGCCCGCAACGCGCTGCGCCGCACCCTGCCCGGCATGCTGCCGCAGTTGCTGCCGACCGTCGTGGCCCTGGTCGGCGGTGCGGTCGCGGTGGAGAAGATCTTCAACATCCCGGGGCTCGGCCGGCTCGCCCTGGAGGCCGCCGTCGCGCAGGACCTCCCCGTGCTCCAGACCGCGACCCTGGCGCTGGTCCTGCTCGGCGTGGGCGCCGGCGTCCTGATCCGGGCCCTGCGCCACGCGCTCCTCGGCCGCCCCCTGCGCGACGGTGCCCTGCCGACCTTGCACCGGCCCCCGCTCGTCCCGCCGCGCTCGCTGCGCTGGATCACCGCGGCCTGTTCGGTGGTCCTGATCGCCCTCGTCACGGCGGGCCTCCTGCGCGACCCCTTGCAGGTCGACACGGCGGCACGGCTGGTGGCCCCGTCCCTCGAACACCCCCTGGGCACGGACGCGCTGGGCCGGGATCTGCTGGCCCGGCTGGGCCACGGGGCACTGCGCACGGCCGGTGTCGCCCTCGCCGTGACGGTGGTCAGCGCCGTCACCGGTCTCCTGCTGGGCATGGCACCGCGGGCGAGCGCCGGTCCGACGGAGGTCGTGTCGACCCTGCCCGCGGTCCTCTCCGGACTGCTCATCGCTGGCGTGACCGGGCCGTCGGTGTGGGGCGCGGCGTGCGCGGTCTGCGTGGTCGGCTGGAGCCCGTACGCCGCGCAGACCGCCGCGCTGCTCGAACAGGAACGCGCGAGCGGTCACATCGCCGCGTCCGTCGCGCTCGGTGCGGGACGGCTGCACCTGCTGCGCCGGCATCTGCTCCCCGCGGTGCTGCCGGCCCTTCTCCGCAACGCCCTGCTGCGGCTGCCGACCGCCGTCCTGGTACTGGCCTCGCTCGGCTTCCTCGGCCTGGGCGAACAGCCGCCCACCCCCGAGTGGGGCCGGCTCCTGTCGGAGAACCAGCCCTACGCCGAACTCGCCCCCTGGACGGTGCTCGGGCCGGCCGCCGCGCTGGTGGTGCTCTCCGTGCTGGCGGTGACGGGCAGCGCGCTGGGACGCGAGAAAGGCGAGTAGCAGGCGCCCCGGCCGGTGGAGTCCACGGGCCGGGGCGCCTGCTGCTCGCCTTTCAGGCGGGGCGCGTCTCGTCGACCACGTAGCCCCGCCGCTTGTCCACGACGTTGCGCAGGGGGCGGCCCTCGATATGACGGGTGAGGTTGTCGAGGAACACCTCGACGAGCGCCTCCCGCTCACTGGTGGTCTCCCCCGCCGTGTGCGGGGAGATCATCACGCCGGGCATGTCCCACAGCGGCGACCGGGCCGGCAGCGGCTCCTGGCCGAAGACGTCCAGGGCGGCGCCGGCGAGCCGGCCGGCGGCGAGGTGGTCGATGAGCGCCTCCTCGTCGACGAGTCCGCCCCGGCCGACGTTGATCAGCCGGGCCCCCGGCTTCATGGCCGCCAGCACGGAGGCGTCGACCATGCCCCGGGTGTCCTCGGTCAGGGGCGCGGCCAGGACGACGTAGTCCGCCTCCGTCAGGGCGGCGGGCAAGGTCGTCGCACCGTGGACCGTGCCGAAGTCGGGGTCGTCCGTGCGGGCCTTGCGGCCGGCGCCGCAGACCCGCATCCCGACGGCCCGCAGCAGCCGGGCGATGGCCCGGCCGATGGGCCCCGTGCCCCAGACCAGCACCGTGCGTCCGGTGATGCCGTCACTGGGTCGCGGACGCCACTCGCGACGCCGCTGGTGCTCCCAGGTGCCGGGGAAGTCCTTGGCGAGGGCGAGGATCAGGCCGAGGACGTACTCGGCGGTCGGCTGGTCGTAGACGCCGCGGGCGTTGGTGAGAACGACGCCCGGATCCTCCACCAGGGCGGGGAAGAGAAGGGAGTCCACGCCGGCGGAGGAAGCGTGCACCCAGCGAGGTACCTTCTCGGGGTTGTCGGGCCAGGCCTCGCGAATGGCCGGGGTGATGGTGACCCAGGCCAGGAGGGCGTCGGCGCCGGGGAGGAGGTAGGGCAGTTCCTCCTCGGTGGCGTAGACGGTGTCCGCGAGGCGTTCGATGAGCCCGGTGGCGGGTGGCCGGTTGCCCCGGTAGAGGACGACGAGTCGGTCGGGCATGTCAGGCTCCGACGGGGACTGCGATGTACTTGTACTCCAGGAACTCCTCGATGCCGACGCGTCCGCCTTCGCGGCCCAGGCCGGACTGCTTGACGCCGCCGAAGGGTGCGGCCGGGTTGGAGACGAGTCCGGTGTTGAGGCCGATCATGCCGCTTTCGAGGCGTTCGCTGATGCGCAGGGCGCGGTCGAGGTTCTGGGTGAACAGGTAGGCGGCGAGGCCGAATTCGGTGTCGTTGGCGGCGGTGACGGCCTCGTCCTCGTCGTCGAAGGTGAGGAGGGCGGCGACGGGGCCGAAGACCTCGGTGTCGATGATGGCGGAGTCGGCGGAGACGCCGGTGAGCACGGTGGGCGGGTAGAAGCAGCCGGGCCCTTCGGGGAGTTCGCCGCCGGTGAGGATCGTGGCGCCGCGCTTGACCGCGTCGCGGACGACGTCGTGGGCCTTGGCTCGGCCGGCGATGTCGATGAGGGGGCCGACGTCGGTGCCGGGTTCGGTGCCGGGCCCGACCTTCAGGGCCGCCATGCGGGCGGCGAGGCGGGTGGCGAACTCCTCGGCGACGGAGGTGTGGACGTAGATGCGGTTGGCGGCGCAGCAGGACTCGCCCATGTTGCGCATCTTGGCGACCATCGTGCCTTCGACGGCCACGTCGAGGTCGGCGTCGTCGAAGACGATGAGGGGGGCGTTGCCGCCCAGCTCCATGGAGGTGCGGATGACGGTGTCGGCACACTGGGCCAGCAGGATCCGGCCGACCTGGGTGGAGCCGGTGAAGGAGAGTTTGCGGATCTGCCCGCCGCGCAGCAGGGGCTCGACGACTCCGGCGGCGTCGGTGGTGACGACGATGTTGAGGACGCCGTCGGGCAGACCGGCTTCCTTCAGGATCGCGGCGAGGGCGAGGCTGGTCAGGGGGGTCTGGGGTGCGGGCTTGAGG
>NZ_NGFN01000436.1 GCF_002148965.1 Streptomyces swartbergensis | reverse complement strand
GTGTCCCCCCACACGACTTCCACCCCCCGGTTCCTGGACGCGGTGCGCCCGGGCCGCACCCACTGGCTGGAACTGCCGCCCCTGCGGACCAGCGTCAGAGTCGCCCGTCATGCCATGCGGGCGCGGCTGGCCTCGTGGCAGGTCCCCGACGAGGTGTGCGCGAACGCCGTCCTGCTCGTGTCCGAGCTGGTGACGAACGCCGTACTGCACACGCCCAGCGAGCGGATCCTGTGCGGCGTCGGGCGGATGACGGACGAGCGTTTCCGGCTGGAGGTGCACGACGGCGACCTCACGGGCCGCGGCATCCCCGACCGCTGCCCCGGCCTCGACGACGAGGGCGGCCGCGGTCTGCTGCTCGTGCGCGAGATAGCCGACAGCTGGGGAGTCACCCGCTCGCCCCGCACCGGCGGCAACGCGGTGTGGGCGAGCCTGGCGACGGCGTAGTAACGCGCCCGGGAACCTCAGAACCCCAGCTTGCGCAACTGCCGCGGGTCCCGCTGCCAGTCCTTGGCGACCTTCACGTGCAGGTCCAAGAACACCGGCGTGCCCAGCAGGGCCTCGATCTGTTTGCGGGACTTGATGCCGACCTCCTTCAGGCGCTTGCCCTTGGGGCCGATGATGATGCCCTTCTGGCTGGGGCGCTCGATGTAGACGAAGGCGTGGATGTCGAGAAGGGGCTTGTCGGCGGGGCGGTCCTCGCGGGGGAGCATCTCCTCGACGACCACCGCGATGGAGTGGGGGAGCTCGTCGCGGACACCCTCCAGCGCGGCCTCCCGGATCAGCTCCGCGATCATGACCTGCTCGGGCTCGTCGGTCAGGTCGCCCTCGGGGTAGAGCGCCGGCCCCTCCGGCAGGAGGGGGACGATCAGGTCGGCCAGCAGGCCCACCTGCTTGTCGCCGACCGCCGACACCGGGACGATCTCGGCCCACTCGAAGCCCAGTTCCTTGCCGAGCTGGTCGATCGCGATGAGCTGCTCGGCGAGCGTCTTGCCGTCCACCAGGTCGGTCTTCGTGACGATCGCGATCTTCGGCGTCTTCCGGATGGACGCCAGCTCCTTCGCGATGAAGCGGTCACCGGGGCCGAGCTTCTCGTTCGCGGGCAGGCAGAAGCCGATCACGTCCACCTCGGCCCACGTGGTGCGCACGATGTCGTTCAGCCGCTCGCCCAGCAGCGTGCGCGGCTTGTGCAGCCCCGGGGTGTCGACCAGGATCAGCTGGGCGTCCGGGCGGTGCACGATGCCCCGCACGGTGTGCCGCGTCGTCTGCGGCTGGTTCGCCGTGATCGCCACCTTCTGGCCGACCAGAGCATTCGTGAGGGTGGACTTGCCCGCGTTGGGACGGCCCACGAAGCAGGCGAAGCCAGCCCGGTGGACAGCTTCGGCCGGCTTTTCGGATGACTGGGTACGAACGCTCATGGCGCCCATTCTCCCTGATCCACAGAGCCGTGCCGCACCGGCGCCCGGACACTGCCGACTGGCCGCCTCCGGCCGCGGGCCGGCCGGACCTTACGGTGCACGCCGAGACGGCCTACGATCACGGCATCCTGGGCCACGGCGCCCCGGTCCCCTCCTCTCCTCCCCCGCCCAGAAGGTCACCCACCAGGCATGAAGCTCATCACCGCGATCGTCAAGCCGTACCGCCTCGACGAGATCAAGAACGCCCTGCAGGAACTCGGTGTGCACGGCCTGACCGTGAGCGAGGCCAGCGGCTACGGCCGGCAGCGCGGCCACACCGAGGTGTACCGCGGCGCCGAGTACCAGGTCGACCTGGTGCCGAAGATCCGGATCGAGGTCGTCGTCGAGGACGTGGACGCCGAGGCCGTCATCGACGCGGTCGTGAAGGCCGCGCACACCGGCAAGATCGGCGACGGCAAGGTGTGGGCGCTGCCCGTGGACACGGTCGTGCGGGTGCGGACGGGCGAGCGCGGGCCGGACGCGCTGTAGGTCGCGCCCGGCCCGCCGGGATCAGTCGAACACGAACGGGCCCGGCGACTGCGGCCCGGTCGCCGTGCAGGTGATGGTGATGCCGAAGACGGTCATCTTCAGCGAGCCGCCGAAGGCCTCCAGGCTGTCGCCGGAGGCCACGGTGCCGCTGAGGGGACCGACCTCGACGGGGGCGCCGGCGGCCATCGCCGGGTTCTGAGTGCCGGTGAAGTCGACGGTGCCGCCGCCGGTCTTCACCAGGGTGAGCGTGGACGCGATCGAGTCCTCGCCGAGGGCGATCGGCGCGGTGATAGCGGACGACTTGACGGTGAGGGTGGCGGCGGTGCCGTCCTGCGTGGCCGTGAGCGTGGCCTCGCCACTGCCGAAGGTGCCGCAGTCGGCACTGATCGTCGCCGTCTGGGGGGTGACGGCGAGTGCGGCGGGGGCGAAGGCGAGCCCGGTGACCGCGAGGGCCCCGGCCGCCAGGGCCGCGCCTGCTCCGATTCGCTTGCGTCTCATGGGATTCCGGCTCCGTTTCCGTGTGGGGGGACGCTCGGCGGGTGCGTGTGGGCACGTCACGCGAGCGCCGAACCTGACGGTCCGTCGGAACTTACGGTTCCCATTGATGCGCGTGGGGCAGACGGCGGCAAGGTTGAATTCGCGCCTAATTACCGCCGGTTACAGCGGACTTCAGCCGGCGGTCACGGTGGTCCGGACCGTCCCGTCGGGCCCGGCCACCAACACCGGCGTCTGGGCGCCACCGAGATCCCGTACCACCGCCCGGTCCTCGTCGGACGCGGTCTCCGCCTCCGTCACCACGGCCGCGGCCTCCAGGGACTTCGCACCCGAGGCCACCGCCATCGCCACGGCCGTCTGGAGGGCACTGAGCTTCAGGGAGTCGAGGGCCACGGTCCCCGCGACGTACGTACGTCCGGTCTCGTCCCGTACGGCCGCCCCCTCGGGCACGCCGTTGCGGGCCCGTGCGGAACGGGCCAGGGTGACGATCTTGCGGTCCTCGGCGTCGAGTGCGCTGCTGTCGGTCATGATCCGAGCATACGGAAGCGTCAGGGCCGGTCGAGGCGGAGGCGGTCAGCTCGCGGCAGGCCCGCGACGACGAGGTCGTACGAGTCCTCGATGAGCTCCTTGACCAGCCGGTCCGGGAGTCCCCCGTCGGCCGTGACCGTGTTCCAGTGCCGCTTGTTCATGTGCCAGCCCGGGACGATCAGGCCCTCGTGCTCGCCGCGCAGCCGGATCGCGTCGTCCGGGTCGCACTTGAGGTTGACCTTCAGGGGGCGCGCGTCGAGGTGCGACAGGGCGAACAGCTTGCCCCGGACCTTGAAGACCGAGATCTCCGGGCTGAACGGGAAGTCCTCGACGGCCGCGTCGAAGGACAGGCAGAACGCGCGCAGCTCCTGCGGGGTCACTCCGGCTTCTCCTCCTCGTCCCGTGGAAGGCCCGCCGGGTCCACCGGCTCGACCAGCACCGTCACGATCTTGTTGCGGCGGCCGGCCGCGGCCTCCGCGGTCAGACGCAGTTCCCGGCCGTCGGGGAGTTCCACGACGGACGAGGCACCGGCGATGGGAACCCGGCCCAGCGCCTTCGCGAGCAGACCGCCGACCGTCTCGACGTCCTCGTCGTCGAACGACTCCAGGCCGTACAGCTCGCCCAGGTCGCCGATGTCCAGGCGGGCGGTGACCCGGTAGCGGTCCTTGCCGAGGTCCTCCACCGGCGGCAGTTCGCGGTCGTACTCGTCGGTGATCTCGCCGACGATCTCCTCGAGGATGTCCTCGATGGTGACGATGCCGGCGGTGCCGCCGTACTCGTCGACGGCGACGGCGACGTGGTTGCGTTCCTTCTGCATCTCGCGCAGCAGGTCGCCCGCGTTCTTGGTGTCGGGCACGAAGAACGCCGGGCGCATCGCCGTGGACACCTGCTCGGACTCGGCGTCGCGGCTGATGTGCGTCTTGCGGACCAGGTCCTTGAGGTAGACGATCCCGACGATGTCGTCCTCGCTCTCGCCGGTCACCGGGATCCGGGAGAAGCCGGAGCGCAGGGCGAGGGTGAGGGCCTGGCGGATGGTCTTGTAGCGCTCGATGACCACCAGGTCCGTGCGCGGGACCATGACCTCCCGGACGAGGGTGTCGCCCAGCTCGAAGACCGAGTGCACCATGCGGCGCTCGTCGTCCTCGATGAGCGACTCCTTCTCGGCGAGGTCGACCAGCGCGCGCAGCTCCGCCTCGGAGGCGAAGGGGCCGCGCCGGAAGCCCTTGCCGGGGGTGAGCGCGTTGCCGATGAGGATCAGCAGCGACGGGATCGGGCCCATGACCCGGGCCAGCGGCACCAGGACGTACGCCGAGACCGTCGCCGTGTTCAGCGGGTGCTGGCGGCCGATGGTGCGCGGGGAGACGCCGACGGCGACGTACGACACGAGGACCATGACCGCGATGGCGATCAGGAGGGCCTCGGTCGTGCTGTCGAACTCCATCAGGCAGCCGTAGGTGATCAGCGCGGCGGCGGCCATCTCGCAGGCGACGCGCACCAGCAGCGCCACGTTCAGATAGCGGGTCGGGTCGGCGGCGACCTGGGCCAGCCTGGCGCTGCCCCGGCGGCCGGAGCGCACGGCCTCCTCGGCGCGGAAGCTGGAGACGCGCGCGAGGCCCGCCTCCGCGCAGGCGAAGAGCCAGGCCACGACGACCAGGGCGACCGCGCCCAGGGCGAGTTGCGGACTCATCGGCGGGCTTAAGAGACCGTCGGCGCCGGGGACGGGCCGGTCAGGCCCCGCTCCGCGCGCCAGCCGTCCACGATGGCCGCCTGGAGGCCGAACATCTCGGCCTTCTCGTCCGGTTCCTCGTGGTCGTAGCCCAGCAGGTGCAGCACTCCGTGGACGGTGAGCAACTGGAGCTCCTCGTCCATGGAGTGCTGCGTGTCCGCTTCCTTGCCCTGCTTCTCCGCGACCTCCGGGCACAGCACGATGTCGCCGAGCAGCCCCTGCGGCGGCTCGTCGTCGTCCTTGGACGGCGGGCGCAGCTCGTCCATCGGGAAGGACATGACATCCGTCGGGCCCGGCAGGTCCATCCACTGGATGTGCAGCTGCTCCATTGCGGCGGAGTCCACGACGATCACCGAGAGCTCGGAGAGCGGGTGGATGCGCATCCGCGCGAGCGCATAGCGGGCGATGTCGAGGATCGCCTGCTCGTCGACCTCGGTACCGGACTCGTTGTTGACGTCGATCGACATGCTGGTGCTCGGTCTACTTCCCCTTGTGCCCGGACTTGCCGCGGCTGCCCTTGTGGGAGCCGTTCTGGGTGCCGTGCTTGGTGTCGTACAGCTCGTACGCGTCGACGATACGGCCCACCAGCTTGTGCCGGACCACGTCGTGGGACGACAGGCGGGAGAAGTGGACGTCCTCGACGCCGTCCAGGATGTCCTGCACCTGCCGCAGACCGCTCTTCGTCCCGTCCGGGAGGTCGACCTGCGTCACGTCACCCGTGATCACGATCTTCGAGTCGAAGCCGAGGCGGGTGAGGAACATCTTCATCTGCTCGGGGCTCGTGTTCTGGGCCTCGTCCAGGATGATGAAGGCGTCGTTGAGCGTGCGACCGCGCATGTAGGCGAGCGGCGCGACCTCGATCGTGCCCGCCGCCATCAGCCGCGGGATCGAGTCCGGGTCGAGCATGTCGTGCAGCGCGTCGTAGAGCGGGCGCAGGTACGGGTCGATCTTCTCGTAGAGCGTGCCCGGGAGGAATCCGAGCCGCTCTCCCGCCTCGACCGCCGGGCGGGTCAGGATGATGCGGTTGACCTGCTTGGACTGCAGGGCCTGGACGGCCTTGGCCATCGCCAGGTACGTCTTGCCGGTACCCGCCGGGCCGATGCCGAAGACGATCGTGTGCTTGTCGATCGCGTCCACGTAGCGCTTCTGGTTGAGCGTCTTGGGGCGGATCGTGCGGCCTCGCGAGGACAGGATGTTCTGCGTGAGCACCTGGGCAGGGGTCTCCTGGCCGTCGCTCTCCCCGTCCTCGCTCGCCCTGAGCATGGCGATCGAGCGTTCCACTGCGTCCTCCGTCATCGGCTGTCCGGTGCGGAGCACCAGCATCATCTCGTCGAACACGCGGGCGATGAGGGCGACGTCCACGGGGTCGCCGACCGCGCTGATCTCATTGCCCCGGACGTGGATGTCGGCCGCCGGGAAGGCCTTCTCGATCACGCGCAGGAGGGCGTCGCCGGACCCCAGCACCGTCACCATGGGGTGCTGGGCAGGGACGGTGAACTGTGCTCTGGCCTGCTCCTGCGCGGGGGTGTGAGCTGTGGGTGTCTGAGTCATGGGCCGGCGCTGAAGGCCTGCGGTTCCTCCTGTTCACGGCCGCGTAGCTGAGGGCGGCCTCGCGATTCCCAGGGTACGACGGGGGACTGACAACGCCGTAGGGGTTTTGGGGGCGGGGTTGGAATC
>NZ_NGFN01000435.1 GCF_002148965.1 Streptomyces swartbergensis | reverse complement strand
GGGCCGGACGGTGATCCAGGACCGGACGGTGGGCCAGGGCCCGACGGTGGGCCAGGGCCGGACRGTGATCCAGGACCGGACGGTGGGCCAGGGCCCGACGGTGGGCCAGGGCCGGACAGTGATCCAGGACCGGACGGTGGGCCAGGGCCGGGTGGCCGATTCTGACCGGGCGGCGGATCCGGCCGCCGGACGCGCTGTCCGCATGACCGGCCCTGGCGCCTCCGCGCGAGCGAAGCGGTGAGCTCGCGGAGGGCGGGGCCAGCGCCCCGTCGCTCCGGGCGGCGCAGCACCCCCGCCCACCCGCCGCAGGGGCCGGTCACCCCAGGGCAGGAGGGCCCGCCGACGGGTGCCTGCGAGCAGCTCCGGTCGTGGTGTGACGATCGGCTGATCCGATCGGGGGACGTACCCGCCGTGCCCGTCGTGCTTCGGCCGGGGCGTTGCAGAGCGTGAACTAGGCTCTGTTCACGCCCGGACCGGAGTCCCGGCGGGCTTGTGTGTGGTGGGACGGGAGTGTGGCCCGTGACGGATCAGGTCGTGGAGACAGGCGACGTGCGGCTGACCGGACACGCTTCCGGGGAGAGCCGATTCCTGGGCCGCACACGCGAGTTGAAGGAACTGCGCGCCGACATCGAGCGCACCGGACTCGACACCCTCGCCGGCCGCAAGCCCCCCCACGCGCGCGTGCTGCTCATCGCCGGCCGGCCCGGCTCGGGGCGCACCGCACTCGCCGAGGAGCTCGCACGGCAGGTCGCGGACCGTTACCCGGACGGGGTGCTGCGCGCCCGCCTGAGCGACCCCGACGGCACCCCCGTACCGGTCGAGCGAACCGCCCGGGACCTGCTCGCCGCCCTGGACCAGGAGGCCCCGGCCGGCGCCTGCGAAGACGACCTGACCGACGCCCTGCGCACCGCCATGGCCGACCGCCGGGCGCTGCTGCTGCTGGACGACGCGGCCCACGCCGAGCAGGTCGACGCCCTGCTGCCCGACACCCCCGAGTGCCTGGTCGTCGCGGTCTCCGGGGGGCCGCTGACCGGCATCTCGGACGTCCGCCCGTGCACCCTGGGCGGCCTGGACGCCAAGTCCGGGGTGGAGCTGCTGTCCCGGCACACCGGCTCGGTCCGCGTCACCGTCGACCCCCGGGCCGCCGAGGGCCTCGCCGAGGAGTGCCAGGGCCAGCCGGCCGCGCTGATGCTGGCCGGCGGCTGGCTCGCCGCCCGCCCGCAGGCGGCCGTTTCCGACCTCGCCAAGCAACTGCGCGCCGAAGACGCCGAGGGGAACGCGCTGAACCGGGTCTTCCGGCTCGCCTACGCCGCCCTGCCCGCCACCGCCGCCCGGATGCTGCGCCTGCTCGCCCTCGCCCCGGCCGGACTCGTCGACCCGCAGACCGCCTCCGCCCTCGCCGGCTGCTCGGTCGCCGGCGCCCGCACCACCCTGGACGACTTCGTCGCCCTGGGCTTCCTGCACGCGGTGGACTCGCCGCTGCCGCAGTACGAGGTGCCGGGCTGTCTGCACGCCGAGCTCCGCGTCCTCGCCGAGCGCCACGAGCGCCCGGCCGAGCTCCAGCTGGCCCGCGCCCGCATGCTGGAGCGGACCGTACGACTGCTCCAGGCCTGCCGGGCGATCACCGAGACCGACAGCCCCCAGGCACGCCAGAAGCTCCTCGACCTGCCGGGTGCCCTGCGTTTTTCCACGCCCCGGGCGGCCGCCGAGTGGCTGCGCGTGACCCGGCCCGCCCTGCTGGCCTCGGCCCGGCTCGCGGTCGCCGACGGGCAGCTGGACACCCTGGCCCGGCGGCTGATGTCCCAGCTGGTGCGGGCCATGGTGGCGCATGTCGGCACCCAGGCGGCCGCGCCCGACCTGTACGGCATCCACCGCCTGGTCCTCGACGTGGCCGAGCGGCGGAACCTGCCCCGCGAGCGGGCCGCCGCCCTGCTCAACCTCGGCGACCTCGACGCCCGGACCGGCCGCACGGCCGACGCGCTGGCCCGCTACCGGGCCGCGCTGGACGCCGGACGCGAGGTGAACGATCCGTATGCGACCGGCCGCGCGATGGAATCCGTAGGCGGCGCGCATCTGGAGCTCGGCGACTTCGACCGGGCCGCCGACTGGTTCGGCCGGGCCCTGGTCGAGCGGCTCGCCCGGGACGAGCGTGCCGACGCCGCCCGGCTGTACGGGCGGATCGCCGCCGCCCACACCTACGCGGGCCGCTACGGCGAGGCCCTGCGCAACTGGCGGGCGGCGATCGCCGGGCACCGCAAGAACGGCGACGTGGCCGCCCAGGCGCGGGCGCTGAGCGAGTTGGCGCGGGTCCAGGAGTACGCCGGCCGGCCCGAGGAGTCGCTGCGCACCTGCCGGGAGGCCGTGGAATGGGCGCGGCGGGCCGAGGACACGCGGTTGCAGGCCGCGCTGCACCTGCGGGTCGCCGACACCCTCGAGCACCTCGGCGACCCCGCGTCGGCCCGGCTGCACCGGGGCGCCGCCGAGCGGCTTCTCGGCGAGCACCAGGAGGACGAGGAAGAGCCCGTAGCGGCCTCGAACGGTGACTCACCCCGGAAACCGGAACCTGACGCCTGCGAAATCCGTAGCACATCCGCTGAAGATTGATGCAATGAAAGGCTAGACAGCGGGAACACCTTCATTAGACTGGCTCTGCCGCACGTTCTCCTGCGGTCTCTCCCGGTGTGCCCGTGCGTGCCCGGGTATGTCTAGTAATACCCCCATACCCTCTGAGCCAAGGACCGTGATCGACGTGAAGGTCGGCATCCCCCGCGAGGTCAAGAACAACGAGTTCCGGGTGGCCATCACCCCCGCCGGCGTGCACGAGCTGGTGCGTCATGGCCATCAGGTCGTCATCGAGCGCGGCGCCGGCGTCGGCTCCTCGATCACGGACGACGAGTACGTCGGTGCCGGGGCGCAGATCCTGGACACGGCGGACGAGGTGTGGGCCTCCGCCGACCTGCTGCTGAAGGTCAAGGAGCCCATCGCCGAGGAGTACCACCGCCTCCGCAAGGACCAGACGCTCTTCACCTACCTGCACCTGGCCGCCTCCAAGGAGTGCACGGACGCCCTGCTGGAGTCCGGCACCACGGCGATCGCCTACGAGACGGTCGAGCTGCCCAGCCGCGCGCTGCCGCTGCTCGCCCCGATGTCCGAGGTCGCGGGCCGGCTGGCCCCGCAGGTCGGCGCCTACCACCTGATGCGCGCCAACGGCGGCCGCGGCGTGCTGCCCGGCGGCGTCCCCGGCGTCCTGGCCGGCCGGGCCGTCGTCATCGGCGGCGGCGTCTCCGGCTGGCAGGCGGCGCAGATCGCCATCGGGCTGGGCTTCCACGTGACCCTGCTCGACAAGGACGTGAACAAGCTCCGCGAGGCGGACAAGATCTTCGGCACGAAGATCCAGACCGTCGTCTCCAACGCCCTGGAGCTGGAGAAGGCCTGCCTGGAGGCCGACCTCGTCATCGGTGCCGTCCTGGTCCCCGGTGCCAAGGCCCCCAAGCTGGTCACCAACGAGCTCGTCTCGCGAATGAAGCCCGGAAGTGTCCTTGTCGACATCGCGATCGACCAGGGCGGCTGCTTCGAGGACTCCCGTCCGACCACCCACGCCGAGCCGACCTTCCAGGTCCACAACTCGGTCTTCTACTGCGTCGCCAACATGCCCGGCGCGGTGCCGAACACCTCCACCTACGCGCTGACCAATGCCACGCTGCCCTACATCGTGGAGCTCGCCGACCACGGCTGGGCGGACGCCCTGCGCCGCGACCCGGCGCTGGCCAAGGGTCTCAACACCCATGACGGCAAGGTCGTTTACAAGGAGGTCGCCGAGGCGCACGGCGTGGAGCACGTCGAGCTGTCCTCGCTGCTCGGCTGAGCTGCTCACCGGCCCTCGGAGGCCGGTAAGTCGGCTAAGTCACCAACCGGCAAAGGCGATACGTCAACACAGGTCGTCAACGCCGCGCACCCGGCCGGACCTTGCCCGACAAGGTCCGGCCGGATGTGTGTATGGTCACTTCGCGATTCTCGGGCAACTCGCCTCGAACGTAACCCTTCAACCGATTCGCACACCGGTGAAACCTGCCGTGCGACGGCCGTACGCCCTTGACAGCGGGATGTTTCATTGCCGACACATCGGGCCGGGTCCGGCGGATTGTGTTGCTGCGGACGCCCGACACGCCATAGAGTCGCCAACCGTCGGCATGGTGCCACGCTGACCTGTCTAGAAGTTTCCTGGTCACCAAGGAGGTAAGACGACTTGTGAATGAGTCGACATTTACTCCCGGGGGTGGTCAACCAGGAATGCCTGCACGGGGCCAGGGTCCCGCGGGGTTCGCTGCTGTCGGCTCCGTCGCTGTGCGCACCTTCGCAGCCCACCAGAGTCAGCAGGCGACTCACACAGCACACCAGAAGATGGATGGCCATCACGTGAACGCCATGGCCGGCGACGGAAGTGGCGCGCCCCACAACCACTTCGCCGACTACGACGAACTGCCCGAGGGGCACTTCTACGACCCCGACGCGGAGTACGAGCCCGACCCCGAGTACGCGGCCACTCTCGCGCCCGACGCGGCCAGACAGCGCCGGGAGCGCATCGGCCCGACCGGGCGCCCGCTGCCGTACTTCCCGATCCCGGGCCCGCTGACCGACCACGGACCCGCGAAGATCATCGCGATGTGCAACCAGAAGGGCGGCGTCGGCAAGACCACGTCGACCATCAACCTGGGTGCCGCGCTCGCGGAGTACGGACGCCGTGTCCTGCTCGTGGACTTCGACCCGCAGGGCGCGCTGTCGGTCGGACTCGGCGTCAACCCGATGGAACTCGACCTCACCGTCTACAACCTGCTCATGGAGCGGGGGATGGCGGCCGACGAGGTGCTGCTGAAGACGGCGGTCCCCAACATGGACCTGCTGCCCAGCAACATCGACCTGTCGGCGGCCGAGGTCCAGCTGGTCTCCGAGGTCGCCCGCGAGTCGACCCTGCAACGCGCCCTGAAGCCGCTGCTGGACGACTACGACTTCATCGTCATCGACTGTCAGCCCTCGCTCGGCCTGCTCACGGTCAACGCCCTGACGGCCGCGCACAAGGTGATCGTGCCGCTGGAGTGCGAGTTCTTCGCGCTGCGCGGTGTGGCCCTGCTGACCGAGACCATCGAGAAGGTCCAGGAGCGGCTCAACCCCGAGCTGGAGCTCGACGGGATCCTCGCCACGATGTACGACTCGCGCACGGTGCACAGCCGTGAGGTGCTCGCGCGTGTCGTCGAGGCGTTCGACGACCACGTCTACCACACGGTCATCGGGCGCACGGTCCGCTTCCCGGAGACCACGGTCGCCGGTGAGCCGATCACCACGTACGCCTCCAACTCCGTCGGTGCCGCCGCCTACCGCCAGCTCGCCAGGGAGGTGCTCGCCCGGTGTCACGCCGAGTGAGTCTGCCGGGGGCCGACGAACTCTTCCGTACGACAGGGGGGATGGCGCTTCAGTCGTCCCAGCCCAGGCGTCAGGCCAACGGCGACGCCCGGGTGCCCGCTCCGGCGGGGGAGGGCGACGCGGCGGCGGCAACGGCCGCGGAGGACGTGCCGCAGTCGGTGCCCGCGCAGGGCGGCGACGGCGAGGGCGCGGAGCATGTCGCGGCGGACGCGGAGCCGGCCGAGGCCGGGGAGTCCCGCAGCCGTGCGGCGGCCGCCGAGCGCGGCGGCTCCGCCCGGCGGCAGGCGCCGCAGGAAGGTTCTGCCGCGGGTGCGGCCGGTGCCGCCGCGGCGGCACCCCGCAAGCGCGGGCGGCCCGCCGCGCGCCGTCCCAGCGGCCGTGAGCGGCACGACGAGAAGATCACGGTGTACGTGTCGGCCGAGGAGCTCATGGACCTGGAGCACGCCCGCCTCGTGCTCCGCGGCGAGCACGGCCTGGCCGTCGACCGCGGCCGTATCGTCCGCGAGGCGGTCGCCGTGGTCCTCGCCGACCTGGAGACCCGCGGGGACGCCAGCATCCTCGTACGACGGCTGCGCGGGCGGTAGCGGTAGCCTGCGGGGGCCATGACCTCGAACGCTTCCCCACCGCCCATCGGCGGCCCGTCCGGCGGCCGTCGGCGCGCGTTGGGGCGTGGGCCGGGGGCTGCGCGGGTGGCTCCGCCGGTTGAGCCGACGGATGTGGTCGGGCCCGGTGAGCTGCCCGAGGACGCCGTCGAGGCGGGCGTGAGTCCCGAGGAGACTGAGGCTGCCGGGCTTGGCCCCGAGGAGACCGAGGCTGCCGGGTCGGGCGTCCGGTCCGAGGAGGAAGCGGCCGGCGCGCAGGCGCTGGTTGCCGAGAGGCCGCCCAGGGGTGCGGAGCGACAGGTCCCTGCCGAGCCGGGGACGGCGGCCGGAAGGTTCCTGCCAGAGCATGCGGCGGGGCCTGCCCGGGCGGAGTCCGCGCCTGCCGCCGCTCCGGGGGCGGGCCGGGAGGGCGCTTCCCCGGAGAGGGACGACGCATCCGGGCCAGGGCCC
>NZ_NGFN01000434.1 GCF_002148965.1 Streptomyces swartbergensis | reverse complement strand
GCCCGGCCGCCCATCCCGGTGCCGGCGAGGCAGACGGGAACGTCTCCGTAGCGCCGTACGACCTCGTCGGCGGCCCAGGCCGCGTCGGCCGCGAGGTTGGCCTCGCTGCCGTTCCAGCCGCGGCAGCGGTAGTGCACGACGTGTGTGACGAGACCCTCGTCCCGGCCCGCGCGGGCCAGGCGGCGCCCCAGGGCGCGTACGGAGGCGGTCGCCACCATGGGGGACGGCCTGCGGCCGGAGACCTCGTCGCCGCCGGGGAGCAGCAGCACCACGCCGCTCACCGCCGACGGCTCCGGACCGAATGTCCTGCCCAGCCGGGCCCTGCGAACCGGCGTCGGTTGGTGTGCCATGACAGAACAGTGTCAGAAGCGCGGGTGTACGCGACCCGTCCTCGGGGTCACCGTTACGTATCGACGGAAACGTAAAGGACACGAGGACGCGCCATCTACGCGCGTAGGAGTTAGAGTGCGGAAATGACGAGCCAGACCACCGCGAACACCCCGACACCGGACCAGATCCACCGGGCGCCCAAGGTTCTGCTGCACGACCACCTCGACGGCGGCCTGCGCCCCGCCACGATCGTCGAACTCGCCCGGGCGACGGGTTACTCCCAGCTGCCCGAGACCGACCCGGAGAAGCTCGGCGTCTGGTTCCGCGAGGCCGCCGACTCCGGTTCCCTGGAAAGGTACTTGGAGACCTTCTCCCACACCGTCGGCGTCATGCAGACCCGCGACGCCCTGGTCCGGGTCGCCGCCGAGTGCGCCGAGGACCTCGCCGAGGACGGCGTCGTCTACGCCGAGGTGCGCTACGCCCCCGAGCAGCACCTGGAGGGCGGTCTGAGCCTCGAAGAGGTCGTCGAGGCCGTCAACGAGGGCTTCCGGGAAGGGGAGCGCCGCGCACGGGAGAGGGGCCTGCGCATCCGCGTCGGAGCCCTGCTCACCGCCATGCGGCACGCGGCCCGCGCCCTGGAGATCGCCGAACTCGCCAACCGCTACCGGGACCTGGGCGTCGTCGGCTTCGACATCGCCGGCGCCGAGGCCGGCTACCCGCCCACCCGGCACCTCGACGCCTTCGAGTACCTCAAGCGCGAGAACAACCACTTCACCATCCACGCCGGCGAGGCCTTCGGGCTGCCCTCCATCTGGCAGGCCCTCCAGTGGTGCGGCGCCGACCGGCTCGGGCACGGCGTGCGGATCATCGACGACATCCAGGTCCACGAGGACGGCAGCGTCGAACTCGGGCGGCTCGCCTCGTACGTCCGGGACAAGCGCATCCCGCTGGAACTGTGCCCGAGCTCCAACCTGCAGACCGGGGCGGCGTCCTCGTACGCCGAGCACCCCATCGGACTGCTGCGCCGGCTGCACTTCCGGGCCACGGTGAACACCGACAACCGCCTGATGTCCCACACCAGCATGAGCCGGGAATTCGAGCACCTTGTCGAGGCGTTCGGTTACACGCTCGACGACATGCAGTGGTTCTCAGTCAATGCGATGAAATCAGCGTTCATTCCTTTCGATGAACGGCTGGCCATGATCAATGACGTGATCAAGCCTGGGTATGCCGAGCTGAAATCCGAATGGCTGTTCCGGCAGACCGCTTCCACCAGCGGTTCTGTGACTTCGGAGGGCTGACCCGGGGGCAATCGGCACACAGGGAATGCGGACGGTGTTCACAAGCCGTCCGCATTTCGATGTTTGCGGGGGGTGGTGCCGCGTGATTACGGTCGCCGCACCGCTCACACACCCCGTCATCCCATTGCGAGGACGCATTTTCATGAAGCAGTCTGCTGCCAAGTCCCTCGGTGTCGCCGCTCTCGGGGCCGCCTTCGCCGCCACCGGTGCGGGCGCCGCCAACGCCGCTCCGGCCGTCCCGGACACCGCCCAGGCGCTGGCGACCGTCACTCAGGCGCTCCCGGCGGAGCAGCTCTCCCAGGCGCTGCCGGCGGGCTCGGCCGAGGCGGTGGGCCAGGGGCAGACCTTGGCCGGTACCGGTCTCACCGCCGCCCAGCCGGTCGCCGGGCAGCTGCTCGCCCAGGGCCCGACCGGCCCGGCCGCCGACCTGCTCGGCGGGCTCCCGGTGAACGGCGTTCCGGTCGCCTGACCCTCCCGCCCGGGCGGAACACACGCCGGTGGGGCGCACCCCTGGAACCAGGGTGCGCCCCACCGGCGTTCTCGGAGACGGTCGTCACCAGGCTGTCTGTGCCTTGTTCTGCACCTTGCTCTCCGAGGGCAGCAGGATCCACAGCGCGATGTACAGCAGGAACTGCGGGCCGGGCAGCAGGCACGAGACCAGGAAGATCACCCGCATCGTCGTCGTGGAGGTGCCGAAGCGCCGGGCCAGCGCGGCGCACACTCCGCCGATCATGCGGCCGTGGGTGGGGCGGGCGAGGCGGGACATGTGCGTCTCCTTCAGCGTCGGGGCGTGAGGCCTCTCGTCCGAGTACCCCATCTGCACTCCACGCTACGGAGACGAAGGGGGCAAAGCGTCGCTCCACGGGGCGATCCCGACCCTGGGAATCGTCGGGGTCCGACCCTGAGTCGGCTCCTCCGGGGGAAGGGGCGCACCGGTCAGGCGCACGATGGCGCGGCGGCGCAGCCAGGAGCGGCCGGCCGGGACGAGCGCGAGATGCGCGAGGGCCACGCCCGCGGTGTTCAGGAACAGCGAGTCGACGTCGACGACCTGCCCCGGAACGTTGGTCTGGAGCAGTTCGATGCCCAGCGACAACAGGGCGCCGGCCGTGACGGTGCGCAGCAGGGACGCCAGCGGCGAGACGACCAGTCTGCCGTTCGCCATCGGCAGCAGCACGCCCAGCGGGGCGAGCAGGGCCAGCCCCTCGCAGATCCGCCGGCTCGCCTCGGGCCAGCCCAGGGCGAGATCGGCGCGGATGCCGTCGAACGGCCGCAGATTGGCGGGCATCACCCAGGGCACGTCCAGCGGCCGCAGCGTGAACCAGGCGACGAACGCGAGGTGTGCGACGAGGAGGACACCTCCTGTCACACGGATGCGGAACTCGGCGCTGCCGCCGATGGAGCCTTGACGCTGCACGCCCCCCTAGACGCGGCCTCCGACAGGATCGGTTCCGGGATACCCCCCGATAGGCCTGTGAGGCATGCGCCACAGCCCGGCCGAGCCCGGCCCGCTCACTCCCCGGGCACGTCCTTGGACGGCGGTTCCTTACTGCCCGGGCGGGCCCGGACCTCGTCGGTGCACTCCCAGCGACGCGGGGGCCCGGCGCCGGGGCCGCCCAGGACCACGGAACCGTCGCCCTCGGCGGCCGCCGAGTCGGAGAAGGTGCAGACGATCTGGGCGAGGGCGTACGAGGTGAGGCTGTCCGGCGCCGTGCTCAGCCGCAGCGTGTCCTCCGGGTCGCCGGGCCGCGGCCCGCTCACCTTGATGCCGCCGCGTACGTCCGTGCTGTAGCCGGCCTCCTTCTCGGCGGGCGACGGCGGCTCCGCGAGCTGGTCGAGCAGGCCCTGCGCCACCAGCATGCGCCGCTCGGAGTCGGCCGCGCCGTCCGGGACCCGTACGGTCCGGTCGACGGTCACCAGCGAGGACCCGCACAGCAGGAACACCTGCACCGGCAGCCCCCGGGCGGCCTGCGTCGACACGTCCGGCTCGGCCAGCGAACACCGCACCCGCGACGGCGCGGGCCCGAAGTTCGTCGGCACCTCCGTGGCCCGGATCCCGCAGCCGGCGAGCAGCAGGGCGAGCACCGACACGGCACCGATCCGAGCCCTGGACACGAGACGTGTGGTCATCAGGCGTCCCCCTTCGAGTCCTCGCCCCGGTCCTGGCCGGTGTCGTCCTCGTGCTTGCGCTCGCCCTCGGCGGGCTGTTCCCCCGGCGCGTACGTGTGGCGCGGGAGTCGCAGGGTGAACACCGCGCCCGAGTCGGGCGAGTTGGCCGCCGTGATCTCGCCGCCGTGGATGTGGGCGTTCTCCAGGGCGATGGACAGGCCCAGGCCGCTGCCCTCGGAGCGCGGCCGGGAGGCGCTGGCCTTGTAGAAACGGTCGAAGACGTGCGGCAGGACGTCCTCGGGGATGCCGGGCCCGTGGTCCTGCACCTCGATGAGGAGCGAGTCGCCGGCCTCGCGTACGGACACCCGCACCGGGGAGCCGCCGTGCTTGAGCGCGTTGCCGATGAGGTTGGCCAGGATGACGTCCAGACGGCGCGGATCCAGCCGGGCGTGGATGCCCCGCTCGGCGTCCAGCTCGACCGCGTCCAGCCAGGCGCGGGCGTCGATGCAGGCGGTGATCTGGTCGGCGATGTCGACGTCGTCCAGGACGAGCCGGGCCGTGCCCGCGTCGAAGCGGGTGACCTCCATCAGGTTCTCGACCAGGTCGTTCAGCCGCCGCGTCTCGCTGACCACCAGCCGCACGGCGGGCTCGATCATCGGGTCCATGCTCCCGGTCTCCGCCTCCAGCTCCTCCTCCAGCACCTCCGTCACGGCGGTGATGGCGGTGAGCGGCGTGCGCAGCTCATGGCTCATGTCGGCCACGAACCGCCGGGACGCCTCGTCCCGCGCGGCCATGTCGGCGACCCGCTTCTCCAGCGCCTCGGCCGCCTTGTTGAACGTCCGGGACAGCTCGGCGAGTTCGTCGGTCCCGGACACCCTGAGCCGGGTGTCCAGCTTGCCCTCACCGAGCCGCCGCGCGGCCGCCCCGAGCCGCTGCACCGGCTTCAGCACGGTCGTCGCCGCGGCCTGCGCGAGCAGCGCCGAGCCGAGCAGCGCGAGCCCCGTGGCGATCCCCAGCGACCAGGCCAGCGAGTTGAGGTCCTTCGCCTCCGGCTCCAGCGACTTCAGCATGTAACCGGTCGGACCGCCGCCGATCACCCGCGTCCCGGCCACGAGGTACGGCGTGTCGTGGTCGACGACGCGCTGCCAGTACAGGTGGTACGCGTGCTTGTTGGCCTCGTCGACCTTCTGCGTCTTGTTCACCGCCGTGCGCAGCGAGACCGGCACGTCCCGCAGCGAGAAGCCGCTCAGCCCGCCGGAGCTGCCGTAGACGGTCCTGCCGTCGGCGTTGCTCGCGACCAGCAGCACGCTGAAGCGCTGGTCGCTGCCGGCCATCTGGCCCGCGGTGTGCTGGAGCTCGTCCTGCGTCGGATGCTCGGGCAGCGCGCCCGCCCGGTTCTGCATCTCCTGCTCGAAGTCGCGCAGCACGGCGTCCTGGGTGCGGGTGAGCACGGCCTCGCGGTTGAGCCAGTACGCGATGCCGGACGCGGACACGGCGGCCGTCAGCGCCACCAGGCCGAAGACGACGACCAGTCTCAGACGCAGGCTGGTGAAGCGCAGCCGCGACAGAACTCCCTTGCGCGCCGCGGTCCAGCCGCGGTCCCCCCCTTGGTGGTGCCGCTGTGTCACTGAGGCGGATCCAGCCGGTAGCCGACACCACGCACGGTCCGGATCAGCGTCGGGGACGAGGGGACGTCCTCGACCTTGGCGCGCAGCCGCTGGACACAGGCGTCCACCAGCCGCGAGTCGCCCAGGTAGTCGTGCTCCCACACCAGCCGCAGCAGCTGCTGCCGGGACAGCGCCTGCCCCGGCCGCCGGCTCAGCTCCAGCAGCAGCCGCAGCTCGGTCGGCGTGAGCTGGAGGTCCTCGCCGTTCTTCGTCACGGTCATCGCCGAGCGGTCGATGACGAGGCTGCCGAACGTCGCCGCGTCGTTGGACTCCCGCTCGCCGCGCCGCAGCACGGCCCGGATCCGGGCGTCCAGCACCCGCCCCTGCACCGGCTTGACGACGTAGTCGTCGGCACCGGACTCCAGCCCGACGACCACGTCGATGTCGTCGTTGCGCGCGGTCAGCAGGATGATCGGCAACTGGTCCGTGCGCCGGATGCGCCGGCACACCTCGAACCCGTCGATGCCGGGCAGCATCACATCCAGCACGATCAGATCCGGCCGCTGCTCGCGCAGCAGCTTCAGACCGTCCTCACCACTGGCAGCGGTCGCCACCCGGTGACCCTGGCGCGTCAGAGAGAGCTCCAGGGCCGTCCGGATGGCGTCGTCGTCCTCGATCAGCAACAGGGAAGGCACGGGCACATTCTGGCCCATGGAGGGGCCGGGGTTCGACCTGTGGGCCGAGATGAGATCCGCGCACAGCGTTGACGCCTGTGTATGAGGTGTGTCCGCCATGTGGCCGAGCCCTGTGACAGGTCTGTGACAGTCGGCGGACACGGCCATGAAAGTGCCGCGGCAAGCTTTTCGGCACAAGCAGGAAAGCCCGCCCGACCGGCGGGCCGCACACCGGAAGTCCACGACGGGGGGCGCGAGATGAACACGCTGCACGGCACCAGCACCAGCGCAGTGATCACGCGTCTGCACGACGTGAACCGGGGTTCCGAGAAGTCCGGTGCCGYGAGCGGGCGGGGGTGCGCTCGCGGCACCGGGCGTCAGCACACCGCTTTCATGACGGTGGTTGACGCACACACGGGGGAAAGCAAGGGGACGGGGGCGGCTCACGGGGGAGC
>NZ_NGFN01000433.1 GCF_002148965.1 Streptomyces swartbergensis | reverse complement strand
CGCCTGGCTAGATCCCCGCCACGAGGACCCCGACCAACTGCGCACATTGCTCACCCCGCCCGCAGGCGGCCACCTGAACGCCCGCCCGGTCCCCACCACCGTCAACGACGTCCGCAACAACGGCCCGCAACTGCTGGAGGAGATCGCCCCGTAGCCCCGGCACCAGGTACACGTTGATGAGCTGATCACGGGTCTCTTCCGCCGGCCAGGAATCCCCGCGTCGCCGACCCGCTGTAGATCCGCCTTCGAGAGGGAGGCCAGGTCACCCGCGCCGCCTGGGCATGATCTCCGCAGCCTGGCTGATACCGCTGCCCGGCTGTGACCATGTCCCGAAGGGCGACGCGCCCGATCTGGTCGCCCAGGTGACCCGGGATGCGCCCGCCAAACGGCGCGGGCACCGGGACGGCACACACCGTTGCCGTACCGCGGCCCTCTACAGCAGCCAGGAGTCCGTCTGGCGCAGCCACCGCCGCATGACGCGCCTGAGAAAGTCACGCCCCTCCCACTCCAGGGAAAGACCTACGAACGCGCCGATGCGGGAAGAGGGAGAACCGCAGTGACGTACGAGGGCTGAGGCTGACGCCGGCCCGGGGGCCGTGCGGTGGTTCAGGCGAGGGGAAGGTTGTGTCCGGGGCTGCGCTCGGCTTCGGAGCGGGGGCCGAGGTAGCGGCGGTCGGCCTCGCTGATGGGCAGGTCGTTGATGCTGGCCTCGCGACGGCGCATCAGGCCGTTGTCGGCGAACTCCCACAGTTCGTTGCCGTAGGAGCGGAACCACTGGCCTTCGGCGTTGTGCCACTCGTACTGGAATCGGACAGCCAGGCGGTTCTCGCGGAAGCCCCACAGGCTCTTGCGCAGGACGTAGTCGAGTTCGCGCTCCCACTTGGTGGTGAGGAACTCGACGATCTTGTCGCGGCCGGTGAGGAACACGTCCCGGTTACGCCAGGCGGAGTCCTCGGTGTAGGCGAGGGCGACCCGGTGCGGGTCGCGGGTGTTCCAGGCGTCTTCGGCGGCTTGGACCTTGGCCTGGGCGCTGTCGAGATCGAACGGCGGAAAGGGCGGGCGCGCGTCGGGCATGGGAGAGCTGTCCTTCACTCACTGTTCGGATGGCTGGTCGGTCAGCGGCGGGTTGTCGGGGGCGGCGGTGACGGTGTCGGCTTGCAGCGGCAACAGCCGGCCGGCCACCAGCCGCTGGGGGGTGAAATGGACGCGGCGGCCGGTGCGGTCGTCGTCGCCGGGGGTGCCCGGCCGGGTCCATTCCAGGGCAGCCCGGCCGGACAGGTGCAGGGTGCGGCCGGTGGTGAAGTCGCAGAAGAGCAGAGCGGCCGCGGGGTTGGCCTCGAGGTTGCCGAGTGTGTTGAACATGTTGTTGCCCCAGTAGTCGGGCCACCACAGCCTTCCGTCCTCGGCGCGGACGAATCCGGGGGGCCCGCCGCGGTGGGAGGCGTCGTTGCCGCGGGCGGGATGGGTGGTGCCGATCAGGAAGGTGTCGGAGCGGCGGATCAGGTCGATGTCGTCCTGCGTGAGGGTGATGCCGTGCCGCACCGGCTCCGCGCCGGAGGGGGCGACGGGTGCGGGTTCGAGGTGGCGGCGCTGGATGTACTGCGGGCAGTTGCCGTACGCCTGCTCCACGTCGATGTGCAGCCCGCCGCTCCCGGTGCGGGACAGAGTGCCGTTGATCCGCAGGCGACGGCGGGCGGCGAACTCGATCACGATCAGCCCCACCGGCTGATCCGTCGCCAGTTGATGAAGCGGGTCGCCCTCGGCGGGCAGCGTTCGCACATCGAGGGCCGTCGGCGAGGTGACGCGGAGAAACCCGGGCGGACCGGTGAGCGGGGAGATCCACAGCACGCCGGTCGCGTCGCGGGCGGTGATCGCCGCGAAGGTCCTCTCCGCCAGGAATCGCATCACGCCGCCCCGCAGCTGGGCGGGGGCCAGCATGCCGGAGAGCCGAGCTGCGTCCCTGGCCACGCCCGCATGACGCTGCACCGCCAGCTCACCTTCGTGGAACTCCGCAGTGGTGGTGTGTACCGGGTCGGTCATCGTTCTTCCTCCCAGGTGCTGCCGTGGAGCGCTGAGGGGCGGGCGAGTGGGTGGCCGTCGGCCCGACCCCGGCTGGGGGTATGAGGACGGGCCGCGGGACGGGCGCGGTTCAGGCCGCGATGCGCGGGGTGACCACGGGCCAGTCGTTGTCGACCTTGGCGAGGAGGTTGAAGTAGTTGGTCAGGACGTTCAGGGCCAGGTGGCCGACGACCTCGCCGATCTCGGCGTCGGTGGCGCCGGCGTCACGCGCGTCCTGCACAGCGGCGTCGTCGACCTGGCCGTGGCCGCGGGCGATGGCGTCGGACAGGGTCAGCAGCGCCTGGGTGTGCGGGTCGGATGCCTTGGCGTCCCGGGCCGCCTCCAGCTCGACAGCGTCGATCTTGGCGATGTTCGCACCGATGTAGGTGTGGGCCGACAGGCAGTACTCGCAGCCGTTGTACTCGGCGGTGGCCAGCGCGAGACGCTCACGGACCGGGGCGGTCAGCACGCCGCCGGCCAGCGCACCCGACAGAGCCAGGTAGCCCGTGAGCAGCGCGGGGCTGTTGGCCATCACCTTGGTCATGTTCGGCGTCAGGCCGAGAGTCTTGTGCACGTCGGCCAGCAGCTCGGCGGCCTTGCCGGTCGCGGTGGCGGGCTCGACGGGGGCGAAACCGGTCATGAAAGGAGCACTCCTTCATCACTTTGTTTCTGACGCTTGTGTACGCCTTCAACCATTAGAGGAACCATGACACGCACCTGCTCCCATGTCAACGGATGGATGCGACTGCAACCATTAGAACTGCGATAGCCTCGATGGCATGACCACGAACGCCCCGCTGCTGGACGAGCCGCTCCCGGTGGAGTTGATGAACACCATCTGGGCCGACCGGGACGGCGTGCACGACGCGCTGCGTGACCCGGACGGCACGAGGTCCTGGCTGCACGCCGTCTCCCCCCGCGTCGACTTGATGACGCCGGACGACCTCGACGCCCTCACCGCCGCTGACCTCGACCGCCTCGGCGACCGGCTGATCAGCCTGCGTGACGCTCTGCGCCGGCTGGCCGCCGAGGCCGTCCAGGACCCGCGCCCCGCAGCCGCGTCCCGCACCCGCGATCTGCAGGCAGCCGTCACCGTGCTCAACAAGGCCGCCGGCGACACACCTCACTGGTCGGCGCTGTCCTGGACGCCCGGCCAGGCACCCTCACGCCACACCCGCACCAGCGGCCAGGCGGCCTCCGCCGCCGCCTCCGCCATCGCTGAAGAATCAATCGAGCTCTTCAGCCAGGACGCCCGCCGCCGGCTGCGCGCCTGCCTGGCCCCGGGATGCGTCCTGTACTTCCTCAAGGACCACCCTCGAAGGGAATGGTGCTCCGCAGCCTGCGGCAACCGAGCCCGCTCCGCCCGCCACTACCAGCGCCACCGGCGCACCGACACCTGACAGGCCCCCACCCTGCCAGGACCGGGCGTCCTGCACTCCGGACATAGGGATTGCCCCTCGCGCTGACTGAGACGCTCAGTCGACCCGGTCGAAGACCTCTTGTCGACTCATACGGATGCCGGTCTCCGGCGGCACCCAACCGCCAGTAGCCGTAATCCCAAAGGCTGAGTGGTACAAACAGAGTGAGGCCCGCCTGCGAGGCGGTATCGGATGACGCAGAGGCAGGGACTCGGCATGTAAGCAGATCAGCCCGGCTGACCATGGTGGCGGCGCCGCCGCCGAGCAACGGCCCGGGCCGCCGCAACGCAGGTCGGCCTGGCATCGACCAGGGAGGAACACCATGCGCATGCAATGGGACGAGTTCCTGGCGGCCGTCCAGGAGCGGGGTGAATACAGCACACCGCAGGAGGCTGAGCGAGCCGCCCGAGTCGTGCTCGCCCTCCTGGGCGCACACCTGGTGGGGGAGACACGTGCCGAGCTGGCAGCCCAGCTCCCTGAAACCTTTGCCATGGTGCTGCTCAACCCGCTCCAGGCGCACGAACCGCTGTCGCCGGAGCGGTTCGTCCGGGCCACAGCGGCATGGATCGAGGGAGCCACCGAGAAGACAGCGACCTGGGACGTCAGCGCAGTGCTCAGCGTTACGGCCGATACCGCAGGCGAAGACCTGACGAACAGAGTCCTCCTGCAGTTGCCCCCAGGCTATGACCTGCTCTTCGGCCGACCGCAGACCTCCGCCCCCCGAGACGACGAGTCGGAGCCCGCGCCGGCATCTGAACAGTGATCTCTCGGCACGCGCGCCCTGGGCTTCGCGCACTGTCCACAACCTGTGAGCAAGGTGCGACGGACAGTACGCCGCTCAAAGCCCCGGACTGTCGCCCCCGCGCTGCCCGGCTGAGGAGCCCAACGACGCGGGAGCCACGTCCAGGGCGGGTATATGCGCTGAGCGACACCCCACGGCAGGCCGAGGCGCTCACTGTTCGCGCGATTGCATGCCAGCACCCGACCGGTTGCCTGCCACGCCGCTGAGGCGCCAATGCCCGGCGTTCCGGGTGCGGACGCCGGGCATCATCGGGACGGGGGTGCGGTCAGGCGGGCCGGATGTTCTCCGCCTGCGGGCCCTTCTGGCCCTGGGTGACGTCGAACTCGACCTTCTGGCCCTCGTGCAGCTCGCGATACCCCTGGCTGGCGATGTTGGAGTAGTGGGCGAAGACGTCAGGGCCGCCACCCTCCTGCTCGATGAAGCCGAAGCCCTTCTCGCTGTTGAACCACTTGACAGTGCCCTTGGCCATGATGGTCTCCTTCGAGGGAAACCGGGCCCGCACCTTGCGTGCCCGGGAGGTGATCGCCCTGGTCCGGAGAGGTGCTGAACAGCAAGAACGCCCGTGATTCGATCACGGGCGAACGGGAATTCGGAACCACGACTACTCTCCACAACGCTATACCGACCTGACGGCAGCCGCTAGGGAAACGCGCCGGGACCAGTGGTCCACCCGTCGCCGTAGATCCGGCATCGGCCACCGTGCCGACCGGGTACCTTCGTCCCGCGCCGTTGAACCTCGGGCCACAGGCCCGATGCCCGACGGCATCACCTAAGGCGCTCCTCAGCAGCGACAGGAAGCGGCTTCACAGGCGCCAACCCGAACAGGTCGCTGTCCAGAGACAGTCGTGGGTGCAGCCGCATGGCACCGCCGCGCCCAGGGCGATAGACGAAACGGCCTGGCCCTTCACTGCGAGGGCGAGCGCTCTTCCCCGCCAAGGAGGTCACGGCTGTCGGGCTTTCCGGAGACCGGTGGGGCGCTCACCCCATCAAAGGCCAGACCGTGCATCATCGCCGCATGGGAGCGAATCGAACCGATCACCCCCACAAGTTGCTCGCGCAGCACCTGGCAGCCGCCGAATGGGCCTTCCGTCACAGGTACGCCAAACCGTCCCAGGTCACTCATGATCACCGCGTCCTTTCAATCGCCACTTCACCGCCTCCATCTCTCAGGGGAACCGGTCCGCAACCGCCAGCATCACAGCGGCGACAACCGTCACCACTGAGCAGATGACCATCGCAGCCCGGCCCCGCTGAGTTGCTGTACGGACGACGAGGTACTGGTCGTTCCGCCCGAACGATCGGGTCTCCTCACTCCGAGCTCCCATACCCCGCCCAACGCACAACCCGAGGCCGCGGCATTGGGACCATTACCGTCATCACACGCTTGGTCCAACACACCGGCTGCGACAACGAAGGAGCGGAACATGTCGGTTGAAGAGTCCTGGGAGAAGATCGAACAGTGGATAGTCCGGCATGCACCGGACGAACCTGCTTTGCCAGGGCCGTGCACTCCCTCGGGCATCCAACAACTTCATGATCAGCTCGGGGTACGCCTACCGGAGGACGTGGAACGTTCCTTGCTCTGCCACGACGGCTCCGGCACCACCACGATCATCCCTCCCGGCTTCACGCTGCTCGGCACCGAAGACATTCTTAAGAAGCGCGCATCATGGCTACGTTTCGCCATGACGGACGACAGCAACCTGCGCGAAACCGATAAACCCTTCATCGTGCCCATAGCCGCTCTGAGTAGCAACATGCTCCTCGTTGACACCAGAACGGGAAAGCTGGGCTCGTGGGACATCGAGAGCCCCTACTCGTCCGACGCGCAACTTCCCGGGGAAACTTTGTCGTCGGTTCTCGATTTCATCGGGAACCTACTCGCCTCGCCGCGCCCTTGGATCGCAATACTGCCGGGTGATGAGGAGTGGGAGGCCACGGACGCCCATCCGGACCTTCCCCGAACGTTGTGCTGGACGGAGGACGAGCTGCCCGCGCCCCAATGAGCCTTTCCCGGTAAAGGGTCGTCGCTCGTGATCGCGAGGCTGGCGCTGCGGCCCTCGCATCCCCGAAGTCGGGGCAGGAGTAAGGGGTCCTTGCAGTATGAGCGCCCGGCGAGGTCGCGTGGTCTGGTGCCGTGCATTGCAAGGCGCCGGAGAGCCCTCGTAGCGGAGCTACTAACTTGATCTTTAACCTGTGCGGCGGGGTCGTGGGGTCGTTGTCTTCTTGGTTCGTTGTTTCGCAGTGCCTGATTTGCGGACTGTGTGCACGTCGTGGCGTGGGGTGGGCC
>NZ_NGFN01000432.1 GCF_002148965.1 Streptomyces swartbergensis | reverse complement strand
CCTCCTCCCACCCTTCTGGAAGGCCATCGGCCCGGCCCTGCCCCCGGGCGCCGGCACCTGGTCGACCCGCTCGATCGCCTACTTCGAGAACAACGCCATGACCACGCCACTCCTGGTACTGGCGGCATGGGCAGTGGTGGGAGCCGCGATCACGATGGCGGCAGCCGCAACCCGCCGCAAGGCGCCGTAACGCACACGGGGAGCCGCACCCGCGCAGCACGGAAGGGCGCCGTACCGCGCACCCGCACCCCGCACGGAAGGGTGCCGCACCCCGCACCCCGCACCCCGCACACGACGCACCCGCACCCGCACCCGCGTACGCACGGAAGGGGACGTGCCGGGGGGGTGTCCGCAGCGGTTGGCGCGTCAACGGACAGTCAGCCGGYGTCCGASCCCATCGCGCYGTTCCGAGGACGGACACCCCCGGCGCGKCCCCGMCCCACCACCCGGCGTCACGCGCTACGCGCACCCCCACCGAAGCAGCCACAGGCCGCCGCAGGCACCCCCGCTCCACCGCGGGAGGCAAACGCGAAAGTCCCGCCCCTCACACAAGGGGCGGGACTTCACAAACCCAGAACCAGACCTCAGCCGATCTCGGTCCCGGTAGCCGACAGCGCCTCCGTCACAGGCTGGAAGAACGTCTCCCCACCGGACGTGCAGTCACCACTACCCCCGGACGTCAGCCCGATCGCGTTGCTGCCCGAGAAGAGCGAGCCACCGCTGTCACCGGGCTCCGCGCACACGTCGGTCTGGATCAGACCGTTCACGATGTCGCCGTTGCCGTAGTTCACGGTGGCGTCCAGCCCCGTGACCTTCCCGTCGTGCACCTGCGTCGTCGAACCGCTCCGCGTGACCTCCATGCCGACCGTCGCCGCGGCGGCACCCGTGATCTTCTGCGTCGAGCCGTTGTAGAGGTTCACCTCACTCGGGTGAGCCACCTCCGCGGTGTACTTGACCAGCCCGTAGTCGTCACCCGGGAAGCTGGAGTCCGCGTTGGTGCCGATCTCCTTGCCGCTGGAGTCCGACCACGTCGAGATGCCCTCGGTGCAGTGCCCGGCGGTCAGGAAGAACGGCTCGCCGCCCTTGACCACGTTGAAGCCGAGCGAGCAGCGGCCACTGCCGCCGGTGATCGCGTCGCCACCGGCGATGAAGGGCTTGTACTCGCCCTTCGTCCGCTTGAGTTCGGCCTTCGCCCCGAGCCCGTCGACGACCTTCGTCAGCTTCGCCCACTCGGCCTTGGACACCGTACGGTCGGCGGTGACGACGATCTTGTTGGTCGTCGGGTCGGTCACCCAGGAGGTGCCCGGAATCGTCGCGTCCTGCTTCAGCGTGCCGCGGGCGCTCTTCAGTTCGGCGAGAGAGTTCGCCACGACTCTCGCCTTGGCTCCGGCCTTCTCGACGGCCTCGGCCGCGGCCTCGTCGAGCACGTTCACCACGAGGCTCTTGCTCTTCGTGTCGTAGTACGTGCCCGCCGCGTCGGCGCCGAGGTCCTCGGCCAGCGTCGAGGCGAGCTTTCCAGCCGCCGTGACCGACAGGGTCCGGGGCGCGGAGGCCTCCGGGGTCTCGCTGGCGTTCGCAGTCTGGAAGGTGACTCCCGCGGCGACCAGTGCGGCGATGCCCGCACCTGCCACGGCTGCACGCCGCTTGGGTATGCGTCGGTGCTTCAACTCACGTCCTCCTGTGGGGGGTCGGCCCGAGAGGTTGTGGGGACCTCGCGAACCGGAAGGCTTTGTTGACGAGCGCCCACTATTCCGAGGACAACGGGGAGCACACAAGGTCGAGTTCAGGACGCGCGTAGATTACGGAACGCACGCCCCCTCATTTTGACCGCTCACGGTCAAATCGGGCCCAACTCACGCCCGCTTCACGCACGTTCACACTGCAAACACTACGCGCGAGTAACGTGTGCCCACGCTGTGAGGTCTGGCCGTGGCCGAAAATCGCCTGCCCGGCCGGCCCACGGCAACCCCGCCAAAACTCGCGCCAATCCCACCAAAAAGGAGAAGCCCCCGCACGCAGTGCGTGCGGGGGCACAGAAACTCAGCCTGCTGCCGACCGGGACCGGCCGGCCTAGTACACGCTGACCCCGTAGGCGCTCAGGGCCTCCGTGACGGGCTGGAAGAACGTCGTACCACCGGAGGAGCAGTTACCGCTGCCGCCGGAGGTCAGACCGTAGGCGACACCGTTGCTGCCGTAGAGCGAACCGCCGGAGTCACCGGGCTCGGCGCAGACGGTGGTCTGGATCAGGCCGGAGACGATGTCCCCGCCGCCGTAGTTGACGGTGGCGTTGAGGGCGGTGACACGGCCGCTGTGCGTACCGGTCGTGGAGCCGTCACGGATGACGGTGGTGCCCACGCTCGGCGTGGCCGCGCGCGTGATGTCCACGCCGTTCGCGGTGCCGGGACGGCTGACGGAGCCGCTGTAGCGGACGAGGCCGTAGTCGTTGCCCGGGAAGCTGGAGCCGGCGGTCGAGCCGATGACCGTGGTGCGGCCGGAGTTGGAGTACCAGGTGCCCGCGCCGTCGGTGCAGTGACCGGCGGTCAGGAAGTACTCGGTGCCGTTGCTGGCACGGACGTTGAAGCCGAGGGAGCAGCGCCAGCTACTCGCATAGATGGCGTCGCCGCCCTGGATCAGCTTGTTGAACTTGCCGGGGGTGCGCTTGATCGTGAGCGCGTCGGCGTTGGCGCCGGCCTGCTGCTTGATCTTCGCTATCTCGGCCTGGCTGACCGTGCTGTCGACGGTCAGGAGCACGCGGTTGGTCTTGCTGTCGACGGCCCAGGCGGTGCCCGGGATGTCGGCCTTCAGCAGCGAGCTGCTGGCGCTCTTGAGCTCGGTGGCGCTGAAGGTGGCCGGGGTGTCGGACGCGTTCGCGCTGGGGATCGCGATCGCGGCGGCGGCGACGAGGCCGGTGGAAACGGCGATCAGCCGGGTCCGTCTCGAAATGCCGCTGCGGGGGGTGGTGCGCTTGATCCTCACTTTTCGTTCCTCCACAAAGGAAGTAGGGGGCCCTCGTGGGGTTTCGGGCCCGTGAGGCGCAGTCCGGGACCGGCTTGTTCGGATTCCGAACCCGCCGTGCCCCTGACAAGCGCTGGGGGGAGTATTCGGCCGAACGGCCGGTAGGCGCAAGAGGGCCTTTCGGCCGTGGCCTTTCGAACGCCCCGTCATGAGCCGCGAAAGGGCGGGAGAACGCGCCCGGCGGCAGCAGTGTGCGAGGGATACGAGGCGGGTCAGCCGCCTCAGGGGCAGCAGCAGTCGCACCCGTCGCAGTCGCAATCCCGGCAGCAGCCTTCACGCTTCTTCCGGGACCACGGCCCCTCGTACTCCTTGGCACAGCACAGCTTGCAGGTGCAGCACAGCAGCCAGAACATCCCGCAGCCGGCCCAGAACCCGCGCCGGCCACGGGGCGGCTGGGGCACCGGCGCGCCACCACCGAAACCACCACCGCCGAACCCTCCTCCCCCACCGGCGTACGGGTTCCCGCCACCGCCCGCGTACGGGTTCCGCCCAGAGCCGTCCGACCCCTGCGCGTACGGACCCTGAGGCGGCTGCTGCCCGTACGGCCCGCCCTGGTGTGACGCGCACAGCGGCACCGTGCCGAACGCCCGGTCCACCGAGCGCCGCAGTTCGTGCACGAGCAGCAGATGCACGAGCTTCGCGTCGGTGAACTCGGCCTCGCGCAGCGCGAGCCGCACCCCGTGCACCGCGTCGTCGGCGAGCCGCCGGGCCTCCGCGAGGGAGGTGCCGGTCGCGGCGATCGGATTCCAGGCGCCTGACGCGGCGTCAGCGTTCAGATCCTCCACGGTGTCCAGCAGGTGGGCCAGCCGTCCGAAGAGCCGTCCGGCCTCGGCGAGCGGTCCGGCGTTGTGCGGCCGGCCGGCGAGGACCGCCGTGTGCGCGAAGGCGGCGGCGGTCGCGGTCTCGGTCGGTTCGGTGACCGCCAGGATCGGCGTGCCGGGCCCGGCGAGCGCCTCGATGCCGCCCTGCCGGTCCACGGCATCGACCAGGAGGGCCGTGTCGAACCCGACGGCGGAGCCGGTGCGCGCCCCGGCGCGGTCCCAGCCCGCGGCGACCCGGCGTGCGGCGCGCGCGACCGGCGCGCGGGCCAGCAGTCCGTCGCCGTCGGCGACGTGGTCGCGCACCTTGGCGGAGGCGAGCACCAGCGACACGGCCGCCGCGAGCCGCGCTCCCTCACCGTGCGCGACGGACGCGGTGCGCATCCCGCGCAGCGGACACGGCCCCGCCGTACGCCGCCCCACACCACTCGACGTGCCGGGCGTCCGCTCCACCTGAGCCTCCGTCAACACGGAGACCAGAAGCCCGTCATAGTTCGTGACGATGCGCGCGAGCTGACCGTGGTCTCCGCGCAGCGCGAGACACAGCCCACACAAATGCGCCATCCACTGGGCCATGAGGCTCTCACCGAGCCGGTGCCGACAGGGCCTGACCATTCCGAACACGACGTCCCCCCGCTCTCCGCACGACGTTTGGCGCCGCATGGTATCGGCCATCGGGTTCACTCGTACGCACCGCTCATCACCCGTACGCCGCGAAGAATCATATTTCACTCACAGTCAGCAGCCGTTTACGGCAAGACCCTTGGGAAACACGGACTCTCGACGGATTCGCTGTGCACCAGTACCGTCACAAACCCCCCGTGCGGCGTCTATCCACTTGGCGCGCCATCCGCATCATGGACGACCATAGGGATGCGGAAAGCAAGAAAGACCGCTGTGAGAGGAGGCGTCCATGGGATCGGTACGCAAGGCAAGTGCCTGGCTTGGCCTCGTCGACGACAACGAAGACGAGCGTTACTACGACGACGACTACTCCGACGGGACCGAGCCCGGGGAGGCCTGGGTCACCGATCCGCGCGTCAAGGTGGCCTCGGACGTCGCCGAGGAGAAGGGCCGCCGCATCGGCACGGTGACCCCGGACAGCTTCCGGGACGCGCGCGCCATCGGCGAGCTGTTCCGCGAGGGCGTGCCGGTCATCATGAACCTCACGGCCATGGACGCCGCCGACGCCAAGCGCGTGGTCGACTTCGCGGCCGGGCTGATCTTCGGCCTGCGCGGTTCGATCGAGCGGGTGTCGACCCGCGTGTTCCTGCTGACCCCCGCCAACACGGAGATCGTCAACGGCGACCCGGCCGGACACCGTACGGACGGCTTCTTCAACCAGAGCTGAGGCAGGGCCGCTCACCGGCCCTGCCCCTGCGCAGGGTGTACCGGACGGGGTCTACCGGAAGGCGTCGAGTCCGGTGAGCGCCTTGCCCAGCACGAGCTGGTGCATCTCGACGGTGCCCTCGTAGGTGAGCACCGACTCGAGGTTGGTCGCGTGCCGCATGACGGGGTATTCGAGCGAGATCCCGTTGGCGCCGAGAATGGTGCGGGCCGTGCGGCAGATCTCGATCGCTTCTCGTACGTTGTTGAGCTTGCCGAAGCTGACCTGCTCGGGACGCAGGCGGCCGGCGTCCATACGCCGCCCCAGATGATGGGCGAGCAGAATTCCCTTGTGCAGTTCGACCGCCATGTCGGCGAGTTTGGCCTGGGTGAGCTGGAAGCCCCCGATGGGCCGCCCGAACTGCTCCCGCGACTTCGCGTAGTCGACCGCGGCCTCGAAACAACTGCGGGCCGCGCCCATGGCCCCCCAGACGATTCCGTACCGGGCGTGCGACAGACAGCTGAGCGGCCCGCGCAGTCCGGTGACCTCCGGCAGTACGGCGTCGACGGGCAGCCGTACGTCGTCGAGGACGAGCTCACTGGTGACGGAGGCCCTGAGGGACCACTTGTGCTTGATCTCCGGGGCGGAGAACCCACCGCTGCCGGTCGGCACCACGAACCCCCGGATCCCGTCCTCGGTCTGCGCCCACACGACGGCGACGTCGGCGACCGACCCGTTGGTGATCCACATCTTGCGGCCGTTGAGGACCCAGTCGGTGCCGTCGCGCTTGGCGTACGTCCGCATGGCGGCCGGGTCGGATCCGTGGTCGGGCTCGGTCAGCCCGAAGCACCCGATGACCTCGCCGGAAGCCATCCGGGGCAGCCACTGCTGCTTCTGCGCCTCGCTGCCGAAGCGGTGGATGGCGTACATGGCGAGGGAGCCCTGCACGGAGACGAGGGACCGGATCCCGGAGTCGGCGGCCTCCAGCTCCAGACAGGCGAGCCCGTACTGCACGGCGGACGCCCCGGCGCACCCGTACCCCTCCAGGGACATCCCGAGGGCACCGATGCTCCCCAGCTCCCGAGCGAGCTCCCGGATCCCCGGCAGCTCCCCCTGCTCGTACCACTCGGCGACATACGGCAGCACCCGGTCCGCGGCCCAGTCCCGCACGGTGTTCCTGATCCCGAGGTCCTCCGGCTCCAGGAGGTCGTCGAGGCCGAGGGGATCGGCGGGGTCGAAGGGAGGAAGCTTGGACGACTCGGACATGCGGACACCCTCCGAAGCTCTTTAACTAGCACCGCTAGCCAAGACGCTACGACCTCCACCCACCCACGCACTACCCATAGCTGCCAACTGGAAGGTGGAGTCCGCCAGTGAGGGGCCAGACCCCCGGACCCCCGACCACCGCAAGCCGCCGACGG
>NZ_NGFN01000431.1 GCF_002148965.1 Streptomyces swartbergensis | reverse complement strand
GGATCAAGAGCGTGAAGAGCGCGAAGATCCCTGAGAACCAGGTCACCGGCCATGCCATCGGTCACAGCTTCTACGGTCAGTGCATCGCGTATCGCACGGATGCCTTCGGCGGCAGGAAGCCCGAGTCGTGGGCGGACTTCTGGGACACCAAGGCCTTCACGGGTGGCCGTGCGATGGTCAGCCCGGACGGTGACCTGCCGGAGCTGGAGTTCGCGCTGCTGGCCGACGGCGTCCCGATGGACAAGCTGTACCCGCTCGACCTGGACCACGCCTTCAAGGTGCTGACCCGGCTGCGGTCCGACATCAAGAAGTTCTGGGACAGCGGCCCGCTCCCCGGTGTGCTCCTCAGCCGCCAGGAGGTGACGATGTCCACCGTCTGGGACGGCCGGATCGCCGATCTGCAGAAGCAGGGCGTCCCTGTCGCGCGGCAGCTCAACGGCATGCGCCGCCAGTTCTCGGGCTACGCCATCGCCAAGGGCGCGGCCCACGTGGACGCCGCCTACCAGCTCATGGAATTCGCGCTGCGCCCCGAGAGCCAGGCCAACCTGGCCAAGGCATTCCCGTCGAACCCCTCCTCTCCGTTGGCATACGCCAAGCTCACCGAGGACGAGCGCAACGCACTCGCCGGTGCGCCGCAGTACTACGACAAGGGCTTCGACGCGGACATCAACTGGTGGCTGAAGAACGAAACCGCCGTCACCAAGCGCTGGCTGGAGTGGGCTCGTGGCTGAATTCGGTATCGCCACACCGTCCGTCGAGGTGGCCGGTGGCAAGCAGGCCACTGCGACCGGCAAAGCGCTGTCGGTAGTGGCCCTGCGCAAGACGTACGGGGACGTCGTCGCGGTCGACGAGGCGTCCATGGAGATCGCGGCCGGGGAGTTCGTCACCTTCCTCGGCGCCTCCGGGTCGGGCAAGACCACGACCCTGATGATGATCGCGGGCTTCTGCGAACCGGACTCCGGCACCATCACCGTCGGGGGCCGCGACGTCACGAAGCTCGCCCCGCAGAAGCGCAACCTCGGGTTCGTCTTCCAGCAGTACCTGCTGTTCCCGCACATGACGGTCAGCGAGAATGTCGCCTTCCCGCTGACGCTGCGCGGCGTGCCGAAGGACGAGATCCGCAAGCGGGTCGGGGAGACGCTGGAGATTGCCGGTTTGTCCGAGTTCGGCGGCCGCAAGCCGCGCGAGCTGTCCGGTGGTCAGCAGCAGCGTGTCGCCCTGTGCCGGGCGCTGGTCTACCGGCCGCCGGTGATTCTCATGGACGAGCCGCTCGGTGCCCTGGACAAGAAGCTCCGCGACCAGCTCCAGATCGAGATCAAGACGATCCAGCAGGAACTCGGCCTGACCGTCATCTACGTGACCCACGACCAGGAAGAAGCACTGGTCCTGTCGGACCGCATCGCGGTGATGCGCAACGGCCTGATCGAGCAGTTCGACACCCCCCGGGAGCTGTTCGAACGTCCCAGGACCCCGTTCGTGGCGGACTTCCTCGGCGCGGCCAACTTCCTGCCCGGCCGCGTACTGCAGAACACCGACGATCACACCGTGGTCCGCCTCGATCGGAGTGGCGGTCTGATCAAGGCACGGCGTCACGAGCTGGCCTCCGGCACCCCGGTCAAGGTCGCCGTCCAGCCGGGCCGGCTGCGGGCCTGTGCCCCGGACGACGGTTTCTGTACCGGCACGGTCGAGATCGCCACGTACGTCGGCACCCTGGTCCGCGCGGGCGTGCGCATCGACGGCGGTGACGCGCCACTGCTGCGCCTGGAAGTTCCGGCCGGCCGCGGCCCCGTCACCGGCGAGCGGGTCGGCATCACCGTCGACCCCGACGACGTCAACCTCTTCCCCACCGAACAGGGCGGGTGAGCCATGGCCGCCACCCTCACCGCCAACGCCCCGGCTCGTCCGCGCAAGCTCCTGGCCTCGCGCAAGACCCGCGTCGGCATCCTCTACGCACTGCCCGTCGTCGTCTACCTGCTGGTGCTGTTCGTCTACCCGATCTTCACCACGCTGTTCCTCAGCCTGAAGAACGCCGACGGCTCGCTCACCCTGCACTGGTACGCCGAGGCGCTGACCGGCGTCAATCTCTCGGTCCTGTTCACCACGCTGCGGATCTCCGCGGAGACAGCGCTGTTGAGCCTCGTCTTCGGGTTCATTCTGGCGAACGCGATCTCGCGACTGAAGCCCCTGTGGGCGGCACTGGCCATGCTGGTCGTCGTCGTGCCGCACTTCATCAGCGCCCTGGTGCGTACCTACGGCTGGATCATCCTGCTGGGTGACAAGGGCCTGGTGAACGAGACCCTGGCCGCCATGTCGGTACCGGGGGCGCCGTTCCAGCTGCTCTACAACGAACTGGGCGTGGTCATCGGCACCACCTCCATGATGCTGCCCTACACCGTGCTGCTGCTCTACGGCGTGATGCGCGGCGTGGACCGCCGCTTGCTCGCGGCGGCGTCCAGCATGGGCGCGGGACGCGTGACCATCTTCCGCCGGGTCTACCTGCCGCTGGTCGCCCCCGGCCTGGCCAGCGCCGGACTGCTCAGCTTCATTCTGTCCCTGGGCTACTACATCACCCCCGCCCTGATGGGCGGCCCGAACCAGACGATGATCGCCACCCTCATCAACCAGCAGGTGACCAAGGAAAACCAATGGAACGGGGCAGCCGCTCAGGGAGTCATCCTGCTGCTGCTCACCCTCGGCGGACTGCTCCTGGTCAAGCTCGTCAGCTCCCTCGGCGCCAGCCGGAAGAAGAGGAGTACGTCATGATGGAGCTGCGCAAGACCCTCGCGGGTCGGATCGCGCTGACCGCGGTCGCCACCGTGATCCTGCTGTTCCTGGCGCTGCCGATCATCGTCATCCTCGTCACCTCCTTCAGCAACAACGCCTTCGCCGCGTTCCCGCCGGACTCCTGGACGCTCGGCTGGTACAAGGCGCTGTTCGCCGACGGCAGCAAATGGCCGGCCGCACTCTCCCTGAGCGCCCTGATCGCCGCCCTGAGCACCGTGTTCTCACTCATCATCGGCGTCACCGCGGCGACCGCGCTGACCAGAAGCGAACTCCCGCTGCGCTCGGCGGTCTACGCCCTGGTTCTCGGGCCGCTGCTCATCCCGCAGATCGTCACCGCGCTGGGCCTGTTCCTGCTCTTCGAACCGGCCTCGATGCTGGGCAGCCCGCTCGCCATCGCCCTCGGCCACACTGTGCTGGCCTCGCCGATCGCGGTGCTGATCCTGGTGGCGACTCTGCGCGGGATCGACGAACGGCTGGAGGACGCCGCCGCCAGCATGGGCGCCGTCCGCCTGACCATCGCCCGGAAGATCACCTTCCCCCTCGCCGCCCCCGGCATGATCGCCGCCGCGATCTTCTCCTTCATCACCAGTTTCGACGAGTTCTACATCTCCCAGTTCCTCTCCTCCGTCGACACCGTCACCCTGCCGGTACAGGTCTACAACTCCCTGACCTTCGACATCGACCCCAGCGTGACCGCCGTCAGCGCCATCCTCATCGCCCTCGCCATCCTCGCCCTCGCCCTGGTGGCCCTGGTGCGCTGGCTCGGCTCCGGACGGCAGAACTCCCTGCTGTCGGTCGAGAACACGGCAGGGGTCGCCGCACCCGGAGGGGAGGCCGTATGACCATCAGCGCTCATACTCCCGTGGCACCACGACTGGCAACCCGCCACATGCGGGCGCACCTTTGGCAGGCAGCCCCGCAGTAGCCGGGGTGCCGAACGGCTCCTCGCAGGAAGCCGGTGCGTTTTTCCAGTCCACTTCCCGGTCCACTTCTAGGGCGAAGCCGTAAGTGTCGCCGTGACGGTTTGGGCGACAGCCGCGCGCATCGTGGCCGCTGTGCGCGGATCCGCCGGGAAGAACGTCTCGATGGCGATCTCGTCGAGCGTCACGTCCCGTGGCGAGCCGAACACCGTCGTGGTGTACAGCAGCGCGAGTTCGCCGAACTCGGACGACAGCCTCAGCGGGACCACCAGGTCGTCCACCGCCCCTTCCGGGGAGGCCTGGCCCACGTCTCCCTCGGGGACGGGGTAGCTCTCCAGCTCCGCGAGCAACTCCGCCAGGCCGGCGGCCGACGTCCGCTCCAGCTGGCGGCGGACGCGGCGCAGCACGTGCGCCCGCCACTGCGCGAGGTTCCGGATGCGCCGGGACAGGCCGTCGGGATGCAGGGTCGCCTTCAGCACGTTGAACGGCGACCGCGCCGACTCCCCCGCCGCGTCGCCGAGGAAAACTCCCATGGCCCGGTTCGCGGCCAGCAACTCCCAGCGCACGTTGACGGCGAGCGCCGGGTTCGGCTCGTGTCCGGTCAGGACGGCCTCCACCGCGGCGCGCGCCGCCCCCAGGTCGGCGAGGGCGCGCTCGGCGTGCACCGGGGCGAAGCCCGCGGCCAGGTAGAGCGCGTTGCGTTCCCGCAGCGGCACGTCCAGCTCGTCGCACAGCCGCCGGATCATGTCCCGGCTGGGGTTCGCGCGCCCGGTCTCGATGCAGCTGAGGTGCCGGGTGGACAGCTCGGCGGCGAGCGACACGTCAAGCTGCGAGCGGCGCCGACGCTCCCGCCAGCGCCGCACCAGCACCCCGACCGGTTCGGTGGTGGTCGTCATGGGTTGAAGGTTGCCCGGCCTCGCGCGCGACGGCAATGACCTCACAGGTCATCGACAGCCCGCGCCGGCGGACCCAGAGTCGGAGGCGGATGCACAACTCGTAGCGCAGTGATCTACCGGACGAAAGGGACACCGGCCATGACCGAGTCGACAGCACAGCCCGAGCCCCGGCTCAAGACCGAGGCCGAGACCGAGACCGAGGCCGTCGTCGAGCAACTCGAACAGCTCGAACAGTACGTGCGGTTCTGGAACGCCGGCACTGAACCGGAGCAGCGCCGACTCGCGGCCGCGGCCCTCGCTGATGGGGTCGAGTACCGCGCAGAGATCGGGATCCTCAGCGGGGCACAGGCATTGATGGACTTCCGGAACCAGTTCGTCGCTCACATGGGCACCGCTGCGCTTCGCCTGCGTGAGCGGCCCCAGGTCCACCACCACCGCGCCAGGCTCCAGTGGGAGATCCTGACCGGCGACGGCGACGGCGCGTCCTTCGCCACCGGAACGGATGTGATCCAGCTCGACCAGGACGGCCGGATCAGCTCGGTCACCGTGTTCCTCGACCGGGCTCCCGCGGGCTTCGACGCCGAGGCGCATCACTAGGGCCTGTTGGCGACGTGCTGGTCACAGCCATGCGTGAGGGCTGTGACCAGCACGGTCGCCTCGCGAATGCGGGCCCCAGCGCCTCATCCAGGCCGGCACACCCACCGAACTCCACCCCTTTCCCGGCGCCTTCCACGGTTCCTTCGCCTTCCCCGGGGGCTCCGCCGAGACCACGGCCGATCTCGGCAAGCTCCTGCAGGCCGGCGGTGTGACCCGCGCTGCGGATCCCCCCCATCTCAGGCCCGCCCCTGAGCGATCCCGGCCGACAGCGCCCACATCCGCGGTCAGCACTGCCCTGCCCACCCACATTGCGCGGCGCGCAACGGGCCGGCGAACTCGCCGCGGACGTCGATACCGAGGCGGAAGCGGTGAAAGACTCATCCATCTCCGGGCAGCAGGCGTGAGCCGGGTGCTCGACCCGCGGGGCAACGGCCTGCCCACCGTGCTCCACTGGGGCGCCGATCTCGGCGACCTCACCCAGGAGGGGCTGTCGCAGCTGGCCGAGGCCGTCACCATGCCGAAGGGCGCGTCGGCTGATCGGTCGGACGTGCCAGGACGTGCCAGAACATGCCAGGACATGCCAGCTGGAAACGGCGCGTTGGCAGGTCTGTCTCCCTGTCACCGTGTGCCTGCCGAGTTGAGGAGATGGGCCGTTCGGCCTCTTCGGAGACCGTATCGCCCGTATGACCCGTACCCTTCCTGGTGTCCACGGCGTTACATAGCGGGCGCCAAACCACTGGAGGCAACACCCCGTGCTGATCGCTCAGCGTCCGTCCCTGACCGAAGAGGTCGTCGACGAGTTCCGTTCCCGGTTCGTGATCGAGCCGCTGGAGCCGGGCTTCGGCTACACCCTCGGCAACTCACTCCGCCGCACCCTCCTCTCCTCGATCCCCGGTGCCGCTGTCACCAGCGTCCGCGTCGACGGTGTCCTGCACGAGTTCACCACCGTGCCGGGCGTCAAGGAGGACGTCACCGACCTGATCCTCAACATCAAGCAGCTGGTCGTCTCCTCGGAGCACGACGAGCCGGTCGTGATGTACCTGCGCAAGCAGGGCCCGGGTCTGGTCACCGCCGCCGACATCGCGCCGCCGGCCGGTGTCGAGGTGCACAACCCCGACCTCGTCCTCGCCACGCTCAACGGCAAGGGCAAGCTGGAGATGGAGCTGACGGTCGAGCGTGGCCGCGGTTACGTCTCCGCCGTGCAGAACAAGCAGGTCGGCCAGGAGATCGGCCGGATCCCGGTCGACTCGATCTACTCGCCGGTGCTCAAGGTCACGTACAAGGTCGAGGCCACGCGTGTCGAGCAGCGCACCGACTTCGACAAGCTGATCGTCGACGTCGAGACCAAGCAGGCCATGCGTCCGCGTGACGCCATGGCGTCGGCCGGTAAGACCCTGGTCGAGCTGTTCGGTCTGGCCCG
>NZ_NGFN01000430.1 GCF_002148965.1 Streptomyces swartbergensis | reverse complement strand
GAAGGACGGGCCGCGGGGCTCGCCCAGGCCGGAGCGGGGATGGGGGTCGGGCACGGTCGTACCTCCTTCATCACGGGAGCCGCGAGAACCACAGCAGGGACAGCGCGGCCGTCACGAGTGCCGTGACCAGGCCGGCGGCCACGAACCACTGCCAGATCTCGCGCTCCTCGGTGCGGTAGCCGACGGAGCTGCCGATGTCCTCGTAGACCGCCTGGAGTTCCTCTCCGGTGGCGGCCTCGTGGTAGTCGCCGCCGGTGCGGGAGGCGAGGTTCTCCAGGGCGGGGCCGTCGACGGGGACCTGGAGGATGCGGCCGCCGCCGAGGTCGACGACGCCGTCCTCGGTGCCGTAGGCGATCGTCGAGACCGGGATGCGGTCGCCGGCCGCCTCCTCGGCCGCCGACTCGATCGAGCGGCCGGAGGTGTTGGCGCCGTCGGACAGCAGCACGATGTGGGCGGGCGGCGGTTCGGTCTCGGCCTGCCGGTCGAGCGCGCGGATGGCGTCGCGGGCGGCGATGACGGCGTCGCCGATCGCCGTGGCCTGGCCGAGGGTGAGCTGCTCGATGGCCGAGCGCAGCACCACGCGGTCGGTGGTCGGCGGCACCGCGACCGTGGCCGAGCCGCTGAAGGAGACCAGTCCGGTGTTGAACCGCTCGGGCAGCCGGTCGACGAACGCGAGGGCGGCGCGCTGGGCGGCCACGAATCGAGTGGGTTCGACGTCGGTGGCCTCCATGGAGCCGGACGTGTCGAAGGCGATCATGATCGTGGCCCGTTCCCGCGGGACCTGCACGTCGGCCGTCGGCCGGGCGAAGCCCAGCACCAGCAGCGCGAGCGTGGCGCAGAAGACGGCAGCCGGGGCGTGCCGGCGCCAGCCGGGCCTGCTCGGCGCGACCTTGTCGAGCAGGTCGAGGTTGGTGAAGCGGACGGCATAGCGGCTGCGCCGGCGCTGGACCAGCACATACGCGGCGATCAGGCCGGCGAGCGGCACGAGCAGCAGGAGCCAGCCGGGTGAGCGCAGACTCATCATGCCTCCCTCATGCCGCCCCGCCGCCGGCCCGGCGCCGCTGCGTCTCGACGTACCGGACCACGTCGCGGACCCAGTCCCGGTCGGTGCGCAGCCGCAGATGGGCGGCGCCCGAGCGGCGGATGGACTGCCGGATCAGTGCCCGTTGCTCCAGCGCGGCCCGTGCGTAGCGCTCCCGCAGGCCCCGGGTGTGCGTGGAGATCTCGCGGCTGCGTCCGGTCTCCGGGTCGACGACGGTGAGCAGCCCGACGGGCGGCAGGTCCAGTTCGCGCGGGTCGACGATCTCCACGGCGAGGACCTGGTGCCGGCGGGCGAGGGTCTTCAGGGGCTGTTCCCAGCCGGTCTCCAGGAAGTCGGAGACGACGGCGACCAGGCCGCGGGCGGGCAGGACGCGCAGGGTGTGCAGGGCGTCGGCGAGGTGGTGTGCCGGGGGCCCGGGGGTGACGCGCGGGCGTTCGAGGGCGGTCCGCAGGATCGCGAGCAGGTGGCGACGGCCGGTGCGGGGCGGGATGCGCCGGCTGCCGTACGGTCCGCCTCCCGGGAGACGGTCCCCGGGGCCCTGTCCGGCGAAGACGGCGCCGAGGCGGTTGCCGGCCCGTTCGGTGAGGAACGCGACCGCGGCCGCCGCGCCGACCGCGAGGTCCCGCTTCTCCATGCGGGCGGTGCCGAAATCCATGCTGGCGGAGGCGTCGAGCACGATCCAGGTGGTGAGTTCGCGGTCGGCGAGGGTGAGGCGGACGTGCGGGACGGTGGTGCGGGCGGTGGCGTTCCAGTCCATCCGCCGGACGTCGTCGCCGATGACGTACGGCCGGGTCTCCGCGACCTCGTCGCCGGGCCCGGGCAGCAGGGACGGGTGGTCGCCCTGGAGCAGGCCGTCGGGGTGGCGGGTGAAGAGCAGCTCCAGGTGCCGCAGCGCCTGCTCGGGGGTGAGTTCACCGAGGGTGGGGGTCATGCCGCCGCCTCCTCGGCCGCCTGACGGGGGCTGATCCGCGGCTGTTCCACGGAGGCGAGCACCTCGTCGACGATCTGCGGCCCGGTCACTCCGTCGGCGAGCGCGTCGAAGGAAAGGACGAGGCGGTGTCCGACGACCTCGTGCGCCAGGTCGCCGACGTCCTCGGGCAGGACGTAACCGCGGCCCCGCAGCAGGGCCAGCGCACGGGCGGCGGCGACCAGGCCGAGGGTGGCGCGGGGACCGGCGCCGTGGGCCAGCCGCCGCTGAGGACCGGCCAGTTCACGCGTCGCGCAGACGAGCCGTACGGCGTACTCGGCGACGGCGTGGTGCACGAACACCTCGTCGGTGGACCGCTGGAGCGCGACCAGCCGCTCGGGGGTGAGGACCCGGCGCGGGCGGGGAGGGTCGACGCTCATCCGGTAGAGGATGGCGAGTTCCTCGGACTCGCTGGGCGCGGCGACCTCCACCTTGAGCAGGAAGCGGTCGCGCTGGGCCTCGGGGAGGTGGTAGACGCCCTCGGACTCGATCGGGTTCTGGGTGGCGAGGACGAGGAAGGGCTCGGGGACGGGCAGTGTGGTGCCGCCGATGGAGACCTGGTGCTCGCCCATGACCTCCAGCAGGGCGGACTGCACCTTGGCGGGGGCGCGGTTGATCTCGTCGGCCAGGACGATGTTGGCGATGACCGGGCCGGGTTCGATGTCGAAGGTCTCCTGGGAGGGCCGGTAGATGCGGGTGCCGGTGATGTCGGAGGGGACGAGGTCGGGCGTGAACTGGAGCCGGGCGAACCGTCCGCCCACGACATGCGCCAGGGTCTTCGCGGCCAGCGTCTTGGCGACGCCCGGCACGCCCTCCAGCAGGCAGTGGCCCCGGGCCAGCACGGCGGTGAACATCCGCTCCACCATGCGGTCCTGGCCGACGATCACCCGCTTGACCTCGAAGAGGGCCTCTTCCAGGAGCTTGCCGTCGGGGGTCATGGCGGCCGGGGCGGTGGCCACGGTCACAGCTCCGAGGCGGGGTCGCCGCCACTGGGAGCGGTGCCGCTCGGGGCGGTGCCGCCGTCCTTCCACGGGCAGTCCTCGTCGCCCGCCGCGCCTCCGCCGGAGGAGGTGCCCTCCTCGACGACGAACCTGACCTGCTCGCGCGGCGTCTCGTCACCGTCGGCGGCGAGCGCGACACCGCCGCCCGCGAGGCCGGCGGCGGCCAGGACGGAGACGGTGACGATCGCCTTCTTCGTACGACGTGTCATGATCGGTGGCTCCTTCGGCCGTGGGGAACGACGTCGGGTTACGGAGCCAAGACCATCAGGCGAGGGCGAAAACGGGCTTAAAGGCGCGGCTGAGCAGGGCCGGTGGAAGGGTCGGCCCACACCACACGCTCACAACCTAGGGGTGTTCCGCCCCGCTCTCCAGCCGCTGTCCCCGCAGCAGGAACCACGCCGCCACCGCCGCCGACAGCAGGACCGTCGCTCCGACGCCCGCCGCGAGGGCCAGGCCGTCGACGAAGGACGTGCGGGCCGCGTCCAGCATCACCGCGGAGGTGTGCGCGGGCATGCTCGCGGCCGCCTCCACGGCGCCGCCCAGCGACTCGTGGGCCGCGGCCGGTGTGCCCGCCGGGCCGGTGAAGTCGCGGTAGACGCCGGTCACGATGGAGCCGAGCACGGCGATGCCGAGGGCCGCGCCGAGTTCGTACGCCGTCTCGGAGACGGCGGACGCGGAACCGGCCTGCTCCTTGGGGACGCTGGAGAGGATCACGTCGGCGGTCACGGTGAACGAGAAACCGGCTCCGACGCCGACCACCAGCAGTGCGGCCCCGAGCAGCGGGTAGCCGGTGGACTGGCCGATCACCGTGAGCGCTGCCAGGGCGAGCCCGATCGCCGCGAGCCCCCCGGAGACGACGGCCCGCACCGAGAAGCGCCGGGCCGCGCGCCCCGCGGCCAGTCCGGCCACCACCGCGCCGATCGCGGCGGGCAGTTCCGCCAGGCCCGCCTCGAACGGGCGCCTGCCCTGGACGAGTTGCAGGTACTGGGAGAGGAAGAACACCAGCCCGGACAGGCCGAGAATGGTCAGCAGGTCGGCCAGCACCGCCCCGCTGAAGCCGCGGTTGCGGAACAGCCGCATGTCCAGCAGCGGGGCCGGAAGCGTGAGCTGGCGGCGTACGAACCCGTAGAGGGCGGCCACGCCCAGCAGGCCCGCGCCGAGGGTGCTCCATGCGAAGCCGTGGGTGGCGGCCTCCTTGATCGCGTACACGACACCGACCATGCCGACCAGCGACAGCACGACGCTGACCAGGTCCCAGGGACCGGGGTTCGCGGTGCGCGACTCGGGCAGCAGCTTGATACCGACGAGCACCAGGACGGCCATCACGGGCAGGTTGATCAGGAAGACCGAGCCCCACCAGAAGTGCTCCAGCAGGAATCCGCCGACGATCGGTCCGACGGCCGTACCGGCGGAGGCGGTGGCGCCCCAGATGCCGACGGCGAGACTGCGTTCGCGCGGGTCGTGGAAGAGGTTGCGGATCAGGGCCAGCGTGGCCGGCATCAGGGTCGCGCCGGCGACACCGAGCAGCGCCCGCGCCACGATCAGCATCTCGGGGGTGGTGGCGTAGGCGTTGAACACGGATATCGCGCCGAACGCGGTGGCACCGGTCAGCAGGATCCGCTTGCGGCCGATCCGGTCGCCGAGGCTGCCCATGGAGACGAGCAGACCGGCGATGACGAACGAGTAGACGTCGCCGATCCACAGCAGCTGTGTGCCGGAGGGCTTCAGGTCCTCACTGATGTAGGGGGTCGCGAGACCGAGGACGGTCGCGTCGACGGCCACCAGCAGCACGGCGAGCACCAGGACGCCGAGCGCGAGCCAGCGGCCCGGGCGCTTCACCGCCTCGGCCGTCTCCGCCGGCTGCAAGGTGCTGGTCATGATTCCTCTCTCCGTAGTGCGCCGCCGAGCAGCAGCTCGACGATCATGTGCTGGAAGTCCCTGGGGGCGCCCTTGCCGCTCTGCACCATCCAGGCGCCGGAGGCCATCAGGCCGTAGAGCGCCTCGGTGAGCCAGGCCGGCGTGAGGTCGATGCGGAACTCGCCGCCGAGCTGGCCGCGCCGGAACAGGGCGGAGATCCGCTCGTCGATCAGGGTCCAGCCCGGGTTCTGCGCCTCGCCCTCGAACAGCTGGTTCTCGGTGTAGAGGAACCCGAGCAGTCCGGCGGCGGGCTCCATGGCCCCGACCAGCCGGCGTACGGCCTCGCTCGCCGTGCCGTCGTCGAGCCGGGCGGCGTCCAGCGCGGCCTCGCACTCCGCGATGCCCAGCGACTCCAGCGCCCGGACGAGGGCGTCACGCCCGGCGAAGTGGCGGTGCAGCGTGGCGCGGCTGATCCCGGCGGCCTTGGCGACCTCGTCCATGGTCGCGGTGGATTTGCGGGTCAGCAGGGCCGCGGCGGCGCGCAGCACGTGGTCAGGATCGACAGCCATGAGACAACCATACTCCATATGAGACATCAATGTCTCATGGTGGGCATGCGTGACTCACGGCTGCCGGTTCACGGAGAGGTGTGATCAGTGCCAGGGCAGCTGCCCGCGCCGCTCCCAGTACGCCTGCGGTTCCTCGACCAGCGTGGCGAGTCGGGCCAGCTGGTCGTCGTCGAGGTCGACGACCGCCGCGTGCAGGTTGGAGGCGAGCTGGGTGATGGTGGCCGCGCCGGAGAGGACGACGCCGGCCCAGGGCTGCCGCAGGATCGCCGCCAGGGCGACGGCGTCGCAGCCCAGCCCGGCCTCCTCGGCGATCTCCTTCAGCACGTCCGGCGCGTGCGGCCCGGCGAGCCGGCCGTTGGCCATGCCCTCCTTGACGATCACGGTGAGCCCGGCGTCGTGGGCCTCGGCGAGGGCGGGAGCGGCGGAGGTCTCCAGCGCGTTGTACGTCGACTGGACGGTACGGAAGAGGGGTTCGCCGTCGACCGTGACGGCGAGGGCGGCGCGGATCGCGTCCGCCTGGGCGGGGCCGCTGGTGGAGAAGCCGATGGTGAGTCCCTCGGCGGCGGCTTCCGCGAGCTTCGCGTGCAGCTCCTTGTCGGTGAGGGCCGGGCTGTCCGGGGTCACCGAGTGGATCTGGTAGAGGTCGAGCCGGTCACCGAGCAGGGCGTCGGTCTCGGCGCGCTGCCGTTCGTAGGTGGCGAGGGTGTGGTCCTTGACCTCGTGCGTCTCGGCGTCGGTGGACCAGTCGGCGGTGTAGGTGTAGCCCCACTTGCTGCCTACGACGATGTCCTCGAGGCCGGGCCTTGTGTTCAGCCAATCGGCGAGGAACTCTTCCGAGCGGCCGTAGGAGCGGGCGGCGTCGAAGTAGCGGACGCCTTGGGCGTAGGCGGCGTCCAGGAGTTCGTGGGTGCGGGTGCGCAGCGTCTCGACACTGCGGTCCTCTCTGAGGTCTTCGTCCCGGCCGAGGTTGATGTAGCCGGGGCGTCCGACGGCGGCGAGGCCGAGGCCGATGTGGCAGGTGGGGGTTGTTGCTGTGGCCAGGCGGGCGAAGGGCATCGGGGCTCCGTTCGGTCGGCTGTTGACGACCAACGTAACTCGCGATGCCCTTCGCCTCAGGGTTCGGTCCTCGGGGTGTTCTGGCGGGTGCGGGTTGCGTGTGGTTGCTCGCGCCCACGCGGCGGAGCAGCACATCGATACAGCCCCGCGC